>DATLBB010000345.1:0-4493 GCA_035527155.1 Sedimentisphaerales bacterium
AAAGCCGCAGCGGCACTGGAGACCGTTGCAGACCCGCACAATTTTCTTTTAAGTATCCTGGCTCAATATGGCCCACTTGGGCTTATAGGATTTTTAGCCATCGTTTTGGTGCCGTTATGGAGAGCAGTGTCTCCCGGGCCCGCTCCACAGTCTGCAGAGACTCGTCAGCGTGAGCCGGCTTTTTTCAAGCTCGCCGTACCGATGGTAATTGTTGTATCATCTGCCTTGCTGTTCATCAGGCCGATTCTTTCTCCGCTGCCACCTGTAGGTTCTCTGCAAGAGAGGAATGCCGCGATAATTATATTTTATATAGTGCCGATGGTTGTATTTATTATTGGCTTTTTGCTTTTGACAGCAGGTGGAGTATCGAACAAAACAGGCCGTGTGAATATTATTGTTGTTTCGCTTTTTTGTGCTTGTTTAGGAGTGCTGATTCATAATCTGATAGACTTTGCGATTTTTGAGCCGGGCGTCTTCACCACTTTTTGGGCGATATTAGCTTGTCTGATTGCGTTGGATTTTGGCCAAAAGTCTCGGCGGCAGTTCGTTGGTAAACCGGCGCTTTTTACGAGAGTTCTTGTGACGGCTGGGGGGCTGGTGATAATTTGGGCGTATTTTAATTACGCTTTTTTTCCTGTGGCCAAAGCCGGCGCAAATATTAAACTGGCAATGCAGGGTGTGGGATACGACAGTGAACTTTTGGACGAAGCCGCCAAAGATGACCCGCTGGACCCATCGGCGTTGAATTTGAACGGCAGGCTATATTTGCAACGTTACGAGGACGCAGAAAAAAAGCAGCCGATTCTGCTTGAGAAAGCGGAGAAATGTTTTCTAAATGCGATTGAACGCAACGAAGCGAGCTTCAAGAACTATGACAAACTAAGTACTGTGTATAATTTACTTGGTGACACTCAAAAAGCCTACGATTTTGGCCTTGAGGCGGCAAAACGTTATCCCGGCAGTGGGCGGCTGCAATTCAACTTAGCTGAAATCGCCGAGCAGTTGGGTAAAACCGCTCTGGCTGTTGAGCACTACTTAGAAACAATCAGAATCGAAGATAAGTATCGCCGCCAGTTCCAGAGAATGTATCCCGAAAGAGAGGAAATAGTCAGCCGGCTCGGCGAAGAAAAATACAAGAAAGCAAAACAGCGAATAGAATTTCTATCCCAACAGTCTGCCCTCTAAGATATAAACCTACAGGTTGACTCATACTGTCATTTTAACGGTCAGTCGGTCGGGCATTAGCAGAACCACTTTTCAACGAATAGCTTTAAATCCAGTCCGTGTTTTTCCAAATTATCTTATCTAAACCAATTCGTTTCATAGCTCAGGCCATTCAGAATATGTCTTAGATGCGGACACCTCATGATATTCCAGACACATCAACCTTGAGGTCCTATTTGGTAAGCCGAACATTTTTCCAACGCTTCAAAGAGCTGTCAGTGCCGAGTTTAAGGTCGGACGTCAGCCTTCCTGCACAACCTTCAGCCCCATCAGGTGGGCCAAGTGGCGGATGCTCTGTGTGTGGTCGCCGTAATAGGCGACTCGGTGCAGAGAGGCATAGTAATCCTTGGCGCTGGCGCCGAGCACGCCGCCGCCCCAATTGGCCAGCAGCCTGTCCGCGTCGTCCACCTCGGCCACGAGTTCCGTCCGGCAGCCTCGTTCCTGGCCTTTGGGTACCCTGGGGACCTCAATGATCTTGCCGGTGAACATCAGCAGGGTGTCGAGGTGGACCAATTTGGTGAAGGTGATTTTTTGCCCGATGCGATAATGGACCTCGGTAACCGCGCCGCCACGGACCTCGGCGTGTCGGCGGAGCAGATAGGGCGCCTTCGGGCCGGCGGGGCCCTCCATTTTCAGCGGGGCCGAGCAGTGGGAGAGATGAAAGGCGTTCCTGGCGGTGTCAACACCACCGGCATTGCCCAGGAAACCAGCCCGGTTCAGCGCGTGCTGGAAGATCAGCATGGTCAGCAGGCAGTCCATGTCTCCGTCGCAGGCAGCGGGGATTCCTCGGTCGTTCAGGCGTGAAAATCCCAGACAGGGAAAGCCTCGCGACAACCAGCCCATGCACGTGCCGACACATAGACCATCAACGCGGTTCTCGGCGATGAGTTGATCCAGGGTCAGACTGGCCCGCGCGGCCTTGAGGACGTCCTCCTGGTTTGGCTCGACAATACCCTCTGCCTCGTCAAGCCACCGCCTGGCCTTTGCTTTGGCATCGCGATCGTCCACGTTGGCCATGACTTCGTCGTAACGTCCGTCGGCGATGGCCACCATTTCCACCCCCAGCCGCTGTTTCACTTTTTCGGGCGTGTAGGACTCGGGCGTGCCCTTGAATGGCGGAGAGACGAGTACCCTGCTCCGTCGCAACAGCGGGATTACCCTGAGTAATGACGCGGCTCGTTCCAACTCGTCGTAGTCGCTGCTGTTGAACAGGGTGATTGGGTGTCCCTCCTGGCGCCACGGGTTCACCAGACACCAGTCGTGCCCACCGATTATCGGCATATGAAAGACGGCCACCGGTCGTCCCTGTTTGAAAATGGTGGGCATCATGAAGCTGCTAAGACCGAAGATGTCAGCGCTGACTGCCAGCACGGGGGCATCCGGACCTGCCTTGTCCAACAACTGGACGGTCTGTTCGGCGGTGCTCACCTGGCCGATGACGAACTCCACGTTGCCCAGGTTTTTCTCGGCCTGGGCTACACGCTTCATAATTGGCGCGAGATCCGCTTCGGAAAGGCCCCAACTTCTGCCCGCCGGCTTGCCGGCAATAACCACGCAGATCCGAACCTTTGAGTCGGGCGCGGGGCTCGACACGTCGCTCGCGGCCGTCAAGTGACCCACCGCCAGCGCCATCCCGCCCACTGCACCTGCCCCGATAAACTGCCGCCGAGTGCAATGCATACACATGAATTGTCTCTCCTATGCATCAATCTCTGACTACTGTCCGTTTACAATCCTACACGTTAATTACTGGCTATTTCGCTCAATATCTCGTCAGGTATGTCAAAGTTAGCGTATGTGTTTTGCACGTCTTCGTGGTCTTCAAAGCCTTCCATCAGAGAGATGATTTTCTTTGCGACCGCCGCATCATTGACCGGCACAGTATTCTGCGGAACCATCGAAATTTCGGCTACCTGAGTAGGTATCTCTTTTTCTTTCAGTCGCTCTTTCAGCTTCTCGTAAGCGGCCGGGTCGCACGTTATTTCGTAAACTTCCCCAGTATTTTGCATGTCATCTGCGCCCGCGTTAAGGGCGATTTCAAAAAGCTGCTCCTCGTTCGTATCCTCAGAACTAACCGTGATAAGTCCCTTCTTAGTGAACATCCAGTTAACGCAGCCGGTTGCCCCTAACGAGCCGTTGTGCTTTTCGAACAGCCTCTTGATTTCCGGCGTTGTGCGGTTGCGATTGTCCGTTAGCGCTTCGACCATTATTGCGACCCCAGCCGGGCCGTAACCTTCATAGAGGACCTCCTCATAGCTGGCGCCTTCTATCTCGCCGGTCCCTTTTTTGATGGCCTTTTCAATCGTATCCTTGGGCATATTTGAGGCTTTGGCCTTGTCGATTGCATATCGCAAAGATAGATTCGCAGATTGATCGCCGCCGCCGGCCTTGGCGGCTACGATTATCATTCGGGCCACTTTGCTCCATACCTTGCCGCGCTTCGCGTCAACGGCCGCCTTTTTATATTTTATTCCCGACCAGTGTGAATGACCTGACATAGCTGCTCCTGAAAAAATACTAAAGAACTACGTGTTCCAAACCACAGTCGACGAATAATTATAAACTCTTGCCGGGAAAATGCAATAATCCCGCAGCCAATATACTATTTATTCTGTTACCTGCCTTTTCCCGGTCGTATGCATTGGGCGCTTCTATTTCGTCGGCGTAGTAACCAAACGACTCACGCCGACCGTTAGTCGTCAAACGCAGCAGCATTTTTTTGCCTTTGAAATTGGCTTTGTTTGGGTTTGTATTGGCTTTGTATTGGCTTTGTATTGGGTTTGTTTTCAGCAAGCGAACAATTAGATTTATTTTCATAATCCTTTGTTAATACCTTATTTACGTTCATTTGGTCATCCGGCAAATTGGCTTTGTTTGGCTTTGTATTGGCTTTGTTTTCACACAGTTTGCAATTGGATGTATTTTCATAATCCCTTGTTAATACTTTGTTTACGTTCATTTGGTCATCCGGAAAATTGGGTTTGTTTTGCATAAAAGAGCTGATTTGTAGAGAGTTCTCTACAGTTGTAGAGGATTCAAGACACAAGATGCAAGACTCAAGACCCAAGATGCTGGATCCGCCTGAGGCGGACAAGTGCTCGTAAATGGTTAAATAGTTCATTGGTTATCCACCTTTCACTAATCAATAACTATTATTTTTGGCGTGTATCTGCTGATACTAAGACGTGCGGTTCTCCGCTAAATACCTGCCATTTCTATGGCTGTTTGTATTATACCAAACTCTTGCTGTTTGTCAATAAAAATCTAAC
>DATLBB010000346.1:0-3254 GCA_035527155.1 Sedimentisphaerales bacterium
TAATGTACAACACCCTCGCCACCACCAGCGAGTACGATTACATCGAGCTGCAGAACGTCAGCGACGTGAATCTGGACCTGACGGGCGTGCGTTTTACCGAAGGGATTGAGTTTACTTTCCCGCCGATGGAACTTGAGCCCGGCGAGTACGTTGTCGTTGACAGCAATTCCGCCATGTTCGAGTTTGCCTTCGGCACAGGTATCAACGTCGCCGGCGAGTACTCCCTTGAGTTGAGCAACGCCGGTGAAAATATCATTCTGAAGCTGGCTTCGCCGCTGGATGCGGCGATACTGCGGTTTGGCTACGACGATAGGTGGTATCCACTGACGGACGGCTTAGGATACTCGTTAGTGATTCTCGACCCGACCGCGAAGCCGGCCAGTTGGGACAAGGCCGAGAGTTGGGATGCGGCCCTTCCAACTCCTGGTGCGCCCAACCCGTAAAATCCATGTAGGGGCGGTTCGCGAACCGTCCTTACTTTATTTCTTCTTTTGCCGGGCGGCTTCAATCATATCTTTGATATCGTAGCCTAATGGTTTGCCCTGCTGATACTTTTGCCGGGCTGAGATAAGGGCCTCCTCTACTCCAGGTGGAAGGATACGGTCCTTTTTGACTTTCTCCGGCGGCAGCCACCAATTCATCCTTTCACTATAACACCAGATGTATTCATCCGAGGTGGTCAGAGCGTAATACACATTATGTTCGAAGAATTTTAGCTGTTGCTCGCGGGTCATGGATTGACTTATGGTTTTTACTGTCCGCTTTCCTAAGGTCTGGTCAATGTATAGTGCCATGCCCGCCTGTACATGGCTGTTATACTTTTTTCGCAGCTCTTTAGGGACCAGGGTCTGGGCACGCTGCCGGATGAGATGGTAAGCCTGGTAAAATTTATGAGGATTTTCATAATAGTAAGCCAGCTCGTTGCCATCGATGAGAATGGTTCCGGGCGCGGCGCCTTCGAGCATGCCGATACAAAAGGCAGGCAGAAGGGGCATCCACTGTTTACGCAGTTTTTCCCGGCGAATCCTGGTGTCTGGTTCATCAACGACGTGGCCAAAAAGGCCCAGTTGAAAGAGGCTCAATACCCTTATTTCGGGTTTGTGTTCCTGCAGGGCGATGATGAACTGTCGGCCGCGCCTGCGGACCTGCTCGCAGACCTGGTCGAACGACTTGTCCTTATAGGGGCAGGGATATACCCACGGATCGGTGTCGTATGGTTCCGGGTCAAAACAGACTCCAACACATTTACCGGAACGAACTGCCAGAGAGAATAACTTCATGTTCTTGACGATGACGTTCCAGTGCTCATCATTGAACCAGTCCATATTCCACTTGCTGGCGGCATAGAGCGTGAGAAAATTATCCGTGAATTTCTTCCATTTGATTTGAGTAAGCGTATCCAACTGCGGCTGAAGTTTTTCCTTCTTCCAGGGACGGGTGTCAAAGATATGGTCAAAGCCCTTGGTACGAAAGATGATACCCTCAAAGGGCCGTTTTTCCATTTCGCCGATGTTGTCCCGCACAAAATCCGGGTAAGGAACGTCCCAGCCATATTCGATGATTTTCTTTTTTGGACGCTCTTGCGCGAAAACATTCACAGGAAAAAGTAAGATAATTAGAAGAGAAAGACACAACAAAAAATGTTTTTTAGACATTGCTGAATTCCTTTATCTGATATCGAACTTAGTTAGAAACTATCCGGGTACTATAATACTATTAACAAATTGTTCCCTACTTTTTCCTGCCTTCATTAATCAGCAGCCACGTGCCGCTTTTTCCTGCCACCGCGATATCCAGCCGGCCATCACTGTTGAGGTCGGCAACGCGAATCTGCATTCCGGTACCGACGCCACTGCCGGGTCCACTGATTGTATGGCGGACAAATTTACTGGTGGCACTGTCCCAACTGTAGTAAAAAAGGCACGCCGGTTCCTTCGCACCGGGGTCGCGACCGCCGTGGCCTCGGACCCGCTTGCCCGTAATGAGTTCACCCTTGCCGTCGCCGTCAAGGTCGGCCCAGACCATCGAGTGGGCCTGCGACCATGACTTGTCGATGAGGTGTTCTTTCCAGGTCGTGGTTCCGTCGGGTTTGGGTTTGCCTTGTTTCCACCAGTACACACCATAGTCGTGTCCCTTTCCCCAGATGATGTCATTACGGCCATCGCCATCTACGTCCACAACCAGGAACGGGGAGCTGGCACTTCGCAATGCGGTCTCTGGGTGGAGCTTCCATGGCTTGGCGAAAGGGTCGCCTGCGGGGTGCTCGTACCAGCCGACTCCACACAGGAGGTCCTCTCGGCCGTCGCCGTTGATGTCGCCAAAGGCATAACCGTGTCCACAGCCATTTGTCCCTAACACAATCCGCTTAACTGTCGGTCGGCCATCGGCAGTCTTTGCCAGCTTCCACGCCACCAGAGGGTCCCTTGAAACCCAGCAGTGAACGATGATTTCCGGCACGCTGTCACCGTCTATGTCGCGAAGATCAAAGGCCTCGTTCTGCGCGCGGGCGTTGACGAGCAGTTGCGGCTCCCATTTCCATCCCTTTTCGAGCCCGTCTTTGCCTGGGTTTTTGTACCAGTTAAGCTGCGATTCGGTCCAGCCGCCGGAGATTACGTCAAGCCAGCCGTCGCCGTCCACGTCGTAAACGAGGTCTGCGTTATTGGCATAGAAGCCCTTGCTGCCGAACCCGAGCGATATTTGGGGGATGTCGCGAACCGGCCGCGGGATGAAATCCGGCGCGGCATACCAGTGCGTCCCGGCGATGATATCGGGCCTGCCGTCGCGGTCCACATCGCCGATGGCACAGCCCTCATTTGGGTTGACCATTAAACATCGCTTTGAAAACTTCAGGTCTCTTGACTCATCGGCAGCAGCCGTGTTTACTGCACACAAATAGGCCAGGCAAAGACTTAAGACCCAAAAACCTGCTACCACACGCCACAATGAAAATCGATTGAACATGATATTCCTCCTTTATGATATTTTGCAAAAAACTGCGCTCAGCTCGGCGCTGGGCATCAGAGACAGTATACTACCTCAAATTGCTGAATAGTACAACTTTTTTTGAGGTTCCCAAATAAAGCATCGTCCCGTTATAAGTTAGGTCAGCACACCAATTAACTGTGAGCCTAAGCTCAATTTGAGTGGGCCACGGGCTTTGCCGGCGGTGGTGTCTGGAGCCATTTCAGATTGAATTCGTAGTGATTCCAGCTGCTTATCAAGTGTATTACGCCGTTTCTCGCCTGGCAGACGGA
>DATLBB010000347.1:0-2946 GCA_035527155.1 Sedimentisphaerales bacterium
GAATTCGGCGATGTCTTCTGGTTTTTCGCCGAGGCCGACAAATTTTACCGGTATGTCGAGCTGGTCTTTAATAGCGATGACGATTCCGCCGCGTGCGGTGCCGTCAAGCTTGGCCAGGAATATTCCCGTAACGTTAATTGCCTCCGTGAAGATCTTTGCCTGGACGATTGCATTCTGTCCGGTAGTGGCATCGAGAACGAGCAATACTTCATTCGGGGCACCGGGGATTTTCCGGGCCACTACGTCGCGAATCTTGGTCAACTGCTGCATCAAGTCCTTTTTCGTGTGCAGTCGTCCGGCTGTGTCGAGAATCAGGATATCTGTATTTCTTGCGATGGCGGCTTCACAGGCATCGAAAGCGACCGCTGCGGGGTCTGCGCCGGATTTGTGTTTTACGATTTGGACGCCGATGCGCTCGGCCCAGATGCTTAACTGTTCTACGGCGGCGGCACGGAATGTATCGCAGGCAGCGACGATGACCTTTTTGTTGTTTTGGGTAAATATATAGGCGAGTTTGGCGATACTCGTGGTTTTGCCGGTGCCGTTGACGCCGGCGACGAGGATGACGGTCGGGCCGGGGTGAGCGAGACACAATTGCCTGTCACGGCCCGGCCAGTAGCTTTTGATGTGTTCTTTGAGAAACGGCAGTATTTCGTCAGTGGTTGCGATGTGTCTGCTGCGGTAAGCATCACGCAGACCGGATATGAGCTTGTCCGTCGTTTCTAAGCCGATATCGTCGCTTATCAGCGTTTCTTCCAGCTCGTCGAGCAGGGTTTCATCGATATTTCTCCCGAGAGTGAGTACCGACGACAGTGAAGAGGTGATTTTGTTGCGCGTTTTGCTCAGACGGTCTTTGAAATATCCTGCTGTCTTAGTGAAAATGCCCATAACTGCTTCCTTATGGATAAAAAATTATTTCGACGCAGTGTCGCAGATATTTACAAAAATTTCAAGTAGATTTCCGTTTCCGCTGAAATGATAGAAAGGGTTGTATCCAGACTGTCTGACGGCACTGAAAAATTTCTATTTTTTTGTTTTTTCCGCAAGTTTGTTTTTGACAAATCAACCGATTCGAATTAGATTTCGATTGCTGGATTTGTTGAGGCACAGGGGGTAGCCTGTTCTCGACCTTGGAAAGTTTTTTAACAGGGATGTTTTTGATGGTCAGTTGTTGTTTGCATAGAGCACGGATTAGGTAGGCCTTTCACAAAGGAGGGTGGTCTTGGCGGTTCGGGAAGTAGAAGATATTTTTGCTGATATTCTTGACCGTGCAAAAGCGCTTGACCCAGCCAACGTCCGTAGGTGGTTCGAGAAGTTAGATATTGCACACTTAAGCGGCGGTTCACTTGAAATCGGTTGTCCGGACGAGATGACCGCTCAATTCTTACGCGACAACTGTAAAGACAGCTTCACGCGGGCTGCTCAGCAAATAACCGGCCATCTTGTTACTGTGGATTTCAACGTTGTAAACCGCGAAGAGTCCGGCCGCCGCACTGAGCGAATCATGCCCACGCTTAAACTTCATCCCGATTATACCTTTGATAGTTTTGTAGTGGGGCCGAGCAACCGCCTTGCCCACGCCAGTTGTGTGGCGATAAGTCATTCGCCGGGCGATACTTATAATCCGCTCTTTCTTTACGGCAATGTCGGGCTGGGCAAGACCCACCTTTTACACGCGGTCTGTTATGAAGCCGGAAAAAAATTCGATGGGGAAGTGGTCCAATTCTTAAGTTGTGAAGGATTTGTCAACCGCTTTATCAGGGCCATTGAGGAAGGCAATTTGGCCGGCTTTCAAAGCCAGTTTCGCACTGTCGATATGCTGGTGATCGATGATATTCAGTTTTTACGGGAACATGAGCACAGCCAGGAAGAATTCTTCCATACCTTTAATGCACTTTACAACAGCGGCAAGCAAATCATTCTCAGCGCCGACAGCCCGCCCGGCAAGATACCTTCGCTCGAAGAGCGTCTTATCAGCAGATTTAACTGGGGTTTGGTCGCCAGAATCGACGCGCCGAGCTATGAGACGAGGGTTGCAATTGTGCAAAAGAAGGCCCACCTTCGCGGTATAAGTATATCCGATGATATAGCTGAATACATTGCCCGTAAAGTACATGCAAATATCAGGGAATTGGAAGGCGCTTTGACAACCCTTTACGCTGTGGCGACCACTACCGGAGAGGCAATCAGCCTTGAACTGGCCCAGACGGCCTTAGGGGGGCAGATAAGCCTGGCGGCCAGACATATAAGCATCACCGATATTATCGACGTGGTCACCAGGCATTTTGACGTCCGCCTTGCGGATTTGCAGAGCAAAAGACGCAGTCAAAGCATCACAATGCCCCGCCAGATTTGCATGTATTTAGCGAGAAATCTGACCAAGCACAGTCTCGAAGAGATTGGTGGGCACCTGGGTGGGCGAGACCATACAACCGTTATGCACGCCTGCAGCAAGATTGGCCAGGCTGATCGCTCCGACCCCGAAATGCACGCATTGCTGGCCGAACTGACAAAACAAATCACGCAAGTCCCAAAAGCTTAAATCCATCAGAATTAATGAAGCGGCAAACAAAAAAGGCTGTGAAAAAATTCACAGCCTTTCAATTCGTGTATGGAAATAAAGGTAGAACTATGATCTGCGTTTCCTCAGCAAGCCTAACATACCTAAACCAAGCAGGAATATAGTAGCCGGCTCTGGTACGTAGGCACCTTTGGCGCTTAAATTGTCCGGACCGCCTCCCCAGAACTTTGCGGCGCCATAACTAAGCCACTTGCAGTCTGTATGCCACTTACTTAAATCATAAAAATCAATATCTACAAATGGCGGAGTACCCCCCTCAATAAACATCTTGAACGTAACAGTTGCGCCCGGGTCGATACTCTCAATTTGTTTATCGTTGCTAATAAGACTTATATCGAAAAGACCGAACGGACCGATAGGGTTGG
>DATLBB010000348.1:0-15424 GCA_035527155.1 Sedimentisphaerales bacterium
TATGTTGTGGTACTGCCGTTCTCAGCGGCTTATTGATGTTTTTGGTCCAGACTCCCGACATTCAATCCCAGCGTACATAATAAACGATGCATAGTCCGCTGTTGTAAAATCGGGAGGTTCCGCTTGTCCGAAAAAACCTAAATTGTCTTTGAGTATGCGTGTTACATGAAAAGACGTCGGTTAGCTCTTGCCTTTGTTTTAGTGAGCCTTATTCCTTCCTTGCAGATAGGCTGGCGGGGACAATCGGCCACAGCCGGAAAAATAGAAACAATCCGTGAATTACCTGCCAAGACTATTAAAGACCCAGAGCGCGTGGGGAACCCGCCGAAGTCTCAGCCTCGAAGCAATCAACCTTTGCCGAGGATTTCTTTTGAGAAAACGGTTTTCGATTTAGGCGATGTCGGCCAGGGCACGAAAAATAGCTGCGAGTTTAGATTCACAAATACTGGCCGTGGCCTGTTAAAAATAGGAAAAATCAGCCGAACCTGCGGCTGCACGGTCTTCCAGCTTGATAAGAAAGAATTCGCCCCCGGCGAAACAGGAACAATAAAGGGAATTAAAGGTGTCCGCCTGCACCTTCAGGTGGTACTTTTTAGCTTCAGGCAGTGGCAAGCTTCGCGGGGATGACCAAAAAAAGTACTTTTTTGGTCATTTTTTTGTCCCTTCTGTGCATTTTTGGTCATTTTTGGTAAGAAAAACAGTTTTATTATGCTTTTTATCCACTAAATCCCTCTTTATTCGTGTCAATTAGTGGCTCAATTCTTCTCTGCGCTTGCCCGCCACGCCCTTTGGCGGGTTAAAATAGGCAAAAAGGCGCGACCAAAAACGCACATACCTAACGCCAAAATCCCAAAAAAATAAAAAATTTTTAACTGCTTTCATATCATCGAGTTACGAAAATTCGGCATCGAAAATCGAGCCCATTTTTCGTATCAAACGCGCACATTCGCCCAATTATAGAGGGGCAGTTTTTTTGCAGAAGGCCAAAATGAAGGAAATGGTGATTGGTCTATGGCCAATAGTCTTGTAGCGAAACGAAAGTAGTCGAATGGCAAGAAACTCGTTTTACATTTTGAGCTTTGGTTTTACATTTTCCACTTTAAACTTTAAATTTCCTTCGTGCCTTAGGCAACCTCCCAAACCACCTATTCGGCCCAAATTGCCAACCAATTATGACTCAATAATAACAAACAAACCCAATTTCGGGAAAGCCCAAATGAATGTAAACGTATTTTCAACAAAGGATTATGAAAATGTATCACTTCGCAGACGCGGAAAAAACAAACCCAATCAAACCCAATTTCAAAGGCAAAAAATGCTCCCGCTTATGACAATTAACGGTCGGCGTGCTGAGAGGCTGCAATTTACTGGCTGCGGAGGCAGGTTTCTATTGACAAAGCAGGCATTTTTCTATAGTATAATACTATTAGAGTCGAATATCTATAACAGATTGTGGCTTTTTGAGCTTAGCGAAAAGAAACCGCCGATTTCACGGAAAAAACTGGCCACGGAGGAAACAGACGATATTATCGGGATTTCAAAGCTGAAAAACAGCAATGCGGTTTGGCAGGGTGATTTTTTGGGAGATAGTTTGATGCTTAATAGAAAGGCCATTACAACAATTTTAGCAGTAACAGTTTTCGCAGTCAGTATCGGTTTCGGCCAGGGCCTTGAGGACAACTGGAACGACTTTCTGCATTACACAAAGATTGCCCGATTCGATTTGGCTAAGGGCTACGCACAGCGCGTGCTCGACAGCAGCCCGGACCCGGTGGAGTTGCTCGCTTTAAGTGAAGCAAATCCGGAAGGTTATGCTATCCTGCAGCGGGTTGTGGACGTCGCGCCGGACGCCGGACTCGTCGAGGTCAGCCGAAAAGTCTTAGCTTTAATCGAAGATGGCAAGTTCATCCGCCGGTCTGACCCGAAGGTCATCGTAGGGGAGATAAAAAGACTCAGCAGCGGAACCGAGCGAGGCTGGTTGATAGCTGTAAAACGGCTAAGCAACGCCGGCGAATATGCGATACCCTTTATGCTTGATGCCATAGCTGATGATTCGCGCGAAGAGGAATGGGAAGACATTAAACTCGCACTTCCGGAAATCGGCAGAGATGCGATAAGGCCGCTTGCCGCTGCCCTCCAGACGGAAAATACTACACTTAAAGCTGATATAATAAAGGCGCTCGGCGGGATTCGCTATCCCCAATCGCTGGGCTATTTGAAATATATTGTGGAAAAAGACACTTCCACCGACCTTCGCAACCATGCTACCCAAAGCATCAAGCAAATTGACCCGAAGGCCTTAACTGTTCCGGCGGCGCCATTGTTCTACCGTCTTGCTGAAGGCTATTATTACCACGCTGAATCGCTCGCTCCGACAGAAGATGCGAAGTTTGCAAATATCTGGTTCTGGGACCCGGTCGGTCAGCGGCTTTTACGTGAAAAAGTCGACAGGAGTTATTTCAATGAACTTATGGCGATGCGCGCCTGCGAATGGGCGCTGAAGGCGGACGCCGGTTTTGGCTGGTCTATCGGACTGTGGCAGGCCGCTTACTTCAAGGCTGAGTCTGCCGGTATTAAGATGCCGAATTATTTTGGCCCCGGCCACGCCGATGCGATGACTTATGCGACCACGGCAGGACCCGAATACCTGCACCAGGCGCTTGGAAGGGCGATCAAGGATTTGAATGCGTACGTAGCACTCGGTGCTATCGAGGCGCTGGCAACAATCGCAGGTGAGAGGTCGCTGCTCTTTCGAATTGGTGCTGCTCAGCCGCTTGTTCATGCGCTGTCTTTCAATGATAAGGCGGTAAAATACAGTGCGGCGATTGCAATCGCTGCTGCCGGGCCCAAGGAAAAGTTTCCTGAAAGTAAGCTTGTCGTTGCGAACCTGGCTGAAGCCCTCGGCGAGACCGGCGAAAATACGGATTTGGACAACGAATGGGTAGCCGAGGACTATGCCGTCCGCGCAGCCAAGGTTATGCTCAAATTAGTGGAAACGCGAAATCGTGTTATCGACTTGTCTGCTGCTCAAGCTGCCGTTATAGGTGCAACAAAGGACAGCCGGGCCGATATTCAAATGCTTGCCGGCCGGATTTTGGCTTATTTAGACAGCCCCGATGCTCAACGGGCAATAGCCGCAATGGCTCTCGATGAAAACAACGCTATCGACGTCAGAATATCTGCCTTTAACTCTCTGGCTGTCTCAGCCAAGGTTAACGCCAATCTGCTCGATGTCGCAATGATAGATGCTGTCTATTCTTTAGTTAGCTCGCAGCAAGCCGACCCGGAGTTGCGCAGTGCAGCCGCTCGGGCTTATGGCTCGCTAAACCTGCCCAGCCAGAAGGTTAAAGACCTCGTCCTCGACCAGGCAAAAAGCTAAGCAGGAGCGAAATGGAAGCCGAAAGCCCAGGCGGTATCTATGGCTTGAAAAGGGGAAGGGTAGGCCAAAAAAAATCTTGTGTACTTGAAAGAGGAGTTGAAATGAATCGCTTATTTATTGTGTTTGTTTCAATGCTCTTAATTGTAAATTCCGCTTTTGCCCGGAGTGAAGCGAGGCTATTGCGCTTTCCGGCAATTCATGAGACTCAGATTGTCTTTACTTACGCGGGAGACCTCTATAGTGTTCCATCAGTCGGCGGTGTGGCCCGTAAGCTAACGAACCACGAAGGTTTTGAAATGTTTGCGCGTTTTTCTCCGAACGGCGAGCACATCTCTTTTACCGGCCAATATGATGGTAATACGGAGATTTATCTAATGCCGGCCGGCGGCGGTGTGCCTCAACGCCTGACCTACACGGCAACGCTTGGGCGTGATGATGTGTCCGATAGAATGGGACCCAATAATATTGTGATGACCTGGAAAAAAGACGGAAAACATATCATTTTCCGCTCACGAATGCGTTCATTTAATCCCTTTAACGGCCAACTCTATTCCGTATCCAAATCAGGCGGTCTTGCTGATGAGCTGCCCCTTCCTCGCGGCGGCTTTTGTTCCTTCTCGCCGGATGACAAGAAATTAGCATACAATCGGATATTTCGTGAGTTCCGCACATGGAAACGCTATCGCGGCGGTATGGCCGATGACATCTGGATTTATGATTTCGAAACGAAAAGAATTGAGAATATTACCAATAATCCCGCTCAGGATATTATACCTATGTGGAAGTCAGATAAAATCTTTTTCGTCTCTGATCGCGATAACAATAAACGCATGAACCTCTTCGTTTATGACCTAAATTCAAAGCAAACCGAGAAAATAACAAATTTCACTGATTTCGATGTCAAATTTCCATCGTTGGGTAAAAGAGCAATTGTATTTGAAAATGGAGGCTATATTTATCGTTTTGATATCGAGAGTGAGAAATACGAGAAAGTGGTTATTTATATTCAGGAAGATTTTAGCGGCGGCAGAAGCGGTCTTGTCAGTGTTGCTGACAATGTGACCAACTATGAAATTGGTCCGGACGGCAATCGGGCCTTGTTCGGCGCCAGAGGAGACGTATTTACGGTTCCGGCCAAACACGGTGCTATCCGAAATCTAACCAATTCGCCGGGAATTCACGAACGAAATTCCAAATGGTCACCCAACGGCAGATGGATTGCATACATATCCGACGCCTCCGGTGAAGATGAAATCTATATCGTGCCCCAGGACGGCAGCGCAGGGGCAAAGCAAATCACAAGAAACGCCGAAACCTACAAGTACAGAATCGAGTGGTCGCCGGACAGCAGAAAGATTCTCTGGGCGGACAAACGATTACGTCTGCGATTTGTAAGTATCAAGAGCAGCAGAATCACCGAAGTTGATAAATCCGATAAATGGGAGTTCAGGAATTATTCCTGGTCTCCCGACAGCAGGTGGGTCGTTTATATCAAATCGGAAGTGGAAGCGATGGACAAGATTTATCTCTATTCACTCAGGGACAAGAAATCCTGTGAGCTGACCGACGGCTGGTATTCGGCATCCAATCCCGTGTTCAGCTCGGACGGCAAATTTGTCTTCTTTACTTCCGACCGCGATTTCAATCCGATTTACAGCAGGACCGAATGGAATCACGCCTACCTGGATATGTCTCGAATCTACCTGCTCACACTGGCAAAAAGCACCGATTCTCCTTTCAAGCCACGAAGTGACGAGGTGGAGGTGAAGAAAGAAGAGAAAACCAAAAAGGCGGACGCTGAAATACCTGAGCCGAACGAAGTTGCAAAGAAAGAGCAGAAAGATGAGCAGGAGAAGAAAAAGAAAAAACCAAAGCTCAAAGTGGACATTGATGGCATCAAGGACCGCATTGCGGCACTGCCTATAGCAGTTTCGAGCTACTACAATCTAAGTTCGGTCGGCGATTACCTGTATTACAATCGAAAAGGCAGCAATGACAACGAAGTCCAACTGCTGATGTATGACCTGAAGGAACGAAAGGAAACTGAGCTTGGCCAGCTCCCGGGCTACGAGATATCGGCCGACCAAAAGAAGATGCTGGTTACATCGGGCGGGAAATATGCCATCATCGAACTGCCCAAATCAAGAGTCGAAATGAAAGAAACGTTGGACCTGTCCGATATGGAAGTACACCTGGATAAGAAAGAGCAATGGAGGCAAATCTTCAACGAATGTTGGCGGCAGATGCGGGAGTTTTTCTATGTTCCTAATATGCATGGCGTTGACTGGAAGGCTATGCGTAAACGCTATGAACCCCTGGTTGCTCATGTGAATCACAGGGCCGATTTGACATATATCATCGGCGAGATGATAGGAGAGTTAAATGTAGGCCATACTTATGTAGGAGGCGGAGAGTATCCGAAGCCGAAAAGGATAACAACAGGCCTCCTTGGGGCTGAGATTGGACGCGATGCAAAATCGGGATACTACAGGATTGAAAAGATATTACGTGGGCAAAACTGGGATAAAAGTATACGTTCGCCGTTGACCGAAATCGGAGTCGATGCGAACCAGGGCGATTATATTCTGGCGATAAACGGCGAGTCTGCTGCCGAAGTCGATAACATTTACGAGTTACTGCTAAATAAAGCCGGGAAGCAGGTTACCTTAAAACTCGGCTCGAAACCGCTAAAGAAAGGCGGTCGGGACGTAATAGTGGTACCAGCAAGCAGTGAACAGAAGTTGTATTATTACGAGTGGGTACAGACTAATATTGAGAAAGTAAGTAAAGCCACCGATGGAAAGGTTGGGTATATTCATGTGCCCGATATGGGGCGTTATGGTTTAAATGAGTTTGTGAAGCATTTCTATCCCCAAATTCGTAAAAAGGCATTGATAATAGACGTTCGTGGAAACGGCGGCGGCAACGTCTCGCCAATGTTAATTGAACGGCTGCGGCGTGAAATTGCTATGCTCGATTTCGCCAGGAATACTGCGCCGGAGCCGGACCCATCCGCCATGCTCTATGGGCCTATGGTGTGTTTGGCTGACGAATTTTCCGCCTCGGATGGTGATTTGTTTACCTATCGATTCAAGAAGCATAAACTCGGAAAAGTTATCGGCAAACGAACGTGGGGCGGCGTTGTCGGGATTCGCGATTCGCTGCCCTTACTGGATGGTGGTTATTTGCGTAAACCGGAATTTTCCCGTTACGACGTGGAAGGGAAAAAATGGATTATTGAAGGATACGGAGTCGAGCCCGATATTTACGTTGATAACGACCCGGCTAAAGAATACGCCGGTATTGATGAACAATTAGATAAGGCAATCGAAGTCATTCTTGAAGAATTGAAAACGCAGGAAAAAGACATACCGCCGTTACCACCTTACCCGGTTAAGTAATTTGTGGATTACGACTCTAAGCATTTTCAAGGCAATCATTATTCAAGACGTTAACACCAAACAATTTTCGATTTTGCATCAGGCGTTTATGAAATCGCGTTGGTTTTTATTTTATTAATAAGATTTAAAATGGAGTGGGGATAGTTTTTGCCCTGCTTGACAACATCACAGAATCTGTTAGAGTGGTTGGCGTTTTGAAAGGCTTTGCGGTGTTTCTTTTGACGCCCAGGATATGAAGTTAAATGGGAAATCTCGAATCAAGCAGCAAAGTCTGCCTTAAAGAAACTGGCAGAGTTTTCTTTATGAGAGAATATATAAAGGAGTGCGTTGTGAAAGAATTAAATCATTTTTGGTTGTGAGGGTTATGAGAAGAGAGCAGGTTGACTCAAGAAGGGTGGGTGGTTGCCACCCACCCTGTGTGCCAAAACTCTTCAAGCTCATTAGTTAAGGTCATCATCCTTCCAATATTTGGCGCCAGTGACTGTCGCCTGTATGGCCAAGCCGGATTCCGTTATGGAATATGCCTCAATGTCGGCTCCAATCGCTCCTTCGCTGCTTAATTCTCCTCCTGATTCTCCCGATTTTGCCGCAGCATCGGCGTGACCACCAAATTCCCAGCCGCTCTCAGTGAATTTCTTGAGGCTTTGCTTGGACTTAAAAATCAGAACTTGTCGATAATCCTTAACACCCAAACCAAGACCGATACCTCCCAATGCCATCTTCATATATGTCCGCTTCCCTGTTGAGTTGTCGATAACAACACCATATCCGCCACCGGCACTTGCAAGGATTAAATTCACGTTGGCATTGGAAAAAACCCCGTAGCCGGCGGCCTTCCTGATTTTGTCTTTCGTCGAAGGTTGTTCCCGGTAGAGCCTTTCAATGGTTTCTGTTTCCATATTGCCAACAAGTTGTTTTCTTTCGGTGAGTGTAAGCTTTGCACTTGGGCCACAACCAGACACCAGAGCAAGTAATGTAACGGCCAAGAAGAGATAAAAGATTGTTTTTTGCATTTTTTCAGCCTCCATAATAATTGTAACTTTGGTTATTTCTTGTCTTATGCAAGAACTTAAATCTATCCATAATCATTTTAGTCTTTTTCCGACCGACAAACCAATATAAACCATAACTGTTTCCAGCATTCCTTAGTTCTCTATTTTGCTCGACAGTATCCTATAGAATATGTCTATACATGTATATGAGAATACCATATTATAATATTTGATGTTATTGAAATTTTAGCAAATTCAATCCGGTGGATTCATCGAGCTTTCTCTTGGCTTCTACTTCGTCAATTTCGATAATAGTAACTTCCAGAATGAGGAATGTGTCTGCCCCGCCACGAGGACAGCCAACCATCACCTGGTTTTCTTTTCCGATGGCGGTATGGATGTGAAGTCTGGGCTGCTTGTCATCCCAGTAAATAGTCCCAACACCCAGAACTTCTCCCGGGCCGTCAAACGGTTTGATATTGCCGACTATCTTAGGTATTTCCTGTTTCGGTCCTACTACGACATCTGCTTTCCTGAATCCCCCGGTTATAAATACCGCGGCGGCTTTGATGTTCTCCTTGTGAGCTATAGACTCGATAGATTCATAGATATCTTCGCCTTCGAATAAGCGAGCGGCTATAATTCGACCTGGTTTTCCTACCTGGTATTCCATGGGACGGCCTCCTGTTCTCCTTTTAGTCGTATATCATCTTCTGTCATAGTATGCATTGTAAAGGTAGTCTATATTCCCTCGTCTCCTTCTTCAATCTTTTCTCCAGGATTAGATATAAATAAAAAACTATTATAGATGAGACCTGTAGGGCTGATTCTTGCTTGTCTTTATTAGAATCTAAATCGGACAATAGGGAGCAGAGATAGTTTTTCCCTGCTTGACAACATCACAATCTGTGGTATAGTGGTTGGGAGTTAAGAATCGGGTGAAAAAACAGTAGTCAGTCAAAGATGGTAATAACTCAAGGATAGGAGGTATCCAGTACAATGTGTAAGTTAATTCAGCGTTTGATTTTCTGCTTAATCTTTCCCAATCTTCTGTGGGGAGCCTCTTATTACGTTGACCCTGTTAATGGGGATATGGGCAACCCTGGCACAGTTGAACTCCCCTGGCAGACTCTGGAGGAAGTATTGTCCCGGAAGAAAGTGTTCGATGCCGGGGATACAATTTTTCTGCGTGGCGGTTATCACGGAGCAATTGTCCTTAACGGTGAAAATGATCACTACGTCACGATAGAAGGGCTGAAGGGTGAAAGCCCTATGGTAAGCCGTATCCAAATTGGAAAGGCAAGATTCTGGCATATTAAGGGGATAAGTATAAGTCCTGAAAATGCGAAAGTATACACTCAGCAGACTTTGGTAGATGTCTCGGATAAGGCAAGTGACATTTCAATCGAAAACTGCATGTTGTTCTCCGTTAGAGACTCGTCAGGGTGGTCAGCCGATGATTGGGTGAGGAAATCATGCTTCGGATTCTTGGTCAGGGGAACACGAATCCGTATAGCGAATAATCACTTGCTCAATGTGGACCATGGAATAGCAATCTCGGGAGAGCATAACATTTTCGAGAATAACATTATTGAGAATTTCTCAGGGGATGGAATAATGGCCTTAGGTAATCATTGTGTTTACCGGTATAACATCATTAAGAACTGTTTCAAGGTCGATGATAACCATGATGATGGAATTCAATCTTGGAGTGTTGGTCCAGGGGGAGTAGGCACTGGGACTGTCAGGAATGTGGTAATAGAGGCAAACATCATCATCAATCATTCCGATCCCAACCAGAAGTACAAGGGCACGCCGCAGGGTATAGGCTGCTTTGACGGTTTCTATGAGAATTGGGTAATTGCCAACAATATTGTGATTGTTGATCACTGGCATGGTATTACTCTTGGCGGAGCAAGGAACTGTAAGATAATCAATAACACCGTAGTTGACATAAACCAGGAATCTCCGGGGCCGCCTTGGATAGTGATTGCAAAGCACAAGAACGGGAAAAACAGCAGCGGCAACCTGATTAGGAACAACTTAGCGAAGCAGTTCCTTTCGAAGTCCGATGTCGGACAAATTGACCACAACATGGTCATTACGGATTATGACGACTTTTTCGAGAATTATGGAAAATTTGACCTTCGGCTCAAAGCTGGTTCCCCTGCGTGTGATGCTGGATCTAACGAAGGAATAACCACCAGGGATTTTTCTCGGAATAATCGATTGCACGGCAGTACAGTTGATGTTGGAGCAATTGAGTTTGTACCTGAAAGCAGGTAACTCATCGCCTTGGGTCTTTGCCCCCCTCCATCATAGCACAGCCCTCGTAGTGATTAATCACACTGACCACGACCTTCCTGCTTCCCCTTATCGACTCTCACTACTCATCAATATCTTTCGGCTCATATGCTTCACAACAAAACTCTCCTTCTCCCTGCTGTTCAGCCCTTGTCAGATTGCATAGTATCTCTTCTTCTCCTTACTGTCCATCTTTCTTACAAGTGATGCATAGATCGGGCTTAGGGATTAGGTCAGAATTGATCTCATTTCCCTCATCATCAAAATATTTAGGCATATCCTCATTCATCAAGATATTTATCCAGATACTCAGACAATTTATCCAACTGTCTGACCAACTTAGAATTTTTCTCTTCGTGGTTGGCAACGAAGCAGATGGTTCCTATCAAGTCTTCCAGTTCACTGGGATCTAAATAGACAAAGTACTTGTCTCCTTTCAATACGATAGTAGATATGGCTCTTGCAACATCCATATCAATAATCATATTGCTCACTTCTTCCTGTTGGAGAAGTTTCTTCTGAGATTCTGAGATAGGGATTTCTATTTTTTCGTCCATGGATAATTGCCTTATAAGCTTAGGAATCTACACCCCTATTCTATACTTCCTCATCTCCTTCTTCAACCTCTTCTCCAGCATTTAATACAATAAAAACTATTGATGAGGAGAGCAATATAACAATTCTTTTGTTTGTATGTAGGGCATTGAAGCTTATAATACTACTGAAGAATCATACTATCGAGATGAACAGTGACGGGTAGAAAGATATGAATTTTTTGGATTTGGCAAATAAAAGATACAGCGTCAGAAATTATAAAAATACTCCTGTTTCACAAGAAAATATTAATCGATGTATCGAAGCTGCAAGGTTAGCTCCTTCTGCATGTAATTCTCAGCCTTGGAAGTTCATAATAGTAGATGATCCTGAACTTATAAATGAGTTGGCAAAAGCGGCTTTTGAAGGGTTCCTGGACTTTAATCATTTTGCCTTTAAAGCTCCTGTCTTGGTTTTAATAGTTTCCGAAAGGCAGAAATTATTTGCTAAATTTGCGGGTGTTGTTAAAAAGAAAATCTTCAGTCTAATGGATATAGGAATAGCTGCTGAACATTTTTGTCTTCAAGCCGCAGAAGAAGGGCTGGGAACCTGTATGCTTGGATGGTTCAATGAGAAGAAAGTAAAAAAAATACTGTCAATTCCTAAGCTTAAAAGAGTAGAGCTTATAATTTCTGTAGGTTTTTCTGCTGATGAAAAGATTCCGCATAAAAAAAGAAAAAGTATAGATGAAATTCTAAGCTACAATAAATATTGTTAGTATATTCCCCATTAGCAGAAAAATAGCTTCTCATTTTCTTTTTTGGGATTAAAAACTATTGATGATGAGACCTGTAGGGATTCTTTTGTTTATTTCCAACACGTCTAATCCTATAATACTACTGAAGAATCATACTATCGAGCAGGAAAAGACAGATAGAGGTTGTTATGAGGTACGCAGGACTTACGGATGATCTGGAAAGAAGAAGACGGGAACATGGAAAGCCTCGCAACTTCAGAGTTATACAGCAGTTCACTTCCGAGGCGGCTGCCCGGCAATGGGCAATGAGAATGCTGGCCCAGGGATGTGAGGAAGATACCAGCGGCAAAGGCTGGAAATATGGCTATATCTTTTCAACCTGAAGTTGGTTCGTTGTTCATCTGAACAATCTGGGTCACCAGTCATGTCAAGTTATAAATAGGATTTCTTTTTAGCATTTTCCTCTCTCAGATAGGATAAATATGCTTCTTTACCCAAGGGATTTTAGATTGTAGGAATTTCTTGTTGGTAGTAATAAACTAAACACCTGCCTCAGAATTGTCCAGGATTAGATATAATCTAAAAACTATTGATGATGAGACCAATAGCTTAATTCTTTTGATTGTTTTGATTTTTGATAGGATTTAGTTTTGAGGGGATAGTTTTGCCCTGCTTGACAACATGATAATCTCTGTTAGAGTGGTTGGGAGTTTTGATATGTTTGACCTACAGAAAATTAAGGCTTTGGATAAGATCAAAGATGAACGTGCCTCCCGCATGGACAATTTAGAGAGAGACCGTGATGGATGAAAGAACAGTAGCCAAGAAAGCAACGAGAGTACTGAGAAGCTATCTGATACGCTGCCATAAGAGCATATCGGCTGATTATCCGGAAATTGCGAATATGCCTCCTGAAAATGCCGCCGATTACCTAATTCATCTCAGGGATACTGGCAGGATTGCTATAACTCTGGATACGGTGGAGAGTACTATCGTATGCCAAGTTGAGGATTTGCACAGGTAGTTTTTGCCTATATTATGATAGGGGGAAGTCTTAACTAATTCCTATGTAGTTTTCTTAATCAATAGGGACTATCTCAAACATTTCCTATTTATCTATTCTGCTCGACTGTCTGCGTTTTTTTACAAGGCGTAATGTTATATCATTTTTGATTTGAGTGGAAATCATGCACCCTGTATATTTAGCTATATTGAAAAATATTAATTCACTGAAAAAATTACACTTATGATCAGACTCAAAGACATAACATTACCCTTCGACCACAAGGAAGAAGCCCTGGCCAGTAGCATTTTGGAGCGTCTGGGTATTCCAGAGCACCAACTTCTCAACTTTACTATAGTCCTCAAATCCATAGACGCAAGGCGTAAAAACCATATTGTGGCTGTTTATACAATAGACGTGGGACTAAAAAACGAGGCTGACCTGCTTTCCAGATTTTCGCAAGACATTCGGATTTCCGCCGGGCCTTGTATGAATTACCAGCTACCAACAGTTGGCAATATAGACGGTGCGAGTCCTGTTGTCGTTGGAAGCGGCCCTTGCGGCCTCTTTGTTGCCTTGATCCTTGCTCAACTGGGCTTTAAGCCTGTACTGATAGAAAGAGGAAAGGAAGTCAGCTCAAGAGTAAAGGATGTCCAAAACTTTTGGCGTAACGGGCAGCTCGATCCGGAATCTAATGTGCAGTTTGGTGAAGGTGGAGCGGGCACTTTTTCTGATGGAAAACTTACTACCCAGATAAAGGATAAATATAACCGCTTAAGAAAAGTTCTTGAAGAATTTGTAAAGGCCGGGGCACCAGAAGAAATACTCTATCAGTCCAAGCCTCATATCGGCACGGACAATCTCGTTAAGATAGTAAAGAACCTTCGCAATACAATTATCTCTTTAGGCGGACAGGTTCGCTTTGAAACAAAACTGACAGGTCTTAAAATAAAAGACGGCAAGGTTGCCGGCGCAATTGTTAACGACTCTGAAACTATCGAGACAGACACCATAGTGCTTGCCCCGGGACACAGCGCAAGGGACACATTCGAGATGCTGGCCGGACTGAACATACCCATAGAAGCAAAGCCGTTTTCGATAGGGGTTCGTATTGAGCACCCCCAAAGCCTGATAGACAAGGGGCAGTACGGAGGGTTTGCATCTCATCGGCTTCTTGGGGCGGCTGAATATAAGCTGGTCCAGCACTGTGAGAACGGCCGCTCCGCCTATACATTCTGTATGTGCCCCGGCGGCGAGGTAATTGCCTGCTCATCTGAAGCCGGCGGGGTAGTAACAAACGGCATGAGCCTTTATTCCAGAAACGGCCCTAATGCAAACAGCGCCCTGTTAGTCGGTATCGGCCCCCGTGACTTTGGAAGTACACGCCCCTTAGCCGGCATCGAGTTCCAACGGAAATGGGAGCGAAAAGCCTTTGAGACCGGAGGCAATAACTACTTTGCACCTGTCCAGCTTGTTGGAGATTTCCTTGCCGGGCGGTCTTCAAATTCACTTGGCCATGTTATACCATCTTACACCCCAGGAACCACACTATGTGACCTTGCAGAATGCCTGCCTGGATTTGTTGCTGAAACCCTCAGGCTGGCGATTTCACAAATGGATAAACAACTCAACGGCTTCGCGATGAACGATGCGGTTATGACCGCAGTAGAATCGAGAAGTTCTTCACCAATAAGGATTATCAGGGATGAAACTTTCCAGAGCCCGGCTATTAAAGGGCTATACCCAGCCGGTGAAGGCGCAGGCTACGCCGGCGGAATAATCTCTACAGCCGTCGACGGGATTAAAATAGCTGAAGCCATAAGTGGCAAAACATTGAAATCAGCCTAAAGTAAAAAACTCATGCTTGTCTATGAGGTCAGTTACAAGAATTATAATCTGCTCTTTGCATATTCTATCGGCTACTCCAGTTGTTAGCAAATTTAATCAAATCCCGCAAAAATCAATTGTGCCTGTTGCCCGAGTAATGCTTCAAGTTCGCGTATGCCTTACCGTTTAGTCTGAGATTCCTCCTGTACGACAGATTACCCACCAGGCTTATCAGCGGCTGGCGGCGATGCCATAAGTTGCCCAATGCTCTGCGCAGAATGCGCTGCATGGAATAAAAGTCACGGTCACACGAGGTCATTTCTTCGATGACGCCGTCCAGGGACAAATGCTTATACCGAGCTACCGGAAAGGTCAGTGTGTAATATTTCCAGTCTTGTGGGAACGTATCAAGGGCGATGCGGTCCTGTGATTTCATCTGGTCCCAGAGGCGCGTGCCGGGCAGGGGAGTTAAAAACAAAACGTTGAGATTGTCCAGACCATACTGACGGGCCGCCTCGGCGATACGTTTGCCGATGCCAGCTTCGTCTATATCCAAACCGATAATAAACGAACCCACTACCAGAATGTTGTGCTTTTGTATGCGCCGTACTGAGGCGCGGAAATCCCGCCCTTTAAGGAGGTTAAATTTCTTGCCGACCTCCCGAAGCCCTTCCGGCGTGGGGGACTCAAAGCCGATGAACACGCCTCTGCAACCTGCCTTTGCCGCCAATACCAGAAGTTCTTCGTCATCGGCGAAGTTAATCGTGGCCTGGGCAACCCATTCCTTGCCAAGGTTCGCTTGTGCCATAGCACGAAACATGTCCTTCGCGCGGGCAATGTGTTCAGGGCGCGTGCCGATAAGGTTGTCGTCCACCACCAGAACACGTTTCTCGCGAATCGACTGGAACTCCCGCACGACATCCGGAATTGGGCGTTGCCGGTAACGGGCTCCGTTAAACGCCGTCACGCTGCAAAAGCTGCAGTTCAAGGGACAGCCGCGGGTGGTTTGAATGGCGCCGAAGGCATATCCTGAAGCCAGCAAATCATGACGAGCTAACGGTACATTGTTTATTTCTGCAAATCCTCCGTCATACCGGCGTTTCAGGTTGCCATTTCTAGCGTCGTCCAGGACCTGTGGCCAGATACTCTCGGCTTCCCTTGTGACGACTGAATCCGCATACTCCATGACCTCATCAATGCACATAGTTGCATGAATGCCCCCTATGA
>DATLBB010000349.1:0-8631 GCA_035527155.1 Sedimentisphaerales bacterium
CTTGAAATTGCGAAAATCCTTTCGGGCGGGACCTATGAAAAACAGAATACGCCTTTGGAGACTTTGCTGAGCCTTTACAGCGCTGCTGCACATAAGAACAT
Organism: Sedimentisphaerales bacterium; assembly: GCA_035527155.1. Taxonomy (GTDB): domain Bacteria; phylum Planctomycetota; class Phycisphaerae; order Sedimentisphaerales; family Anaerobacaceae; genus CS2-K091. The sequence goes on from DATLBB010000349.1 coordinate 102, forward strand.
TGAGGATTTTCTGAACATGGTTTCTCCCGATCTAAGGGAATTTGCAGAGGAACAGACGGATGAAATCATGGAAATGGCGAATCTCGTAGTAGATTACAAATTCCTCGGGACACCGACCTGGCCTGAAGAACCGGAAAAAGACTATGAGCACCCGGTTTACCTTTGCCGGGAGGGGTCGCTTATCTGCGAAGCAACTTTAGTGATGGTCTATCAGGACGGGAAATGGTATTTCAAAGACTTTCGTTACGGTCGCAAGAAGACCGAAAGTACCGACAGTCCAGAAAGCGTGGGCAGCAAAGTCTCAGGCGGTGTGACGATATCGAAGGGCAAACCGGAACTTAGTGCGGCAACGTACGAGGGCCTTAAAGCGGGTAAGTTCATGCGAAGGTGGCTGTTTCTGGGACCTATCCATGTTCCGTGGGATGGGGAGAGCTTTTTTCCAGATGAAGAAGCTTCGAATAAGTTCTTTGATACCAAGTTACTCGGTCTTGAGCGGTTCGAGCCCAGGGTCAGGATTGTCGAAAAGGATTACGAATGGACAACTCTATACTCAGAATACGGCGCCATTGAACTAAGCCCGGTGTTCGACACATGGTTCGTTGTCGCTTTCGCCTGGGCGCAGATTGATATGGCCGAGGAAACGCAGGGTGTGCTGGGTATAGGTTCCGATGACTGCGTAAAGGTCTGGCTTAACGGCGAACTCGTCCACGAAAACGTGGTAGGCCGTGGCGTCATACCGGACAGCGATCGTGTTCCGGTCACCTTCAGGAAGGGCAAAAACCAGCTTGTGCTGAAAATCCTGAACTACGGCGGGCCTTGGGGATTTGCGTGCAGGCTGCTTAGTTCCGAACCTGCCGGTTCAAATGATGATTAAGCGCACAAGAAATTACCACCGGACAGATTATTAACGACTACGTGCTGGTAGCAGACAAGCCCGGTTAGACTCGCCTAATCGGGCTTGCCCTGAGAGAAGGCAACGCATGAGAAAAATAAAACCTACCGGAAGATTGTTGAAAATGGGATGAAGTTTTGGTATTACGGTACTTGAATTGAGCAGGAGTGACATCTATGGATTCATATTGTGAAATGTCGGTTGGCATGGAGCCGGCGGTTGAGCGGCTTATCGAGCCAGGACCATTCAGCCTGAAGGAGCAAGAATGAGGGTAATACTCTTCACAGGTAAAGGCGGTGTTGGCAAGACAACGATTGCAGCGGCCAGCGCAATGCGTGCGGCCGAACACGGGCACAAGACGCTGGTCGTCAGCACGGACGCCGCCCACAGCCTCGGTGACAGCTTTGATATGCGGCTGGGCAACTCGCCCACAAAGATTGCCGGCAAACTCTGGGCGCAGGAAGTCAACGTGCTTGAGGAAATTGCGGCGAACTGGAAGACGGTGCATGAGTATATGGCGTCTTTTTTCAAGTCTCGCGGCGTCGAGGACATACTCGCCGAGGAAATGGCGGTTCTTCCGGGTATGGATGAGCTGTTCGGCTTGCTGCACTTGCACCGCGCAAAGCAATCGCGTCAATATGACTGCATCATTGTAGACTGCGCGCCGACGGGCCAGACACTCAGGCTGTTGAGCCTTCCGGAGGTCATGCGCTGGTGGATGCAGAAGTTCTTCCCGGTCGAGAGGAAGGTCGCCAAGACATTAAGGATGATGCGAAAGAAGACCATTATGACCATCCCCATCCCCGACGACGCGCTGTATGCCTCGATCCAGGAGCTGTTCGACGACATCGGCGCTCTAAAGGAACTGTTGGCTGAACCGAAGAAGACATCGGTAAGAATCGTGCTGAATCCCGAGAAGATTATCTTAGAGGAGACACAACGGGCGTATACGTACCTGAATTTATACGGATATCCCGTCGACTGTGTAGTGGCAAACAGGATTCTGCCGGACGAGGTGACTGATTCATATTTTTCGAGCTGGCACAAGACACAACGCAAATACATGTCGAAGATCGAGAGCGTGTTCTCGCCGTTACCTGTGTTGAGAAGCAAGCTGATGCGTTCTGAGATTGTCGGTGTCAAGCGACTTGCCCGGCTCGGCGAATACATCTACGGTAAGGACGATCCGGCCAAGGTCTACTACGACCAAAGACCTCAGCAGGTCGTCAAGGAACAAGATGCATACGTGCTGGTTATACAGTTGCCGTTTGTCAAGAAGGCCGGGCTCGATATTCTCAGGAATGAGGACCAGTTGACGGTGCGGATAGGAAACTATCGAAGAGAGATACTACTGCCGGCAACATTGAGTCTGATGCAGGTTGGAAAAGCGAAGTTAGAGTCGAATGAGCTGAGGATTACCTTTGTCAAAGGAGAGTGAAAGATGGCAAAGAAACAAGAAAAAGTGGTGAACCTGGTCAACGCGATGCTCGACGTTGAGAGGAACTTCTGGGATCTTTTCCTCGATTTCATTCCGGAAGACGCCAGGAAACACCTCAGGGCGGCGCGCAAAGAGAAGCTGTTGGCCCTTCGTTCACTTCTTGATGCGAAGATTAAAGCCCTTGAGGAAGAAGGCAAAGCGGGCAAGAAGAAACCGCAAAAGGTTAAGGTGCAATAGGCCGTACAGCGGTTAGTCTTTCTTCTGCGCATAGAAGCGAGGTTGAACGAAAACCAGTTGGCGAGGATGCTTTAGCGCGCATCGCGTGTGCGCATGAATTTAACCGTTACGAACATGAGTCGATTCCTTGACTGGTTTGGGTTTGGCGTGCAGGCTGCTGCAACCGGGGCCCACTGAAGGAGAGACTGATTGAGCGTGCCAAGGCGGACTCCTCGCAAAGACGTGGGGTTTTTTACATAGCCATTCCGCCGTCGACTGGTAGTACCTGACCTGTGATGTAGGCGGCATCGTCGCTTGCGAGAAATGCAACGGCTTTTGCTACGTCGTCAACAGTTCCGACCCTTCGCAAAGGTATGAGCTGTTTGGCAGCTTCTATGACCAGGTCCGGCAGCTTTTTTGTCATTTCCGTTTCGATGAAGCCGGGCGCAACGCAATTTGCTGTTATGTTCTTTTTCGCCAGCTCACGAGCTATCGTTTTGGTCATTCCTATAAGGCCTGCTTTGCTTGCGGAGTAGTTAGTCTGGCCGGCGTTGCCCATAATGCCGGAGACAGAGCTGATACTGATGATGCGTCCGAACTTGTTTCTCACCATAGACCTGGCGGCAGTGCGCATTGCAACAAAGGCCGCACGGAGGTTCACCTCAAGTACCTTATCAAATTCCTCGTCGCTCATGCGAAGAAGCAGGTTGTCGCGTGTGATGCCGGCGTTGTTGACCAGGATGCCGATGCCGTTGTGTTCGGAGGCCAGAGCTTCAAGCGTCTCGGTGAACTTGGGCGTATCTGTAATATCCACACATTTTGTGATGACGGTGAAGCCGGCTTCTTTTACAACCGTTTCGAGCTCTGCGAGCTGGTCAGCGATTATGTCGAGGCCGGCGACGATGCGGCCCTGCTTTAGAAGTTCAAGAACGATGGCACGGCCTATGCCCCTGGCAGCACCGGTTACAACGGCAAGTCTTTGTTCCGACATCTACTTAATCTCCAGTTAATTGGTTAATTGCTTGTAGGCTGCTAATGTTGATGACTTTTGTTTTTCTATTGATTCTCTTCATAAGGCCTGTCAGGACACGCCCCGGGCCAATCTCGTAAAACTTTTCGACGCCGTCGGCCAAAAGCTTTTCCATACATTTTTGCCAAAGAATGGGACAAGTCAATTGCTTTGTGAGGCCCTGGCGGATTTTTTCTGCGCTCTGGTAATAGTCGGCATCTATGTTGGCAATAGTTTTTATATTCGAAGGTTCTGAAATATCGGTTGTTTGTAGTGCCTCGCTGAGGGCATCTGCTGCGTTGGCCATCATCTCGGTATGGAAAGCGCCGGCCACTTGCAGCGGCACGGCTTTTATGGCACCATATTTTTCTGCCAATTGCACAGCGCGGCGGCAGGCGGTTTTGCTGCCGCTCAGGACGATTTGGCCCGGGCAATTGAAATTAACGGCTGCCAAAAGCCCGCCCTGGCTTGCTTCTGTACAAAGTTGGCGGACTTTTTCTTCATCAAGGCCAATGATACTGACCATCGTGCCTTCGGTGGCATCGGAAGCGGCCTGCATTGCCTGGCCGCGTTTTTGTACGAGAATAAGAGCATCCTCAAAACTGATGACGCCGGCGGCGTAGAGAGCGGTATATTCGCCCAGGCTGAGGCCTGCTGTTACGTCGGCGGTTATTGTTTTGGTTTCAGGATTTGTCCTGAGGACCTGCAAAATGGCAGCAGAAGTTGCAAAAATTGCAGGCTGCGAAATCGTTGTGGTGTTCAACTTATCGGCAGGGCCTTCGAAACAGATTTGACTTAAATCAAATCCAACAATACTGTTTGCCTTCTGAAAAATCTGAGCGGCTGCTGGGAAATCGCGGGCAAAATCGGCGCCCATTCCTACAGTTTGAGCTCCCTGTCCCGGAAATAAAAAAGCGGTCTTCATATTTCGTATATCGTATTGCGTATGATGTCGCCGAGCTGGCGGCGGCTAAACGAACCCCCCAATAAATCCTTCGACCTTGCTCAGGACAGGTTTGGGGGCTAAATAGAAAAATTAAAGCTGAATTACATTTGCTCCCCAGGTCAGGCCGGCGCCAAAGACGACGAAAATAACAATATCACCCTGCCTGACTCTACTGGATTTTACGCACTCATCGAAAGCGATTGGCACGGAGGCGGCTGATGTATTGCCGTACTCGGCGATATTTATAAAGACTTTTTCATCAGGTAATTTCAAGCGTCTGGCGGCAGATTCAATAATCCTTCCGTTCATCTGATGGGAAATCAGCATTTTAATGTCGTCCAGGGTCAAATCGCAAACTTGGAGACACTCATGAACAGTTTCAACAATGCGGCGGATTGCCTGTTGATAAACTTCTCTTCCCTTGATTTGCATATAGATTTTTTTTGGGTCGTCTAACTGTTTGTCGGCTGGATATCGAGAACCATACGCCTGGCAGTTCAATGCTTCCCAACGCTTCCCATCTGAAGACATAGTGCTGTATAAAATACCTCGCCCAGTATTGTGCCGCTCAAGTACGACGGCACCGGCACCGTCGCCGAAAAGGATACAGCTTGTGCGGTCCGTCCAGTCGGTAATCTTAGTCAAAGTTTCGGCACCAATTACGAGTGCGTTCTTAAACCGTCCACTCTCCAGGAACTGCTGGACGATGGACAGGCCATATACAAAACCGCTGCAAGCGGCACATAAATCGAACACCCATGCTTTTGTGGCGTGTAGAGAGCGCTGCACAAAGGATGCGGTCGAAGGGAAAACCATCTCCGGCGTAATAGTAGCGACAATAATAAGCTCAAGTTCGGCGGGGTCGAGCTTTGCTTTGGCCAAGGCCTTTTTTGCAGCTTCGGTGGCCAAAAAAGCGGTAGTTTCGCTGTCGGTAGTAATGTGCCGAACTTTGATGCCTGTACGCGTGGTAATCCATTCGTCGGAGGTGTCGACCATCTTTGCGAGGTCTTCATTGGTCAATATTTTTTCCGGCACAAATGAGCCGCAACCAGTGATAACTGCGCGATAAGAAGTGGGGCGGTCGTTAATTGACTTGTTCATTCCGTGAGACATATTTGGATGTATGCTATCTTTATCTTTCTGTTGATTAGAAGGGGATATTTTTTTATCTTGGGAATGTCTAACGGGATTCATCATCCGTCCTTATTGAGGTTTGCGAGAGATACTCAATAATCTTGTCGTTTATTTTTTCTGTGTAGAATTTTTTCGATGCCAGGATGGCGTTTTTTATTGTTCTGCTTTTGCTTGAGCCGTGACAAATCAGGGCTGTTCCGTTGATTCCCAACAATGGAGCACCACCATATTCATTATAGTCGTACTTACTGTAAATTCTTGCAATCACCGGCTTGAACTTCATAGCGAGTCTCAGTTTCTCTCCCAAAAGCTCGTGTTTTATGGCTTTAAACAATCCGTTGACAAGCCCTTCTGTCAGCTTCAAGATTACATTTCCGACGAAACCATCGCACACTGCGACATCACAGACGCCTGTGAAGATATCTCTTCCTTCAATGTTTCCGATGAAGTTCATATTAGAATCTGATTTAATCAGCTCTCTTGCCTTTTTCACAACTTCGTTTCCCTTTGCATCTTCCTGCCCGATGCTCATAAGTCCGACCCTCGGGTTTTCAATACCATGTAGATGCTTTGCATAAATCCTTGCCATAGCTCCATACTGGTAGAGATTTATCGGCTTGCATGCGATGTTTGCTCCGACATCGCAAATTGTTACAGGGCCTTCGAATGTCGGAAAGACAACGGCTATTCCCGGTCGATTAACGCCGGACAGGTTTCTCATCCTCATCTGGAACGCAGCGACGCAGGCACCTGTATTACCTGCGGATATGACGGCATCTGCTCGCCCGAGTTTGCCCAGCTTTGCCATGACCGGGATGGAACTTTTTGGTTTTTTTCTGAGACTCTCAACGGGTGGTTCGTCCATGCCAATGACCTGGGGCGCATCAACAACGCTTATGGTCCCTTCCCGCGACTTCAAAGGGGGCAATCGCGGTTCTATCACCTCCTGTTGTCCGACAATTATGAGCTCATCATTTTCGCCGAGCAGCTCAATTGATTCCAAGGCACCGGCGATAATTTCATCCGGCGCATTGTCGCCTCCCATCGCGTCAATTGCGATTCGCATCCTTAGCTACTTTCTTCTTTACCGAGCTTCAAGGTTATCTTTGGGTTGAGATAACCACAATTCGTGCATGCAGCGTGCGGGAGCCTGGCTTGTCCGCACTGTGGGCATAGAGAATAGTTTGTGGCCTTTAGCCGATGATGGCTGCGACGCATGCGTGTTTTGCTCTTACTTGTTTTCTTTTTGGGTAACATTTCTTACTACTTCATAAAGTCTTCAAAACTACTAACAATATTAACGAACAAACACTAAAAACAGCCTAAATAGTTGACCGCGAGGGCTTTGTCAAGTGAAATTTAAAAGAACTCTACGACTGGTGTGCGAAAAGGTGTTTTTTTGATGTTCTTCCCTGTTTTACAATATCCTGAGTGTTTAATGTGCACGATAAGCAGAGCGGGCTTGAAAAAAAAGTTTTTTTGCTTGAAATTTATCGATAATGTGGTATTTTATTTCTTATGTGTTTTAGGGTACTCAGGGAAGAGGATGGCTAAAATGCGGTTCTTTTAGCACTCTCTCCTGGATTGCCATAAAACCAGCGAAACTTTACAATACGCAAGTCATAAAAATCAGGCGAATTTTTTAGGAGGCTGAAAAATGGGTAGAACAACAAATCTGAGAACGTCCTTAATAATGGCAGTATTTTTGATGGCTATGGCGTGTACGGCTGCGGGAGACGTCATCTATGTGGATGATGATGCCTCTCTCGGCGGTAACGGCCAGAACTGGGCGACGCCTTACAGGTATCTGCAAGATGCGCTGACTGCGGCCGTGTCCGGTGACGAAATCCGGGTGGCCGAGGGTATTTACAAGCCGGATGAGGACTCTGCCAATCCCAATGGGACCGGCTCGCGAACAGCCACGTTCCAGCTCAAAAACGGTGTCGTTATCACGGGCGGCTACGCCGGCTTCGGTGAACCAGCCCCAAATGCACGGGACATTGAGGTGTATGAGACTGTCCTGAGCGGTGACCTGCTTGGCAATGATGGACCGGACTTTGCCAACAACGGTGAGAACAGCTACCACGTAGTTACCGGCGGCGGGACGGATGATACAGCCGTATTAGATGGCTTCACAATCACGGGCGGTAATGCCAACGGCCCCCGGAATTACTATCATGACGTCGGCGGCGGGATGAACAACGTCGGCAGCAGCCCGACGGTAACGGACTGCACGTTCAGTGGGAACTATGCGGTCTTCGGCGGCGGGATGTTTATCCGGGGCAGCAGACCGGCACTGACTAACTGCACGTTCAGCGGAAACTCAGCAAATGGTGGCGGCGGGATGTTCAACTGGAACTGCGGCCCTACGCTGACTGACTGCACATTCAGCGACAACTCAGCAAATAGTAGCGGCGGTGGTATGTACAACTTCATAAGCGACCCGAACTTAGTCAACTGCACATTCAACGACAACTTAGCAGTGGAAGGCGGGGGAATGTGCAACGAGGGGGGCAGCCCGACGGTTACCAACTCCACGTTCAGCAACAACTCGGCAGAATGGGGAGGCGGCGGGATGTACAACACCGGGAGCAACCCGACGATGACCAACAGCACATTCAGCAACAACTCGTCTGACAGGGGCGGTGGGATGTACAACAGCTGGGATAGCAGCTCGACGCTGACCAACAGCACATTCAGCAACAACTCGGCAGACAACGGCGGGGGAATGTTCAACTGGGACAGCGACCATACGCTGACCAACTGCACGTTCAGTGGGAACTCGGCCAGTGAGTTCGGCGGCGGGATGTACAACCTTTGGGAGAGCAGCCCTACAGTGACCAACTGCACCTTTATCGGAAACTCGGCAGAAAGCGGCGGCGGGATGCATAACTA
>DATLBB010000350.1:0-7087 GCA_035527155.1 Sedimentisphaerales bacterium
AGTCCCGCCCACGTATCAAAGATGCGTAAGCAAATATCGCATCCGCCTGAGGGTAATAATCCTGCGTCGAATCCTCAAACTGCGCGGTCTGCTGTTTCTTATCGATAGTCAATCTTTCTTTGCCGTTGTCGATAATCGATATGTCAGGATTTTCATCTCTTATAAAATTTGGTCTTTTTGCCCAATACTCTTCCCGTGTCGTTTTTTTGCCGTTCGGATCAGTCGCCTGTCCAACAATATGGACATTCTCAACGTCGTTAAATGCCCGGACTATTTTGGCCCAGGCAGTTGCGCCAGTAAAAGTTCTGATGCCAATCAGAACGGCAATAATTATCATCGCCGCGGCGGTAAGTTTTGTAATCCTGCTTTCGATAATAGTTTTCCAAATCCTCGACGATGGGACAGAGTCCGAAGGCTTTTTAGCTTGTGCCTGATAGGTTCGAATTTCATTTTGGTGTTCGGCCTGCCATTTATCGAAATCAAACGCTGGTCTTTCACTGCCTATGGCCCGGCTGATTAGCTCGTCTATCTTTATGTCAGATTTACCAGGTTTCATAATCGGTTCTCCAGGAAACCGTTACGTTTTAAGTACCTTGCCATTTTTCGTTTTGCCCTTGTCAGCCTGCCGTTAATTGTCGGCTTGGAGATTCCCAATACAGAGGAAATCTCTTCGTATGACAAGCCATTGTAGTAGCGAAGAACTATCAATTCTCTTGCAGAGACACTGAGCTGTTCAATAGCGCGGCGAACCGCCTCGATACTGTCATCCTGCCTATTGCAAACAGGTGCCCCGGATAAATCCTCGGCGTTTATTGTCCTGGCCTTGGCGGCGACCATGTCTTTGGCGACATTTCTGCAAATCTGGGCAAGCCAGGGAGCAAATTTATCCGGTTTTCTCAATTTTCCCAGATTTGTCAGGGCCCTGGCGAACGCTTCCTGGGCGGCATCTTCGGCAAGCTGATGGTCCGCAAGGATAGAGTAGGCGACGGCCACCATAGAAGGATAATATCGCCGGGCAAGCTGTCCAAAGCCGGCGATGTCCCCAGCGAGAGCAGCTTCAACCAGTTTTGTTTGCAACTTCTCTGTCACGTTCTACAGGTCAACCTCCAAATCAGCATTTGCCGGCTGGCATCTGTTATATTGTCTGATTTAAGGCATAAAAATAAGCGCAAAAAATTCGACTTTTTTTAATTTTACCCCGGATTTCGTCAAAAGCGCAGCAAAAAGGCCGAGCGAAAAGCCCGGCCTGACAGGAAAAGGTATCATTATGGACTAATGATACGCTCTTACGTGATAAAGATTATTTCTCCTCATTCCGATCTGCATAAATCGCCGTCACCTCGTCGGCAGTGAGGTCATAACTATAAATGCGAACATCATCAATGGTGCCTTCGAAATGGTCCCCGTAGTTTGCATGTCTTGCAAACTTCAAGGTTGCCGATTCCTTGTCCGGTGCCCCTGAAGGGTCGGGATTGTCCGTGATTAGAACGCCATTTTTGTATGCCTTGAGATTCTCTCCATCATAGGTGGCTGCAAGGTGATACCACTGGTTGGCTTCTAACTCTGAGAAGCTTGCGGCATACCATTTATCTCCGACCCGCAGGGCCGCCGCTCCACAGAAATCTGCAGAAGAGTGGTTCCAGCTGATCTGAAAATTATTTTCCCGGTGAACCGGTCCAGACGGCGCCGCTTTTTTAGGGGCGGCAGGGCTATTTACCCAGACCGCTACGGTCCAGGCAGGCAGGTCGGTTGCATAATCAGTCCGGATGTAGTCATCAATCCCATCAAATTGCAGAGCGCCGCCTATTTGGCCTATAACCTGATTCGGGTCACCATTTACGGTTCCATGGTTTCCGTTGCCGGAGCTGTCGTCAGCGTCGCCATCAAGCTTCCAGAAGCCTATGAGCTTGCCGGTGTTGAAGCTCCAGACGTCTCCTGCTGCGACCGAGCCATCCGGCTGGACTTCATCGACACACCAATAATAGGTGGTGGCCCTTTCCAAAGCCGGTGCCATGACGCTACAAGAATCGGTCACCTCAGCCAGCAGCAACATCTGGTCCGCTGCGGTCCCGAAGTACACTTTGTGCTCGTTCACAAATGCACCGGGCATCCAACTCAGTTCTACGTCGGCAAATACGGCAACCGGCGTTCCATCCGCCGGCTGAGGTCTGATGGCGGTGGGCTTGTTGTTCAGAGGCGCGGCTTCAAGCTCAGCCAACTCATCGGCGTTAACATCCACGATGGTTAAGTCTCCAAAAATCACCCGGTAGTTACCTTCTTCGGCCTTCCACCGCATCAGCACTGCATGCGGGAATTCCGGGGTGACCTTGTCACCGTAGTAGGCAGGGTCCTTTTTGTCCTGCACCAGCGTCATGTAGAACATACCGATTGACTGAATCGGCTGCGTTAAATCCATTATTGCTGCAATTCTTTCTTCATCTGACTCGGCCTGTTCGAGCTTCTGTCGGAATTGCTCGGCAGCCGGGCTTTGACTATCTCTGAGTTTGCTGACCTGCTGCATGAGAGTCATCATATTAAGGTCTTCGGGATACTTACCTGCTAATTCAGCAAAGAGCTTCAACCCTTCAACAGCACCTTCTTCACTCATACCCGGCATCTTCATACTATCGGTCGTTAAGGGCTTGAAATTCTGGGGTATGACCGGCTCAAACTCAGCTTCATCAACCTGAATATCCCACTGGTAATCATAAATAACACCACGTATCCGCATCTGCTCACCCATCTCTATATCCATCTCCGTAAGAACGGGCAGCCAGGTCTCAACGTCCACCCACAGACTGATCTTAGCACTTCCTCCCATTGCGCCTCCGTAAAGCGCAGGGTCCGTCGCCTCAAAGCCTTCAACCACTACGCCGTCAATTACCGACCGTCCAAGCTCGGTGTACGGGCAGTTTAATATTTGCTTGATCATTTCCCGCGGATCGTTGCTCTCTTTTTTCATCCTGGCAAGCAAATCATCATTGAATTCCATGCGGACATATCTTTCCTGGACAGGCATAACCATAAACATCGCCTTTTCCTCGGGAAGGAAATACATTTGCTGAGTCATTTGCTCTCCGGTTTTGAGGTCCGTCATTATCATTTCCATTTTCATTCCATATATGGTGGAGATGATAACGGTGCTTTGTATATCCTGGTTTTCAGGCGGCTTACCGGGCACCATGGCCCCGGAGACATTCATCTTCATTTTGTACATAAATGCGTGCGCCTGCTCTACCCTCTCGAGGACACCGGCAAGGGCGACGCCTGAGCCGCCAATCTGACTTACAACGATAAGTGCTGCAACAACTATCACCGCGGCAGCGGCGAGTTTTGTAATTGGACTTTTCATGATTGTTCTCCATATTGAGAGCACTTTAGTTCGTGCGGTTGGTGAATAGCTATTTAGAGCTTCTATTACTCTGTCCTGGCGAATGGCCATATCCGCGTCCAGCTTCCGGCCTAACTGCAGGAGTAAACGATTTTCGTTTTTAAGCGCGTGAACATATTGGCTACATGCGGTACAGTTGCTTATATGTTCATCCAGGGCATCAATTTCTTTTTGGCCCAAAATTCCAAGCACATAGTCTTCAATTTGTTCCTGCATTTTTTCACAAGGTTCATTCATTTTTTTCATCTCGTTGCTTAGCTAACAGGTTGTGTAACTGGCTGAGCGCTGTGCGCAGCTTGAGATAAACACCTGAGCTGGACATATCCAACCTCTTTGCAACTTTTTTGACACTCTGTCCGTCAAAAAAATACATTACGAGCGGGGCCCTGATTTCCTGCGGCAGTTGTTCTATGGCCTGCTGAAGGTTGTCATGATCAGTCGCACTTTGATTCGCATGTACGGCTCTTTCTGCTGCTACAGTCTTTGTGTACTTTTTTCTGCGGATGAAATTTACACACAGGTTTTTGGCAATCCTTGCAAGCCACGGGCCAAACTGCGAGTCGTCTCGTAACGTCCCTATCCGCACATAACTCTTAAGCAATGCATCCTGGGCAATGTCTTCGGCATCGTGGACATTTCCAAGAATGCCCAGACATATCAAAAAAACGTGCTTGTAATGCCTTTTGACAAGAAGCTCATAGGCGATTCTGTCTCCTGCACGGCAGGCGACAACCAAATTCTCATCTGAACGATCGTTCAATAGAAGCTCCTAAATCCGGTACCACTATAAAGACAAATGGGAAGCTGCGAATTTACAAAAAACATTCAATTATTTGAGATTTTATCAGTTCTTTTGTGGAAGGACACCAAAAAAGGCCGGGCCAAACAAGCCCGGCCACACAGGGAAAGGTATCATTATGGACTAATGATACCCTCTTATGTGATAAAGATTATTTCTCCTCATTCCGGTCTGCATAAATCGCCGTCACCTCGTCAGCAGTGAGGTCATAACTATAAAGGCGAATATCATCGAGGGTCCCTTCGAAACAGTAACTGGTGATTGAATGTCTTGCAAACTTCAAGGTTGCCCATTCTTTGTCGGGGGGTCCTGAAGGGTCCGGACTGTCGGTGATTAGAAGGCCATTTTTGTATGCCTTTAGATTCTCGCCGTCATACGTGGCTGCAAGGTGATACCACTGATTGGCCTTTAACTGTCCGAAGCTTGCAGCATGCCATTCATTTCTAGCCCTCAGAGCTGCGGCTCCGCGGAAATCTGTATAGCTGTGGTTCCAGTTAATCTGAAAATTGTTTTCCCGTTGAACCGGTCCAGAGGGCGTCGCATTTGAAGGTGCGGCAGGGCTTTTCACCCAAACCGCTACGGTCCAGACAGGCAAGTCGGTTGCATAACCTGTCCGTACACAGTCATCAATGCCATCAAATTGCAGAGCTCCGCCTCTTCGGCCTATAACCCAATTCGGGTCACCATATACGGTTCCATGGTTGCCGTTGCCGGAGCTGTCGTTAGCGTCGCCATCAAACTTCCACCAGCCGACCAGCTTTCCCGTGTTGAAGCTCCAGACGTCCCCGATTGCGATGGCTCCATCCGGCTGGACTTCATCGACACGCCAATAATACGTGGTGACCCTTTCCAAAGCCGGTACTATGATTCTATAAGAGTCGAACACATCGACTAACAGGGAGAGCTCGTCCATCTCAGTGCCGAAGTACACTTTGTGCTCGGTGACATAGGCGCCCGGCATCCAGCCCAGTTCTACGTCGGCAAGTGCGGCAACCACCGCTCCGTCCGCCGGCTGAGGCTTGATGGCTTTCGGCCTGATGTTTAGAGGCATAGCTTCAAGCTCAGCCAGCTCCTCGGGAGTAACATCTCCAACAGTTAAGTCTCCAAAAATCACTCGGTGGTTACCGTCCTCTACCTTCCACCGCATCAGCACGGCGTGGGGGAATTCAGCGGTAACTCTGTCGCCATAGTAGGCGGGGTCTTTATCTTCGGCCAACAATCCCGCAAAGAACATGAAGAGCATCTGCAGACTTGCCATCTTATGCATATCTTCTTCGCCTGGAACTCGCTCCGGCTCGATAGCGAGTTTTGCTTTCAGCGCATCCTGCAACTCCTGCATCAGTGTTATCATGGATATCTCGCTGGGGTACTTGCCGCCGGTAAACTCAGCAAAGAAACGCAGGCCTTCCACAACGTTTGTCTCGTCTCCCGCCATTTGCAAATCTGCCATTAGTTCATAATCATCCGTTATATCAGGCTCGAACCAGGCAGCATCAAGCTCTTCGTCCCATTGGAACTCATCCATAACCATATCCAGTGCCTTTGTTCCGTTTGAATAGCATACAATCTCCATCCTCACGGGCAGATCGTTTTCAACAGCTACCCAGAGACGTGCCACTACGTCGCCGAGTACGCCCCCTACGATTTTCGGGTCCTTGGACTCAATACCCTCAACTTCGATGCCGTTTATTATATTTGGCCCCAGTTTCTTGTACTCACACTTCATGAACTCGTCGACCATCTTTCTGGGGTCGCCGTTGTCTTTTTGCATTTCCTCAAAAAGCCCGTCGGTCAATGTCATGCGTATATATTTTTTTTCTTCGGGCATAACTGAAATAACAATCCCCTGTGGCAACAAAACGTAGCTTTGGCTAATCAATTTGCCTTCCGTGCTGGAGTCCATCCGCATACCAACATCATTGGATACCCAGGCGTTTATTTCCAGGTTCATAGTCTTTCCAGCAGGCACGCCCGGCATATCTTTCATGCTCATTTTCATTCGGTATGCAAATGCCCTGACCTTTCCAATATTACGGAGTACTTCTGCCCAGGCAACACCCGAGCCGGTAATCTGATGGATGCCTATAAGCACAACTATAACTATCACTGCCGCAGCGGCGAGTCTTGCAATCGGGCTTTTCGTAATTGCCTTTCTTACACTCGGCGGCGGGACAGCCGACTCTGTTTTTTTGGATTCCGCCAGTGCCATGTAGATATCATCATGAACCCTTTTGTCCAAGTCGGAACTGGCTTTTAATTGTAATTTATTTATCAATTTATCCATGTCATCTGCCGGTCTCATTTTTTCACCTCACCATTCAACAATGACCGCAGTTTATCCAACGCATACCTGTACCGGCCCTGCGTCGTATTGATCGAAACATCCTGCTGCGCGGCGATCGCCTTAAATTTCATCCCGCTGTACATGCGCAGGATTAAAACTTCCCGCTGCTCATACGGAAGCTGTGCAAGAGCCCAACTGAGCTGTCGCAATTCTTCGCCGAATATCACGCTGGATTCCGGCCTTTTTGAATCTGATAAAAAATGTTCAGCTTCATCCAAGCTGATGCTACGCTGTCTTTGTCCTGCTTTATTTCTGTTACGTGCATTGTTAGCAACACAAGTCGCCAAATAACCTTTCAGATTTCCGGTGAGTCGAAACTTATCAGCGGATTTAATGAAGGACACAAAAACATCGTGCACGGCATCTTCGGCAGAATTTACATCAGCTAAAAGGGCAGCCGCCAAGGTCACCAAATCATCTTTGTACTTTTCATAGATGCAGCGCAGAACATCCCTGTTGCCACAATTGAACATCCATATAAGTAGCTTATCTTCAAGCATCGAAAAGTAATTTTCCTGAGCTCAGAACAATCGATTGTCACCTATATAACAAC
>DATLBB010000351.1:0-21924 GCA_035527155.1 Sedimentisphaerales bacterium
ATGCAACAGGTGCGAATTATGGCTCAAGCTGGGAGGATGCTTTCAATTACCTCCAGAGTGCCTTATCTGTTGCAAGGAACGGCGATGAAATCCGGGTGGCTGACGGCATCTATAAACCTGATGAGGATGCTGACAATCCAACTGGAACAGGCGACCGCGAAGCAACGTTTCAACTCAAGAAAGGCGTTACCATCAAGGGCGGCTACGCCGGCACAGGCGCACCAGATCCCAATATACGGGA
This sequence comes from Sedimentisphaerales bacterium, assembly GCA_035527155.1. Taxonomy (GTDB): domain Bacteria; phylum Planctomycetota; class Phycisphaerae; order Sedimentisphaerales; family Anaerobacaceae; genus CS2-K091. The sequence goes on from DATLBB010000351.1 coordinate 242, forward strand.
TATTGAAACGTATGAGACCATTCTGAGCGGAGACCTCGCCGGCAACGACGTAGATGTAAACGATCCTTGTGATTTATTAACCGAGCCGACCCGGTTAGAAAACAGCTATCATGTCGTTACCAACAGTAATATCGACGAGACGGCGGTGCTGGATGGTTTCACTATCACCGCCGGCAACGCCAACGGATCACCGGATTACGAACGCGATCGCGGCGGGGGGATGTTCAACAATGGGCACGACAACCCGTGCAATCCAACAGTGGCCGGATGCACGTTTTTTGGTAACTCGGGTGTCGAATTCGGCGGAGGGATGTTCAACTATGGGCACGGCGACGGCGAGTGCAATCCGATAATAACCGACTGCACGTTCCTGCGCAATGCGTCGGGCAGCGAAGGTGGCGGAATGTCCAGCTGGGGGGGACATTCTGTGGTAACCAACTGTACCTTTGGCGGCAACTACTCTCGTTATTGCGGTGGTGGGATGTCCAATACGGGCAGTAATCCAACGGTGAGCAACTGCACATTTAGCTACAACTCTACTAATGGCCGAGGTGGTGGAATGTGGAACTATGAGTTCTCCAGCCCAACGCTGACCAATTGCTTGTTCAGCGGCAACTCGGTAGCAAATGAAGGCGGGGGGATGTGCAACGAATTCTTTAGCGCCCCGACGGTTACGAACTCCATTCTCTGGGACAACACAGACGCCGGCGGAGCAGATGAGTCGGCACAGATTCACAACTACGAGTCGACTCCTGTTATAAACCACACCTGCATCGAGGGTTGGACCGGCGCCTTAGGCGGAATTGGCAACATCGGCGATGACCCGATGTTCCGGGACGCCGATGGGCCTGACAACATCGCCGGCACGGTGGACGACAACCTGCGGCTGATGGAAGGTTCGCCCTGCATCGACAATGGCAACAACGCTGCAATACCCGTCGAGGTGGACACTGACCTGGATGGCCACCCCAGGATTATAGATGGCGATTGTAACGACACCGACACCGTGGACATGGGCGCCTACGAGTTTAACTATGCTTATATGGGCGACTTCGATTATAATTGCGAGGTGGATTTTGGCGACTTTGCTATACTTGCATTGGCCTGGTTGACTGAGCCTAAAGATGCCCAATGGAATCCTACTTGCGACATTAACATCCATAACGATAGTTCCATCAATATGCTGGACCTTCATGTATTTGTCGAAAACTGGTTGGCAGGTATTGAGTAGTTGAATATGCGGATTATATTACGTTATGGCAGCACAAATGAGGCGAGCAAATCATATTTTGGTGAGCCGGTTTGCGAAACGATTGTTGCAGGTGATATAAACGGCGAATGGAGGGTGAATTTTGAAGACTTTTCGCTTATGGCTGTACTTTGGCCTCAAGATAATCATCTCTAACACCGATAAAAGCCTGGTGGGCAACATCCTTGGCCGCAAATCAGAAAATCCTTGCAAAAAGTTGTTTTTTTTGGTAAATTAATGTATCTTTTGAGTTAGTCGAAAGTTACATCAGATGTTAATTTTTTGGAGATAAGAGTATGAAACGTAATTGCTTTAAAAAATTCGGGATTGTGTTTGTTGTCGGTTGTGTTTTGCTCGCCCATGTTGGCTGCCAGGAGCAGGCAAAGCAGGCAGAGGTGCCTAAGATAACGCCGACAGCATCTGCCGAGAGGCATCCTGTGGACAACAAGGTGGCGATTGCCCCGGTTGCTCCCGCATCCGATAAAGGGCCTTCGCAGACCTCGCAGGCAAAAGCTGAAACGACATCGGTTCCGAATAAACCAGCACAGAAGAGGCTGCAACCCGCAGCACAATCGCAAGGGCAGGGCCCGGAAATCACATTTGAAAAATTGATGCACGATTTCGGCGATGTCGCTCCGGGGACAACGAACACTTACGAGTTCAAATTTACAAACACGGGAAACGCCTTGTTGAAAATCGGAAAAATCAAGTGCTCCTGTGGCTGCACTGTCGCCAAGCTAATCAAGAAAGAATACGCGCCGGGCGAAAGCGGGGCGTTGAAAATAATGTATAGTGTGGGCAGTAGGGCCGGCTCGGCAAGGAAAACCTGCTCCGTACCCAGCAATGATAGGAAAAAGCGTGCCGTTACACTGACTGTAAAAGCAAGGGTTGCAATGAAAGTCGAGCACCAGCCGGAGAGACTGAACCTTTTGCTTAATAAGGAAAATGCCGGCTGTCCCGAGATTACACTTACCAGCCGCGACAATAAGCCGTTTGCGGTAACGCGATTTAAATCGACCGGTGATTCCATAACTGCTGAATACAATCCTTCAATGAAAGCGACGAAGTTTGTTCTAAAGCCAAAGGTCGATATTGAGAAGCTGCGGACAGGTCTGAGAGGCCAGGTCGAAATTGACCTGACGCATCCCGGATGCAAAAAGATAACAATTGTCTTTGATACATTGGCGGAATTTAAACTTGACCCGCGGATAGTCTACGTCCGTGAAGCTGAACCGCAAAAGCCGGTAACAAAAAAGGTCTGGGTATTCAGCAATTATAGTGAGGATTTCGAAGTTGAATCCACATCATCAAAGAACGGCACTATAAAAGTTCTGACTCAGAAGAAGGTTCGAAACGGTTACGAGTTCGAGCTTCAGATAACACCGCCGGACATCGAGACCAAAAGAAGGGTGTTCACGGACGTGTTTTCCGTGAAGATAAAAGGCGGCCAGCAACTGCAAATTACCTGTTACGGAATCTATTTAAAGAAAGCCGCTAAATCCCCGACCTAACAAAGGTTAATCCCGCTATGCGACGGTTAGTAACTTATATGCGTATATTGACACTTGGAGCTGCGTGCCTATTGGCTATGTCAATGGGGGCGCAGCTTGCAAAGGCTGGAACTGCCGCTAAGGCCGGCAGGCCGGCGCCGGAAATCACATTTGAAAAATTGATACACGATTTCGGCGAAATCGGTGCGGGCACAGAGAACACTTGCGAGTTCAAATTTACAAACACCGGAAACGCCTTGCTGAAAATCGGTAAAATCAAGTGCCCCTGTGGTTGCACTGTCCCCACGCTGCCCAAGACAGAATACGCTCCGGGCGAAAGCGGAACCTTGAAAATAGTGTATCGTGCGAGCAGAAGTCCCGGCTCGATAACAAAAAGCTGCACAGTACCCAGCAATGATAAGAAAAGGCATACGGTTATACTGAGCATAAAAACAAAGATTGTAATGAAAGTCGAGCACCAGCCGGAGAGACTGAATCTTTTGCTCAAAGGAGAAAATGCCGGCTGTCCGGATATCACGCTCACCAGCCTTGACAAGCAGCCGTTTGCGATAAAGAACTTCAAATCCACCGGCGATGCCATAACTGCCGATTACGACTCTTTGGTGAAAGCGACGAAGTTTGTTCTAAAACCAAAGGTCGATAATGAAAAGCTGCGGAAAGGTCTTAGGGGCCAGGTTGAAATCAGCCTGACCCATCCGGAGTGCAAAACGGTCAGAATTGTTTTTGATACATTGCCGAAATTTAAGGTTGACCCACGGTTAGTTTACCTTCGTGAAGCTGAACCGCAAAAGCCGGTAAAAAAGAAGGTCTCGGTATTCAGCAATTATAGTGAGGATTTCGAGGTTGAGTCGACAACATCAGAGAAAGGCACTATAAAAGTTTTGACTCAGAAGAAGGTTGGCAACGGTTACGAATTCGAGCTTCAGATAACACCGCTGGACGCCAAGGCCAAAAGAGGCGTGTTCACGGACGTGTTTTCCGTGAAGATAAAAGGCGGCGAAGAACTTAAAATTACCTGTTACGGAGTCTATTCGAGAAAAGGCGCGAAAGCGTCCCGCTAATGAAGGTTAACCTGCCTATGCCGCGGTTAGTAACTTATATGCGTATATTGACCCCGTTAGAAATCCTTGTCAAAGCCAACAAAAACTTCATTAGCGTGTTATTTCTAACGGGATTGACAGTCGCGGCCTCGTGCGTATTGATTTCAAAGCCTGCTCACAAAGCCGATGTGGTTACGGTTTTTCTGACCGGCAATGAGCTTGGGACGATGAAGCCCTGTGGATGCAGCGGCGGACAGCTTGGAGGACTTGACAGACGCTCCGCGGTATTCAACAGCGTGCCCGCAAAAAGAAGACTTGTTATTGATACCGGCTCATTTGTGGAAGGTGACAGCGAGCAGGACATAATCAAGTTCAATACAATAATCCAGGCGTTCAGCCTGCTCGGTTACGATTTGGTCAATCTGACGGAAAAAGACATAGAAATAGCCGAAAATCTCGGGCTGCTGGATAGTATTGGCTCGCTTTTTAATATAATCACTTCTCTCAAGCCGACCGATGTGAACCTGGCCACAAAGTTTACGAAGAAGTTTTCGTTGAAAAGTACGACCATGGCCGTGACAGTTGCAGCCTTTGATGTGGAATCGGCGCCGATAGAGCAGATTGGAAGGCTTTTTACCGCCCAGCCCGGCCTGCAAACGGTCAACATCCTCATCCTGAACCGCTGTGGTCCCGGCATTATTAATTCTATTACGAAGCAGGCAATTGTAGATTGTCTGGTTTGTCCTGCCGAATCTGACGAGCCGGCTCTATTGTCTGCTCCAGATAAAAAACCTTTGGTTGTATCGGTAGGACGCTTCGGCAGATATATATGCAACTTGCAGATTAAACCAGCCAAAGACAAACCTATATTGAGTTTTAGCCCTATCCCGGTTATAGAGGATTTGCCCCCGGACAGTTCTCTGCTTGCATTGTATGGAGACTACCAACAGCGTGTTAAAGAGGCCAATCTTTTAGAGAGGTATCCGCGTTTTCCTTTGCCGGATGGTTTGGAATATACCGGCTCGAAGTCCTGTAAGCCTTGTCACGAGTATGAATATGAAAAGTGGAGCACCAAGGCCCACGCCCACGCTTATGCGACGCTCAAGACGGTAGGTTCGGCGTTTGACCCTGAATGTGCGGTCTGTCATGTTGTTGGTATGAAATATGAAAGCGGTTTTGTTTCGGAGCAGACAACCGAAGATTTGAAGGATGTCGGCTGTGAAGTCTGCCACGGTCCCGGCTCCGAACATATCAGAACTCTCGGAATAGCAAAAACCACACGGCCGAAGCTGGATTGCACCGATTGCCATACACCCGAGACAAGCGGGGAGTACGCCGGAAATGAAGAGCTTTATTTTGAAAAAATAATTCATTGGAGGGAACCAAAGGCCGCCGCCGATGTCAAATAATATAGGCGATAACAGGCCATAAGTCGTGATTTGTGAATAGTGGCTTCTGAAGTATAAGGCCGGATACGAAATATGATAAAGACTTTGCGAATAACTACTGTTTTAGCGGCGTTTTTGGCTGCCGGCTTTTTTGCTTTTCCTGTGGTTTTTGGTTATCGCGGCGATGAACAGATTGAGCAATTTCTAAAGTCGCCCGGCGCGGTAGAGAGGTTTAATAAAGCCAAAGGAGCCAAAGTCTCAAAGAGTAAAAACCAGGTCTCACCGCTTGTAAAGCAGGCGGCGGGCTTTGGATTATATCTAAATCCTCCTCCTGCACCGGTATCAATAAAAAGGACTCCAACGGCTCGTAAGCCAACGGCGCCTCCACCTCCGTCCCCCCAGGGACCAGTTACGGCCAAATTTACGCTTATTGGCACCAGTTATTATTCGTCACGTCCGGAACGGTCGTGGGCCTACATTGATGAGCCCGGCAAGGGCCTGCACTGGGTCAAACAAGGCAGCAAGGTGGCCCATTTGCTTATTGAGCAGGTAAAGGACGGTTCTATAGTTGTTAAAGACAGTGAAAAAAGTGTTACCCTCGTAGCGGTCAGGAAGCCGAAAAAAAGTCTTATTAAAGGCGAAAATACTGCCGAATCCGCCGCTGCTTTGCCGGGGGCTTCTGCCAGCATTACAAGCGGCGTGCCTCCGCAGATAGGTGATGGGAAAGGTCCGGCGTCGGTTGTAAGCGAAGCTTCTGACAGCGTTAAGAGCGGCGGCCAGCAGACAAACGCCAGGAAGAGCCCGGCATCCATTTTACGTAGGCCGCCTTCAGCCACCATTAAAAGCGTTAGACGGTCGGAGGCGGAAATGAGAGAAGCCGCGATGATGGAAAAACTTGTTGCGGAGCTGATGGAGGCCGATGCCGGCTCCAGCGAAGCTGATTCGCAGCGCAGCTCTAAAAAAAGCCAGGCTATAATAATGGATAAATATATTTCCGACCTTGAAGCTATGCGTGTATCTCCTGAAGAGGCAAAGAGACTGGAGCGTTTAGGTACAGAGTTGAAGAACGTTCAGCAGGACCCGAATCGTGCCGGGAGTTTGAAGATTCAAAGGTCAAAAAGTAGGCTCCGGCCGCCGAGGAGGCCGCCCAGGTAATATCGTCTGCTGCGAAAAGACCGACGTGGACCATTAGTCAAATCGGGCACTTGCCGTTCTAAAAATTGCGATTTCAGCTATTGGCCGGCCTACAGGCATTCCCCAAGCGCCATCTTTCGCGTTTGGGAACACACCTAAATTTACAGACCCCGGATTACAGCTGTTTGTCCCGGTTGTGCTTTTGCTGTTTTTTCCAGCTTCCAATCGGCAAATCCGCGGTTTTTGCCGCAAATCTGCGGAACTTTTGGGCCTTTTCTGTGTCTGAATATATATGGGGTACTCGATGTGCTATAACCTGGAGGTTTAAGGCTACCCATTTTGCAAAAAACCTCAAAATAGGGCCCCAAAGCCGGTATTTCGGTGGGAACCCCGTAAGAGCTTCAAGAAAGGGGTTGTTTGAACAATTTTAATCAAAAATGCTCGATAACGACAGAAATTGCGTTGTTTTGAAAAATACAAAGATTAACAGTTCTTCAACCTAAAGAGGGACCTATGGCTGCAAAAACAAGCTATCGCAGAAACTTCAGTTTTGGGGCCCGAAAACGCATCATTTCGCGTTTGGGGAAAACCTTTATTTTGGCAGTAACTCTTGTGCTTGCCAGCAGTTATCTTTTAGCCGCTGACCCCGTTAGAAGTAATCCCGAAGGAGCTCAAACTTCTAACGGGGCCGTTAGCGGCTCTGTTCCTGTACAGGCGCGATACAGGGTTTTTGCCTTCAGACACATATCAATCGAGCAGGCCAGGAAGTTCCTCGCCGAGGCCAGGCTCGGCACGGTTTCCCATCTGCCTGCTGCCAATATGCTTTTGGTTACAGCTCAGCCGCGCCAGTTGATCAAGGCAACTGCTATTTTGAGGCTTATTGATGCCGACACACCATTCGTCATGAAGGCGATTTTGCCCGCCTCAGCAGCCAAGAACCTGCCCTCGAACGAGCAGATTGCAGCAGAAGTTGGCGACATATCAATCGGCAGCTTCTCTAATCCGCCAGGTGGTACTGGAAAGGCCAAAGCGATTATAGATGTCCACGACGATGCTGTGGTAGCCATTGCGCCGGCCGACCAGCTTGACAAAATTATTGAAGCCATCGAAAAATACGATTCTAACGGCAGTCTTAAGCAGCTTCAAAAGGCCAAGCCCGAGGTCCTGCAGCCGGCCCAACCGCTCGAACAAGGTCGGAAAGAAGGGCCGAAAGCCGACCGAGTCGAAAATGCCGAGCTTGAAAGAGTAAAAACGGAGCTGGAAAAGGTAAGAACCGAGCTTAATCACAGGAACGGTACTTCCAAAACCCAACAGGCTGGGGTTAATGCAAATAAGTCCGAACCGAATGAGCTTTTCGATAAGCTTCTTGATTCGCTTAACGAGGCTGAGAAAAAGGTAGCGAAACTGGCCCAACCCGACCTCAGCGAGCCAGAGCCAAATGAACCGATAATCCCGCCGAGCACTGTCATAACTCCACCACAAAAAAGTGCACCGAATGAGCCTTCTGCCGGTATGAAGCAGGCGGAAGAAACGGCTGTTGAGACTGACCAGCCACCGGAGAAGCCGGACGTTGAGGTTGTATCTGAAAAACCTGAAGTTGAGAAGAAGGCTGACGAACCGCCCCAGAAGCCAGACGTTGCGGCTGTCTCTGAAAAACCTGAAGATAAGAAGAAGGCTGACGAACCATCAGAGAAAAAAGACGTTACTGTTGTTCCAAAGAAAACTAAATCAGAGAAAATTACTGCCAAGCCGAAGCCTGAACCTGAGAAAGTTACAGAGCAAGTCGGGGTCAAACTTGAGGAGCCGAATCAAGTCGCCCCTGTTTTACAAGAAGAGCCAAATGCGGTAACAAAAGTGGTTGAGCCGGATACTGCATTCCAGGCATATCAGCCGGAGCTCGGCACAAGTGGTAATGAGACGCTTGAGCTGAATTTGCCCCCGAAGCTCAACATCATCGATTTGCTGGATTTGGTCGGTAAGTATTTAAATCTGGACTATATGTATGACCCGGCCGATGTAACAGGCTTAAAAGGCGAGGTTCACCTCGTAATACAAGGGCCTATTAAGATAAAGGATTTGTATCCATTGGCCGAATCCGCGCTGAAGTTCAAAGGATTTGTGATGACTCGTAAGGTCAATCTTATAACCATTGTCCCCATAACAAAAGCATTGCTGATTGACCCTCCAATAGTGGACCCCAAAAAGCCCATGATTCAAGCCGGCAATGTAATCATAACCCGTATCTTTGAGCTGGAACATATAAATACAGACAGTGCAAAGAATCTTTTGGACGGTATGAAGCTCGGAACAGACATTAACACCTCGATTTCGGAGCTGGGCAAACTTATCGTTACCGGATACGCATACCGGATGTCGCGTATAGAACAGCTTCTGGATCTCGTCGATAAGCCGGGCGAGGAGAAAAAGTTCAGGTCCAGGGCGCTAAAATATACGATGGCCAGGACACTTACTGCGAAGGTCAAGGCACTTGCCGAGCAGTTAGGCACTGTATCGATTGCAATTGGTGCACCGGAACAAACAACGCCGACCAGGGCGGCAATACCGACGCGAAGACCAACACCGACCCGGCCTCCTATTCGACCAACTACACAGGCTGACGCACCGACTAAAGAAAGCGTCTATCTCGATGCCGACGAAAGAACGAACCGAATCCTGATGATAGGCCTTGAAGAGCAATTAACTATTGTCGATACGCTCATAGAAGCCCTTGATGTGGAGCAGCAGGACCTGCGGACTCTGCGTCTTTACGAAATCCAGAATGTCGATGCCGAGGAGGTAATGATAAAGCTCAGCGAGCTTGGCATAATCAGCGGCGGGCGAGGTACTACGGGGAGGGCAAGAACAGACACCAGAACAACTCCCACCCCCGGCAGACCCATCCCCGGCAGGCCAACCACTACTACGGCTACAGACACTGGCACAATAGAAGAGCCCCTTGTGGAAGAGCCGCAGGTTGTAATAATTGAGCCGACCAATTCGCTTCTGGTCAATGCCACCGCCGAGCAGCACGTCCGGATAGCTATTATTATCGGCTATGTGGACGCCGTGCAGGAAGTAGACCAGAACCCGTATGTCATATATCCGCTCGAAAACCAGGACCCGGAAGAGCTTTTCGGCGTCCTTGAAAAGCTTATTTCGGAAACCATCACGGAAAAGAGCGGAACAGGAGCAGATGCAAAGGTAGTAAGGACAACCACGAGAAAGAATATAGAAGAGGACATCTCCATAGTTCCCGACCCGAAGACTTATTCGCTTATCGTTTACGCCAGCAAAAAGAACCAGCAGTGGATTGCCTCGCTCATCAAAGAGCTCGATGCATATCGCCCACAGGTCCTGCTCGATGTAACATTAGTTGAAGTTACTCGGGACGATGAGTTCAGCTACGACCTTGATATGATTTCGCAAATCGTACCTGGTGCAGATGGAATGAAATTTTTTACCAAAGAGCAAGAAGGCTTTCTCTCAGCATTTCCCAAGAACTTCATAGCCGATGTAGTTAATACCGGTGCCGGTTTGGGTGAGCATACAGGCGCCGGCGGAAAAGGATTTTTTGCAAAAGGACCTATCCAGGCCTTGTTTAAAATTATGGAGTATAGAGGTTATGGACGGGTACTTGCAAGACCGAAGCTGCTTGTTAATGATAATGGAGAGGGTACTATTACAACAGAGGACACAATATATATTGCCCAAAAACAAACCAAGTATATACCCACAACTACCTCAACAACCACATCGTCATACTCACCCGACACGACGGTCACCTTTGAGCCCTATAAGGCAGGTATTGAGCTTAAGATTCAACCTCATATAAGCAAAGGTAACCAGCTTCAACTAACTATTCTTCTCAAAAGGACCGATTTTGATATGGCAGGGGAAAAGGAGGTGACTGTCGGAACTGAAAAGTTTCCTAAACCCCTCGATACTTCTATGAGCAATGTCGATACGATTGTTACCGTCCCGGACGGGAAAACCATAATACTCGGCGGATTGGAAAAGACTACCCAAAGTAAAGGTGGAGGGAAAGTACCTATACTTGGTGATATTCCCTTTATCGGCGGACTCTTTAGAAACGCGTCTAATACCAGTGTGCAGAGCAGACTTTATGTGTTTGTTAAAGCCCATATCTTGAGGCCCGGTGAAGAGTTTACGGGCATCTCCGACATAGAAGTAGTATCATTAAAGAACCGTGCGACATTTGAAAAATACGAAAAGGAAATGCAGGAATATGAGGATTGGCCCGGTATAAAACCTAAGCCGATGGACCCATTGCAGGTTCTCGAAGCCGATTAAAGCGTTGTGCCTCACGCAATACGCGATACGATATACGCAATACGAATTATGAAAGATTTATTGATACAAACAGCTAAGCGGACGGGTTTGATTGACGCAAAGCAGTTGGCCAAATTTTTCGAGGAAAACAGCAGCCGGCAGCGTCTCGATGAGCTTTTGCTTGCCTGTCCTTACTTTACCGAAGACAAGGTTTTGAAGCTCTTTGCCGAGGCCCTCGGCTGTGAATATCTCTCGGAAATAGCTCCAAAGGCCGTACCCGTCGAATTCGTTGAAGCTGTTCCCGCCGCTTATGCTCAGCACCATTATCTAATCGGGATAAAAACTGATGATGGTGAAACGGTCGAACGTGAAGAGGGCGAAGACTCCAAAGGTCAGACCGAGATTGCCGTAGTTTTATCCAAGCCGTTGGATGCGAATGCCCTCGATAATGTCTCGAAGATGACCGGCCTGCCTGTCAGATTAGCTATATCAACCCGTGCCGCTATCACCTCCGTAATAGATATTGCATACGAGCAGAGAACAACGGTCATCGAGGATGTGGCAGAAGAGCTGGACTCCCAGAATCTCGACCAGCTTGTTGACGAAGTTGCCGCTTCCGATGACCTGCTTGATGTGGTGAACCGACCGCCGGTTATCAGGCTGGTCAATGATATTCTTTTTCGTGCTTTGCAGTTAAGGGCCAGTGATATTCATGTTCATCCTTACGAGTCAAAGATTCAGATTCGCTACCGTATCGACGGTATTTTGTACGACACGTTGAGTTTGAACAGAAACGTCCTGCCGTTGGTTATCTCTCGCATCAAGGTCATGGCGGGTATGGACATAGCGGAGCGCCGGCTTCCGCAGGACGGCAGATGCAGCGTCCGGCTCGGCCAGCGCGAGGTTGATTTGCGTATCAGCACCGTGCCGACCAGCTACGGCGAACGCAGTGTCTTACGGCTGCTTGACAAAAGCACCGCCCTGTTCGGATTGAACGAATTAGGGCTTTCCAAGGAAAACTTGAACAAATTCGATTCTTTGCTCACCCACTCGCACGGAGTTATTTTCGTAACGGGCCCAACCGGCAGCGGAAAAAGCACCACACTTTACGCCTGCCTTAACAGGATTAACTCAGCCGAGAAAAATGTTATGACCATAGAAGACCCCATCGAGTATCAGCTCGAAGGGATAAGCCAGATGCAGGTTGCTTCAAAAAAGGGTGTAACATTTGCAAACGCTCTGCGGCATGTCCTTCGTCAGGACCCGGACGTTATAATGATAGGTGAGGTTCGAGACCTCGAAACCGCCCGTATGGCGATACAGTCTTCGCTGACCGGTCATTTGGTTTTCAGCACGCTGCACACAAACGACTCTGCCGGAGCCTTGACCCGGCTTTTGGATTTAGGCCTTGAGCCGTATTTGGTAAGCTCGTCCCTGATTGCCGTAATAGCACAGCGATTGGTGCGAAAGGTCTGCCCGGATTGCAGGGAGGCTATTGAACCGGTTCCTCACGAATTGAGAGAATTAGGCATAGGTTCTTCCGACTTGGCCCGGAACGGCGGGAAATTCTATGTCGGCCAGGGTTGTGAGAGATGTTTTCAGACCGGTTTTCGGGGCCGAACGGGTGTTTATGAAACCATGCTCATTAACGAAGAAATCCAGAACCTCGTATACAAAAGGGAAACTGCTGGTACAATAAAGAAGGTTGCTCTTGAAGCAGGTATGCAAACTTTGCGAATGGATGGGACCAGGAAAGTCCTCGCAGGGGTAACAACTATCTCTGAGGTGTTGAGAGTGACACAGGCCGACGTAATGTAACGAAAAGCGAAAAGCTTAAAACGGAAAACCACAGCGTAAAATTCAAAAGTATTGAATTTTTAACTATAATTTTCAGCTTTTAATTTTTATTTTTACTTATGCCCAGATACCACTATATAGCGATAGCGGCGGACGGCAAAAAAGTCAAAGGTACGATTATGGCTGAAAGTCCGTACGCCGCGCGAAAACAGTTGAGGGTGCGCAGTGTCCACCCTTCGTCAATCGCTGAGGTCGGTGCCGGCGCCGAGGGTAAAACCGCGCTATTTTCGATTTTCGCCAGAGCCGGCAGGACCCAGATAATCGATTTTACCAAGCAGATGGCCACGCTGCTTAATTCGGGTATTAAACTGACCGAAGCTCTTTCGGTCCTTACTTTACAAGTCTCCGACGTGCGATTCAAAAACGCCATTAGCGATATTCGCGACCGCGTTGTCACAGGCGAGTCGTTTGCCGATGCTTTGAAGGAATACAGCGATTATTTTGACGTCATTTATGTAAGTATGGTGCGCGTAGGTGAGGTCACCGGCTCTTTGGGAAAGAGCTTGTCGACCATCTCCGGCTTTATGGAAAAACGCCAGCGGGTCGAATCGAAGGTGATTACAGCAATGATATATCCAATTGTTCTAATTTTATTCTGCCTTGCGGCGATTCTGATTTTGACAACCGCCGTCATTCCCAAGATAGGTGAGCAGATCACCAGGGCAGGGCAGGAATTGCCGTGGATTACCAGACAATTGATGAACGTCAGTTATGTGCTGACCACCTGGCGGCTGTTGGTGGTTATTGCGGTGGTATTTGGTTTCGTTGTAGCTCTCAGGAGGTTTCTCAGGACCGAGCGTGGTGCATATTTGCGTGACAAACTTTTGCTGTCTTTGCCGTTGTTTGGTCCTCTCGTAAAGCAGCGCGTTGTTTCGCGGTTTGCCTCCACTCTTTCGACGCTTCTCGGTTCGGGCCTTGCTATGGCTGAGTCTCTTCGTGTTGTGGCCTCAGTCACCGGCAACAGTCTTATGAAAAGAGCCATTCAGCAATCGCGTGAGAGGATTCTTGCCGGCGCTGATATTGCAACGCCGCTCAGGGACAGCGGCGTTATCGACCCTGCTATCGCCCACATGGTTGCCGTTGGAGAAAAAAGCGGTGAGCTGGAAACGATGCTCAAAAATATCAGCGAAAACCTCGAGGCCTCAACTGACGTAGTTATTGAGAGATTGAGCGCCGCGGTCGAGCCGCTCATTATAATTGTTATGGCCGGGATAGTTGGGACAATTGCTTATGCAACGATATTGCCAATTTTGAAAATTTCATCGGTAAGTTTTTGAGTGACTTTTTTAGGAGTTTGAAGATAAATGAAAAAGAGAAGAAAGAAACAAATGCGAAAAGGTTTTACGATGGTCGAGCTTATGGCCGTGCTGATTATCCTTGGCCTGCTTGCCACCGTGCTCGTGAAGAATTTCATGGGCCAGACTGATAAAGCTCGCGTTATAATCACCAAGGCCAACCTGAAGATTCTTCATACCGCCGTTATGCAGTTCAAGATGGACACCGCCCGGTTCCCAACCGAAGAAGAAGGACTTTTGGCTCTTATTGAACAACCGAGTGATATTGAAAATTACGAGCCTGGTGGATATCTGGAGACCACGGAGATAACCAAAGACGGCTGGGGACGGGATTTTTATTTTGAACTTTATCCCGAGAGCGGCAAGGCGTTCGTAATCATAAGTTGGGGTGCCGACGGGGAAGAGGGCGGCGAAGGCTATGATACCGACCTTTACAGCACAGATTCGGGTTGATGCGTATATGCTAAAATGCGTACATGCGAAAATGCGTGACTACACAGGTGTGTCGACTCATACGCGCGTTCACACATCCGCCCATTCGCGCGCTCGCGCGTTTACGCTGACAGAGCTGGTAGTGGTGATTTTGATACTTTCGCTTTTTGTGCTCCTGACGATGATGAATCTTTTCGGATTTCTTAGAAAAAATACGTTTAAGATACAGGCCCAGCAGTTTGTCTCGACAATGCAAATGGCTGCTAGCGCCGCCGCCGAGAGCGAAAGGAGATACGAAGTTATCATTGACCTGACAGAGCAGAGCTATACTCTTCGCCAGATTACCAGCCCTGACCTGTCCCAGGTTCTCGAAGAAGAGATTATTGTTACAAATGACTTTGGTGCTAATTGCCAGGTTTACTATGTTTTGTTCGACGATTTGATGGAAACCGACGAAGACCATCAGGTAGCCAAGTTTCGCGCAGGTCACGCCGGCTGGCAATACGGCGGGAAAATCGTTCTGCTCGATGAGCGGGAGCAGCCATATTCGGTTGTTGTCAGTCGAATGAACAGAGTTGTCACGCTAAAAAGAGGTGATGTTGAATTTATGCTGCCGAAGGCCAAAGATGAAGTGCTGTTCTAAAAAAATTCCGTTATCTGCTTTTGGCAAAAAAGCGGACAGTGATAGCGTACAGCGGACGGAAAAACTAAATGCTAAACGCTATAAGCTATACGCCAAAGGCGCTTTTAGCCTCGTAGAAGTTGTAGCTGCCTTGGTTATACTGGCCTTTGTCAGCAGCAGTGTGCTGGTCGTTTTCAACCGCTATATGGCATCCGCGGCAAATTCGGTGTTGCGTATGCAGGCCTTTGAAGTTGCACGTAAGAATATGGAGGAGCTTCTTACCCTGGATTCAGTGGCAGAGTCTGCTGAGTTCGGCAATAGTGAGAGGTATCCCGACATCGGATGGCAGACAGTTGTTGAGACGTTTTACGAGCCGTTAACCTCGAGAATGTGGATTCAGGCGATTTGCTCTGCCGAGTATACCGACTCGGAAAACGAAGTGCAGACGATTGTACTGACGCACTGGCTGACCGATGTGACAAAATCGCAGTTGCTTCAAATTCTTGAGCAGCAGCAGGACGAAATAGAGAAGTTGGCCGACCAGGTTATCGAAACGCTGGAGGAAGCTGCCGAATACGCCGGCGTCGACGAGCAAACTATCCAAGAGTGGATAGCTAATGGTATGCCCTTGACCGAAGAGGGCTTTTTCCCTAAAGGTCAGCTTAGTCTGTATATGAACAGTAATGGGATGCCGACCGAAGAGGACAGGCGGCAACAAGCAAAGGCTGATGCTGAAATAGTAAAGAAGGCAAAGCAGCAAGCTGCGCAGGATAAACAGAGCCAACAAGGTAAACAGGGTCCGATAGAGGATACAGATGGTGTAAAAAGGATAGGCGGACGCACCCTTGAAGAGTGGAGCGCTGAGGGTTTCCCTGAAGAACTGCTTAGATCGTTATTTGAACGTCCTTAGTTTAAATACCATGAAAAGGGATTTTAATACATTTAGAGAATCACGGGGCTTTTCGTTAGCTGAGGTGCTCGCAGCCCTGGTGATAGCAGCGATGGTTTTGGTTGCGGTGCTGGGTATCTATAGCCGGGCCGAGAGCTGTTCTGCTGCAATCACCCGCAGGCTTGACAACTCCCGAATGCCTTCTGAGGCCCTGCAGCGCATCGCCGAAGACCTCGACAGAATAATTATCTCCGACACCACTACAAAAATTACCTTCAAAAATAAATTTGAAAATGGTTTCCCAACCGCACAATTAGCAATTCTAAAAACTATCGTCGACGCTCAGAATAAGTCGAAGATATTTGAACATATCATTTGGCAGACCAACTACGATTATGACACCGACGGCCTTGTTTTATACCGGCAGCGAACCAGCGAGATTGGGTTATTGGAAGATAAACTGCTCGATGAAGGCAGAGAAAGCTGGGAACAAGGGCTTTTTGTGCCGATTTGCACCGGTGTGACCTTTTTTAAGATTCAGGCATTCAAGGACGGAGAGCCTGTGGATAAATGGAGCGGCCAAGTGCCTCCCGGTATTGAGGTAACTATCTCTTTGGCTGAGCCTTTTAAGACATTAGACAATACTTTGGATGTGCCTGATGAGCAAAAATGTACGCGAGTTATAGCTATTGACAGGGCCAGGAAACTCAAATTCAAAATCGCACCAAAAGAGCAGGAGAAAAGCAAAACAATCAGCGAGCTTCCCGGAATATTAGAAACGGCAGACGAAACAATGAGCAATCCTCCCGGAAGATTACAACCGAAAAGTGGAACAATGAGCAATCCTCCCGGAAGATTACAACCGAAACGCGAAAAATGAGAAGTCAGATACAATACGTCCGACCCGGCATTGCGCTTTTGGTAACATTGGTGCTGTTGGTTGTCCTTTCGACACTGATGTTTACACTGAGCACCCGTATGTCTGCCCAGCGTCACCGTGACCACTATATCATAGATTATCAGGCGGCCCGCTATGCCTGTGACTCGGCAGTCAAATACGCCCTTGCCACCTTGGACGATATGAACACCCCGCTATTGATTGAACGACCGAACGAGCCGGATTTTTCCGATTTGTTTATGCTTGGCGAAGAGCAATACAGAGAGTATTTGGCCGAGTGGTCTGCGCAAAAGGAGGCTGACAGATTAGCCGGGGAGGGCACAGGCAGAACAAGGGAAAAAAGGACTTCAATGGATTCGAGACGAAGCTCGTCGGCCCCTGCAGGCTCAGAGCCAAACGATGTTAATGACTTTAATGATATTAGTAGTACCGATTATGCCGGCACTTTTGTCGATTCTAACGACCCTAATTCCTGGGTAGTGCCTGGTCCGTATGGCCCACCCTGGCCGTTTATAAGCGAGCCGATTGAGTTTGAGGTCGGCTCTGCAAAAGTTCGGATTGAAATTGAAGACGAAAATGCAAAATACCCCATCGGCTGGGCGATAATGGACGATGAAAAGGTCCGCAGGGAAGCTACGGCAGGATTCGAAACTTTCTGCGAATGGATGGAAGTCAATGAGGTCCAGATTGATTCACTAATTGGCCCAGAAGGACAGCTAAAGGAAATAAGTAAAATAAAACCCTTCAAGATTGACTTCAAACCGGTAACCCGGCTTGAAAGAAAGTTAGTAAAAACACCGACAACAAGCAGAACCAGTCGCAGCAGGACCAGAGCTCCACGAATGCAGACAGTCAGGACAACTGAATCTGTTGCTCAACAGATAGCCAAACAGAGCGCTGATTTTGCGAGACTGTGTCACAGCTCATTGATTGATACGGAGGCGCTTGCCAGGCCAACTATAATCAGCGAAAGCAGAAAAGAATCGGCTCTGAAATATATGGGAATGTGGGCTTCAATGAAGGTCAACATAAATACCGCGCCCCGGCACGTATTGGAGGCGGCTTTTATTTTCGGAGGCGACGCAGACCAGATAGCCGAAGAAATTATACAGCGAAGACGCATAAAGCCTTTTGCCAATATGGACGAATTAAAACAGGAACTGTTCAGGTATTCGAGTGCCATTGAAAAGTGTGAAAAATATATTACAACCGTCAGCAGGATTTTCACTATTAAAATAACTGTGGTAAGTGGAGTCGCAAAGGCATCTGCCGTTATAGGAGTAATGAAAGATGGCAAGAAAATACAGCGAATCGCTGTAATCTCCAGCTAAGTATTCGTTGTCTGTAATGCGTGCGGTATATCGTGCAGGAAACGCATTACGCGATAGTTTTTTTGGAGTTTGCTCAATTGGAAACGAAGAACTATTTGGGAATTTATTTAAGCAAAGACACTGCGACTGTGGTCTGCCTCGGCTCACAAGGCCGGGAACATAACATCCTGGGCTGCTTTAGCGTCTCTGTCCAGGAGCAAACCGAGCAAGACCACCAGGTGTTGGCAACTCTTATTGCACAGGGTTGTGCCGAGAGAGAATTGCGATTTTCAGAAGTTGCAGTGGCTTTGGATTGTGCGATGTTTATGCAGCATAATGTGCACAGCGAGTTTAAAGACTCAAAACAAATCGCTCAGACCGTCAGGTTTGATGCAGAGGAAGCCCTTGCCACAGATGCAACAAACATCGCGATAGCTTTCAAAATAACTTCAACTGACGAGAACGGTTCAGAACTGAGCGTCTTTACTGCACAGCGCAAAATGTTGTCGGATGTTCTTCTTTCTTTGGAAAGTAATAATATCGACCCCATAACCGTAGAGCCGGATGTTAGTTGTCTGTCAAGATTTATTTCCGAGAATGTGTCGTTGCCAGAGGGTTCGCATCCTCTCTTCTGTGGTCTTTCTTGTCGTAGCGGCTATTTCGTTGTCCCTGTTTCATCGGGCTCGAAAGAAACATCGCTTATGCGGACATTCCTTGTGGGCCCGGCACAGACCAGAACCGAGCGGCTGGCAAGAGAAGTGTCTGTAACCACTGCTTTGTTTGAAAATGAAGAGCCGATAAATTGCCTTAAAGTTTTCGACTCTACAGGCTCTGTAAACTATCAGCAGCTCAGTGAAAAACTCGGCTTCGAAGCGAGCGGCATTGATTTGGCCGAGGCCGCCGCAACTGGGCCACAGGTCCTGACTGATTGTGCCGACCAGGTTGATTTTGCAATTGCTTATGGGGCGGCTTTGGCACATTTGGAAAAACCCCAGAGCATAAATTTCCGCAGTGACTTTATGCCCTATCAGGGCAAGAAGATGCGCCTGGAAAAGACACTGAAGTTCGCAAGTGTATCTGTTGCCGTTTTTCTGCTTGCTCTTGGAATGTATTTTCAGATGCCGCTGTTGAAAACGAACGAATACCGCGCCGGGCTGCGCGACAAATTCAGGCCGGATTACCTTGCTGTAATGCCGGGTGAGAAAAAGCTGCCGGCCAAACTCAGAGACGCGGTAAGAAAACTTAGCAGTGAATACAGACGCATTCAAAATGTCCAGAGTGGCAGGTCCGGTGCCACGGGTGAAGAATCTATAATGAGTAAGCTGACGTTGGTGCTTGAGGCATTTAACAAGTGCGCGGCACCGACAAATCTGAAAATCAATAAGGTCTCCGTCACAGCCAGGAATATTCGTATAGAAGGCGATACCTCCAGTCGCGCAAGCACACTGAGGTTGCGCAAAGCTATAGAGGCAAGCGGGCTGACTATCTCGCAGGATGACGTCAGAACAGAAGCCGGACGTGACAATTTCTATATGACGGTTGTCCCGAAAAAATAGGGTAGGACAAGCTTTATGAGAGACATATACAAGAATCCAATTTTCTATTATATACTCGTCCCCAGCCTGGCTGCTCTCTGGCCGTTTTTGGTCTGGGCTGTATATTTACCAGCCGCTGAGCGTAACCTTAAGGACGAAATGGACCAGTATAAACAGGCGCAGGTAAAAATAGACGCGATTTTAGACAGTGACCCTACTCGCCTCGAGCTTGCTGACCCGAATAAAAATGCGGATAAATTTGATTATGCCACTGTTGTTGATGATGTTGCTCGTAGGTGCAGGATATCGGCAACCAATTACACTGTCAACTCGAAACCAGTCAGAACTTCCAGCGGAAAGAAAAGCAAAAGTGCCAAGGTGGTTCTAAAGCAGGTCAACATAGCAGTCTTTGCCGATTTTCTTTCCAAGATTCAGCTTCGTTGGGCGAGCCTGGAGTGTGAGAACGTTACATTGACCAAGAAGAAAGGCCTGGCTGATATGTGGAAGGTGGATTTGGATTTCAAATATTACTATTAGAATCAGCCAATTGCAGCTCACCCCTAAATCAATTTTACCATTCCGGCTTTTGTATTCTTAAAACTTCGCCATCACTATATATTGTATATTGCCCAATTTACCAAGATAGACTTTTGCAGCCAAGTTTCGTGTGAAAATGGGTTTTTTCAAAAGTCGGTTCTTAGTATTGATAAGCAGTCTCAAGCATTAAATTGACGCATTTTTTGTGCTTTTGTGGCGATTAAGTAAAAACCAAACTTTTCTAAAGTTTTCGGCCTGCACCTGTCGATATGAACATTGCAAGGTTGTTTCGGGCCTGAGAAAGGATTCTGGGGGCATACAATATATAGTGGTTCCAAGCCCAGGAACTAAAGCATGGATGCTTTCGCCTGCAGCTTGAAATGTAAAAAATTCAAAATGTCTCATTTTGACTTCAACGGCCTGTTCGGAGGCCAAAAGCGACAAGGCGATCCTCTCAATGGGAACTGGGCTCCGGATGAAGATTTGATTATGGAGCAGATTCTTGAAAATCTTAACGCTACGCCCATTGGTCAGGCGTTAAAAAGGATTGCTTCACTGCCTGAGGTTCGCAAGAAGAAGGTTCTTGACGTCCGCCGACAGCTTACCGAAGGTAAATACGACCTGGGCGAGCGCTTGGATGTTGTTCTTGACAGGGTTCTTGAGGACCTTGCCACATAAGAACAATTCGTCACCACTTAGTCGACTGGGCGGTTGCCCTCAATAACCACCTGATTGGCAGTCGGTTTATATCCAGCTTTTTTGTCTTCGGGTTCTCATTTTGTGCACTTCAGCGCGGACAAAATGGGGACCCTTTAACTACGAGATTATTTCAGGAACCTCATCGTCCGGCTCATCCATTTCGTCCGGCTCATCCATTTTGACCGGCTCATCCATTTCATCCGGCTTATCCATCTCGACCGGCTCATCCATTTCGGCCGGCTTATCCATTTTGACCGGCTCTTCCATTTCGACCGGTTTATAGCCCGACTGCCTGGATTTTTCCATCTCTTCTTTGAAGGCCGATATTACTTTTCCCTGGATCCTTTTCCTGCATTCTAAATTAATCGGATGGGCAATATCGGCGTGCAGCTTCATTCTACCTTTGACATCTTTTCTTGCCCGGTTACCCGAAAGAGATGCCCCGCAATTATTGCAGAATTTAGCTCTGAGATGGTTTTTGCCGCCGCATTTTCCGCAGTGGTCGGTCATTTTTCTCGAAGGCATAGCAACGAAATGGCCACCCGCACCCTCGATGACCTTGATGTCGCGGACCACAAACTCATTGTCCATCGTCACTGAGCAAAAAGCTTTTAATCTGGAATTTTTGTTGCTCACTAAATTGACTCTGACCTCGGTGATTTTCATTTTTTGCCTCGCTTAAAAATCTACCATCTATTATTACTGGCGATAAGGCTATTGCAGCCAATCTTTTCTTCAAGTATCCGCTTGTATCTGCTCGCTTTATCTTTCTCCATGCTCTCCATAATAAAAAACAAAGCTGAACCAGTACCGCTCAGGCACAAAGGCCCGATGCCTAACGCTTCAATTCTTGCCTTCAACTCGGCAAGCTCCCTATATAAACTGTAACAACTTGTTTCCAGCATATTTGCGCACATTTTCGACACCAAATCAAATTTCTTTTCCTTGACATGGCTATTTATTCGGGCACTGAGCTGTTTATAGAGAGGCCGATTTG
>DATLBB010000352.1:0-5358 GCA_035527155.1 Sedimentisphaerales bacterium
GCCCTGAGCGTTTAATTTTTTAGTTTCCCTGCGATGGAACGAGTGTGGTATAATATATAATGAAACGGTTATTTTAATGGCGAATACGCTAAACGCCGCAAGCTAATATAATAAAGAGGTAAAAGATGTTTGAGCGTTTTACAGACCGTGCTCGTAAGGTTATGGCGCTGGCCAATCAGGAGGCACAGCGATTTAATCACGAATACATAGGAACCGAGCATGTCCTGCTGGGCCTGGTTAAAGAGGGCAGCGGAGTGGGTGCTACGGTCCTGAAGAACCTGGATGTGGATATAAAGAAGCTGCGTCTGGAGGTGGAAAAACAGGTCAAGAGCGGGCCGGATATGGTTACGATGGGAAAACTGCCACAGACGCCCCGAGCCAAGAAGGTCATCGAGTACGCTATCGAGGAGGCCAGGTCGCTTAACCATAATTATGTGGGCACGGAACATATACTTCTGGGTATTCTGCGAGAAACAGAAGGAATAGCAGCTCAGGTACTTATGAGCGTGGGCCTGAAGCTTGAAGAGGTGCGCCAGGAGGTCTTAAACCTGCTTGGAGCGGGGCTGGATGACGGCCCTGCCGGCCTTGGTATGAAGATGGGGCCGGCCGTAGGGCGAAAGCCAAAGAGTAAGACCCCTGCGCTGGACAGCTTCGGCAGAGACCTTACGGAATTAGCACAAAATGACGAACTTGACCCGGTAATCGGCAGAAAGAATGAGATTGAGCGATTGGTGCAAATACTCTGCCGACGTACGAAAAACAATCCCGTACTATTAGGCGAAGCCGGCGTCGGTAAAACTGCAATCGTTGAGGGGCTAAGCCAGAACATTATCAACAAAAAAGTGCCGGAACTGCTAAAGGACAAACGAATTGTGGTCCTTGATTTGGCGATGATGGTTGCCGGTACAAAATATCGTGGTCAATTCGAAGAGCGAATCAAGGCGGTCATCAACGAGGTTACAAGAGCGAAGAACGTTGTTTTATTCATTGATGAGCTGCATACGCTGGTGGGAGCCGGCGGTGCCGAGGGCGCTATTGATGCTTCAAACGTGCTAAAGCCTGCCCTTGCCAGAGGTGAAGTGCAATGTATCGGAGCTACCACTTTAGACGAGTATAGAAAGCATGTCGAAAAAGACGGTGCGCTTGAGAGACGTTTCCAGACAATAATTGTCGACCCACCTACAAAGGATGAGACACTGGATATTCTCAGGGGGCTTCAGGACCGCTATGAGGCGCACCACAGGGTGCGGTTTACCGACGAGGCGCTTTATCAAGCGGTGGAGCTGTCAACCAGATACATCTCCGGCAGGTGCCTGCCTGACAAAGCGATAGATGTGATCGATGAATCGGGGGCGAGGGTCCGGCTTAAGAATATGACCCCTCCGCTGGATTTGACGGAGTTAGAAGAAAAGATTGAAAAACTGCAAAGAGAAAAAGATGAGGCGGTTAAAAACACCGACTATGAACGGGCTGCGGCATTGAGGGACGAGGCCCAAAAGCTTCTGGATAAGAAGACGCAAGTGCAAAAAAAATGGTACGATGAGAACAAGGAAAAGACCGGCGTAGTGGATACCGAGATTATTGCTGAGGTCGTCAGCAATATGACGGGGGTTCCGTTGACGAGACTGGAGAAAAAGGAAACCCAGAGGCTTTTGGAGCTGGAAGCCGAGCTGCATAAAACGGTTGTTTCACAAAATGAGGCAATCACTGCCGTTGCCAAAGCGGTGAGACGAAGCAGAAGCGGGATGAAAGACCCGAATAGGCCGATGGGATGCTTTATACTACTCGGGCCAAGCGGTGTGGGAAAGACTCTGCTCGCTCGAGCACTCGCAGAGTTTCTGTTCAGCGATAAAAATGCGCTAATCACTTTAGATATGAGCGAATTTATGGAAAAGCACAACGTCAGCAGACTCGTGGGGGCGCCGCCGGGATACGTTGGATATGAAGAAGGCGGACAACTCACTGAAAGGATTAGACGAAGGCCGTATGCTGTGCTGCTGCTCGATGAAATTGAAAAGGCGCATCCAGACGTCTACAATATACTGCTGCAGATTATGGATGAGGGAAGACTGACCGACAGTTTCGGAAGAAGCGTAGATTTCAAAAACGTCATTCTAATTATGACCAGCAATCTCGGGGCCGACCTGATTAAGAATCAAACCGGGTTCGGCTTCGGGAAAAAGAGCCCTGAGGCAAATTATGAGAAGATGAAAGACATCCTCCAGAAGGAAGTTGAACGTCAGTTCAGGCCGGAGTTCTTAAATCGAGTCGATGACACGATAGTCTTCAGGGCATTAACAAGAGAAGATTTGCAGACCATCGTTGAATATGAGCTTTCGAAGGTGTTCAAGCGGCTGACGGAACACGGCTTGAGGCTGGAACTGACCGACCAGGCCAAGGAATTCCTCATCGACAAAGGTTACAACCCTGAATTCGGGGCAAGGCCTCTGCGGAGAGCAATCGAGCACTACATAGAAGACCCCCTATCAGAAGCAGTTTTAAGCGGCAAATTCAAAGACAAAAACCTTATAAAGATTGACGTGCAGGACGAAGATCACCTGAAATTTACCGGCTTTTCAGTAAAGGAGCCGGAGAAAAGCAAACAGCCCGTCGTACAATCACAATAATCCACAGGATGCCTTATGGCACAAGTGGTTATTTCGTATCCGTCTTTATCCAGCACATACTTTCCCTCATCCGTTTGATGGAAAGTAGGTGCTGGACTATTGCTTCAGCATTTGGATTTCTTCCGGGCTTTGCTGCTGTGCTAAAAGCGTTTTGAATTCCTTCTTACCCATCCACTCTACGCGGCCATCGAGTCTTAGCACGACATAGCCTCTGCCAACTAATAATGGACGGTAATTTATTTCTGAGTAAGCCAAAATCTCTTCTGGCGTAGAATCAGAGTCGATCCATAAGGCCCTATACTGTAACTCGCCAAGCCGAACGTGCCCTTTCAAATCTTCCCTGATGTTGGCGACATAGGATTCGGGGGGTAGTGCGCCATAGTCTTTTCGGTACTTGAGGACTATTTGGCCGAGACGCTTCATTCCCCGCCTGGCTTCTGAGCGGTTAACCCAATCTCTGAAGTTAATCAGTGCCACGACTGCAACAGCCGTAATGACCATGACGGTCACAAAATCCCTCAATATAATCTTTTGCCGTCTGTTCACCCCGTTAGAAACCTCCCATTTTGAATCGTTTTTTTGCCCTTCTTGTATTACCCCGTTTTTCATTGAGTTTCTAACGGGATTCATCTTTCAGAAATCAGATTCTGTCCTCTGTTATTTTTGCTTTGCCCTCTTGAACATGTAATTTATCTTCTGCGAACAGTCTTATTGCCTGCGGATATGCGATACACTCCTGCTCAAAGACCCTGGCGGCGAGAGTCTCAGGAGTGTCACCGTCTTTGACCTCACAGGCTCGCTGGACAATTATAGGCCCTTTATCATAATCATTCGTGCAGAAATGTACTGTGCAGCCGCTTACTTTGCATCCTGCTGCAAGAACCGCCTCGTGGACGTGATGTCCGAACATCCCTGTCCCGCCGAAGCTCGGCAGCAGAGCAGGATGTATGTTCATGACGCGGTTTTCATATCGTGCTGGTATTTTCCAAAGGCAGAGCCAGCCTCCCTGGATGATGAGGTCAGTGTTCGCAGCAACAAGCTCTTCCTCGATTCGTCTGCTAAATTCATCAATGTCGGGGTAATCTTTTTTGCGGATGATTGTTACGTTGAGTCCGGCGTTCTTTGCCTTTTCGACGCCTGCTACGGTTGAGCGTGAACATATTACGATGACAACTTCGGCATTGAGCCTGTCCTGTTTAATATATTCGAGGATATTCATCAACGTTGTACCGCCGCCGCTGATAAGTACGCCGAGTCGAATGGGTTTTTTATTTTGTGCAAGAGGCACGGGGTTGCCTTCAATATCCTGTTCGAGATTTAATGCCTGGTTTACGAGCTTGTCGGCCTCTTTGTTGTTATCTCTGGTAACGTGTCGAACTTTCCAGTTTTCGAGCCGGTCAAGCAGTTCAACGGCTGCCGCAAAAAGAGGCCTGATTTGCTCGCTTTTTACTTTGTATTCGCCATTAATCTGTCTGACAAGCAGCTCACTGTCACTGAAGACGATCAGTCGTTTAGCACCAATCTTTATTGCGGCTTCGAGGGCTTTAACGATTCCGGTGTATTCGGCTACGTTGTTGGTAGCCCGGCCGATAAAGAAGGCTTTTGCCTGTAATTGAGCTCCGTTGGCGTCGGTCAGGATGAAACCCGCAGCGGCTGGGCCCGGATTGCCTCTACTGGCGCCATCTGTGTAAGCGATTACTTCGTATCTCGTATCTGGCATCTCGTATTTCGATGCTCACACCGTTAGAAATCTTTCCTTTTTCTATCACATTTTGCCCCATTGTAGAATTTCTAACGGGGCTCGGCTGTCAAATATGGTTTTCGCTTCCAAGCACAAGTATTCTTGTGCAGTTGGGACAGCGGATAATATCATCCTTAGTCATAAGCAAATTGACGGACTCAGCGGTGATGCTCATAAAGCATCCACCGCAGGTATAGGTTTCTGTTTTTCCCCCCTGCCGCTCAACCACTGCCAGTGCTTCGCCGTCGTATGTCTCGGCGACACGTTTGAATATCTCTAATGGTTTGGCCGGCACAGTCTGTGCAGCCTGGTTCCATTCAATCTGGATTTCTTCGATTTCGGCCTGGTATTTGGTCGCCAGAACTTCGGTTTCCTTTCGGGTCTGCTCAAGCGTCTGTTTTTGGGTGCCTATCTGGTTTTGTATTGTTTCGCTCTCGGCCTCGTCGGCCTCGATATCTTTCAATAACTCCAGAATCTGGGTTTCGTTTTTGGAATTGTCGGCCTTGGTTGTATTGAGCTGTGTGAGAAGTGCGGCATATTCTTTATTTGTTTTCGCGGCGTTGAGTGAGGTTCTTAACCTGGCTATTTGTTCGTCTCTGGTCTTGAGCTCCAATTCGAGGCGGTCGGACTGGATCTTGGTTAGTTGAATCTCTTCTTTCTTTGCTTCGAGGGCATTTTGGAGGCTTCTGATTTGATTTTCCTGGATAATTACATTTCTTCTACATCTTGTAAGTTTTGCCTTGGCAGCTCGCAGGCGATTTTCCACACTTTGAAGCTTTACAAGGCCATTCAATACAGGTCCCATTTATACTCCTTCTCATCCCGTTAGAGACTTTTTCCTCTGGGTCTCTAACGGGCGGGGCTTGCCGCCCCTAAAAATCTTAAACTCTTCATTATATTCATTCATATTTTAATCTGCAACAAAAATTTCTGTTTTTTCTTTTGTGGCGGCTGATTGTATAATCGCTGGGCTATGAAAAAGCTGTTGAG
>DATLBB010000353.1:0-8397 GCA_035527155.1 Sedimentisphaerales bacterium
ATTCTGGCTGCAACGCCATAGGCAATAACTACGATTTCGGCATCATCGATCTGGTATTGTTCGCAGATGACTTCGTTCTTTTGCACCTGCTCATATTTGGCTTGGAGCTTATAGTTGTGTTTTTCCAGTGATCCTTCCGGGAGCCATAACGAGCGAACAATGTTTTGTTCTCTGTCTTTGGCTCCGGTCAGGGCCCAGTCTTTGGGCGGCAGGCTTCGTCGTGGTTTTTTATTGAAGACTATCGGCTCCATCATCTGGCCGAGAATACCATCGGCGAGAACAACGACCGGAATTTGATACTGGTCGGCAAGGTCGAAAGCCAACGGCATACAATCGACCAGCTCCTGGACGGTGGAAGGGCCGAGCACGATGGTTCGATAATCGCCGTGTCCTCCGCCGCGGGTGGCCTGGAAATAATCGCCCTGTGATGGTGCGATGTTACCGAGGCCCGGGCCGCCTCGCATTACGTTGACTATCACGGCCGGCAGCTCGGCACCTGCCAGATAGCTTATTCCCTCCTGCATCAGACTGATGCCGGGACTGGATGAGCTTGTCATAGTGCGTTTGCCTGTGGCCGAAGCACCGAAGACCATATTGATTGCGGCCAACTCACTTTCGCTCTGGACAAAGACCCTGCCTTCTTCAGGCATTCTTCTGGACATATAGGCGGTGATTTCGTTTTGTGGCGTAATCGGATAGCCGAAGTAGGCATCGCAGCCGGCAATGATGGCCGCTTCAGCAAGCGCCTCATTGCCACACATTAAAATTCTTTCATCCACGGTTATTCTTTGTTGTGTCATTCCTGCGCAAGCGGGAATCTATCGTATCATTATCCCGTTTCTATCCACTTTTTAAGATAATCTCTCAATTTCTGAACAAAATTCCGGGCTGTTTCTAACGAATCTTTTGCCTGCTGGTCAGTAATTGTAAAACCTACCCCGTAATCTCCAACGAGTCTTTTATCATAAGCATCGTTTAGTGCCTTTCCCAAGTTTCTTTCAAAAATTTCTGTTTTTACAAAATGCTCTCCAAACAAACTTATTACGCCTTTGTGGGAGGAGGCGCTTAAACTTTTAGTAAGAAGTGCTGCTTCTGACATAAAGAACATCGCATAATAACACCTTGAAACACAGGAATCATAATCTCCGGTATTTAGAGCATTTTCGGCTGTGCTTATGAATTTCTCGGCTTTTGCTATAAAATCCGTTATTTCTTTCACGCTACCACTCCTTCTTTTTTCACATTCAGAATAAATGGAGAATTGTAACTTTCAAAGAAATCTTCAGGAACTACAATAACGGAAACAAGCTCGCCTTCATAAAGAATTATGTCAAACAAAAGGTCGCTCAGGCTTTCTCTGACTTCAAAAGGATTCAGGGACGGGGCAACCAGTACAAGTATATCAATATCTGAATCCTTCGTCGTCTCGCCCCTTACATAGGAACCATATAATATAACCTTTTTGATTCCTTCCCCATATACCTTTACCAGATGTGCCTTTATTTGATTTATCAAGCGTTTTATTCTCTCATCCATCTTTCTTAATCTCTTAAAAAGATTCTTTCAGTTAAAGTAGTTCCCCGTTGATGCTCGCTATCTAACGGGGCTCATGCTTTTTCCTTGATTAGACCCGGCTTACTTTTCTGGTCCGGTCTGCCGGCCGCTGCATCCTCCTCACAAAAGACCTCGATTATCGCCTCCGGACAGATGATGGCACATGAACAGCAGCCCGTGCAATCGGCGTTGGTTACCTCGGCGGGGAAATAACCGTTTTTGTTGGATTGCCTGGAGATGACGATGCAATTCTTCGGACATACTGCTACACACAGGCCGCAGCCTTTACACCGTTCGGTATCAATTACTATTTTGCCAGTCATTTTCGTGTTAGGTCTTTGTTTTGCCATTTCGCAACTTAGCTGGTAAATTTTAACAGAGCCGAACGCTTTTGTAAAGTTAAAAGGCAATTAATTCGTTTCTCTATGTGCCCATAACACACATCCAATTTGTTAAGCTCAGGTCGAGCCGGATAACCCTGAGAATGGGCTGCGACACACAATAGATATCTTCGGGCTTGGCTTCCGAACACCGTTGAGGTATGATTCTTATCAATATGAAAACAGTACAGCTAAAAGGCGGCTTCGTGGTAACAGACCAAGGCGTTGAACGCACCGATATTGTCCTTCGCAATGGCAGGGTCAAACTGGCTGCCGACAAAGAAGCCTGTGACCAGGTCGTAGATATAACAGGCAAATATGTCGTGCCGGGTTTTGTTGACATACATTTTCACGGCTACAACCTATTTGAGTTCACCACCGGTCTTTATGATATAAAATCGGAGACCTTTGATAACAGTCCGTCTGCTTATGACTACGGTTTGGAGATGTTAAGCAAAACCCTCATTAGGTTCGGCGTCACCGGGTTTTATGTCGGGACCTGGGCCAGCCCAATTGAGAATCTAAAGAATTGCTATGCTCAGCTGTATCGTTATCTCAGCAATGCGAAGACTCAGCCGGGCGCCAAGATTTTGGGGGGCTTATTGGAGGGCAGCTTTCTTAATCCCAAGATGGCAGGCGCTCAAAATCCGGATAATGTGCTTGAATTTTGCACCGACTCCTTCGACAGAATCGAAGACAACGGGACCATCAAGCTGGCAAATGTAGTACCTGATTTTGACAGGCCCAGCTACGAGTTGATTGAGTATTTAACCAATAAGAATATTATAGTTGGAGCCGGACACAGCAATGCAACCTGTGAGCAGATTGAAGAAGCAACCAGAGCGGGACTTAAATATTTCATCCACCTGACCAATGGACCAACCGGCGGTTCGTACAAGCCATTCCACGGTGGAGGAGCGATTGAGGCTGTACTGAAATCCAACGAACTCTATGCCGAACAGATTCTTGACGGCTACCATGTCAACCCCGCATACGTAAGAGACATCCTGAAGCGCAAAGGCGTAGACAGGATTGTCGGGATAACAGACTGTTTGTTCGCTGCGGGTTCGCAGGTCAAGCAGTTTACAAGTGGTGGTATACGTGGGGCAGTCAGCGAGGACGGCAAGTTCTTCCAAGTCGTCGACCAGGCAAACACGCTTTTCAGCAGCAATCTGACAATGGACCGTGGATTTTGCAACCTGCTCAATTGGCTCACTACAGATATGCAGGGTATCTGGAACCGCCTGCATAATGCTTTTGGATTCGAGGATGCTCTTGTGGCAGTCGCAAAGATATTATCAACAAACCCATGCGCACTGACCGGACTGGATAAAGAGGGCTGCGGCTCAATCGCTGATGGGGCAAAAGCTGACTTGTGTGTGCTTAACATCATCGGCTCGCCGGGCAATTTCAAGGTGATGGTTGAGTCGACCATAGTCGATGGCAATACAGTCTACCGTGCAAAGTAGCACCGGTTATTCTCGCTTGTTTAACAGAACAGGGACATCTTAAAAAAGGAAAATTTATGGCAGTTGAGGTCAGTGGCAGACGCCCAGTTAGTGGCTGGATTGAGCTGGTCAACGATGCAAAGAGCGCATTTCACGACAGATTGGACCAAATCTACAGTGGTAATGAGGATTTAAAGACCGAGACGGTACAAATGTGTTTGCAGACGCTTAAAGCGTTTGCAAACGCATACGGGACAGACCGCGGCGTAATCATAGTTCGCTCAACCGGTCGTGTTAATCTTGTGGGCACTCATATCGACCACAGAGGCGGGTCGGTCAACCCGTTCTGTATCAAGGATATGTGGCTGGTGGTCGAGGGGCGTGACGACGACCTGGTGTTGGCCAAAAATGTCGAGTCCACTGAGTTTGCTAATGAGCAATTTTGCATCAAAGAGTGTCTACCGGCCGGTGAGAAAATCCAGAACTGGATTGCCTGGTGCCATGATGAGTTTGAAAAACGCAAGGATGACCCGTCTATCACCTGGTCGAACTATGTCCGCGCCGCAGTGCTGTACTTTCAGCATCTAAACACGAAAGACGATGGCAGCTTTGCACAGACGATTAAGGGAATGAATATGATGTTTTATGGCAATATCCCCAGAGCGGCAGGTATCAGCTCATCATCAGCGGTCGTTACGGTCGTGGCAGAGGCCATAAAGCACATAAACGGCCTTCAGATTCAATCGGTTGATTTGATTGAATATTGTGGTCATGCCGAGCGGTACGTTGGCACGCATGGCTGGTGCAGTGACCATGCTGCTATCATCTGTGGCAAACCTGGCACAGTCTTGCATGTTACGGCGTTTCCAACGACGGTGGAGGATACTGCATTTCCAAAGGGCTACAGCGTCGTACTGGCCAACAGCCTCATTGAAGCAAGCAAGCGAACCGCCGCCCGCAATATCTTTAATAGTCGCGTCGCTGCGTACATATTCGGCTTGATGATGCTCCGCAAGAACTTCCCACAGTATGCAGGTAAACTTGAACACCTTCGCGATGTCAATCCGCAGAAACTCGGCGTTGATGAGGCTGAGATTTATCGGATGGTAAAGTCACTTCCTACCTCTGTTAGCCGGGTAGACATCTTAAAACTTCTGCCGGAACACGAAGAGGAAATCCACCAAGTATTCAGAAGTCACAATGAACCGAAAGAGGGCTATAGCATCCGCCAGATATGTCTGTATGGAATAGCCGAGTGTATTCGTGCTGAAATGGTGGTGCAGTGTCTACGAGGAGGGGATATGAAGACTTTCGGCGAGCTGATTAGTATCTCCCATAACGGCGACCGTGTGACAAAACTGGTTGGAGGAAAACGGGTACCAACCGACAACAGTTATCCGGATGCAAGGCTCGATGCATTAATAAGCGATATGGAATCAGGTAATCCGCAGCGTATGAGTATGGCCCGGCTATGGAGGCAGGGCGGCGGCTATAATGTCAGCCTGCCCGAACTGGATATGCTGGTTGATATTGCTCTGGCGACGCCGGGCGTAATTGGCGCGGGTCTTGTCGGCGCCGGAATGGGAGGCTGCGTTGTGGCCGTGGTCGAAGATGAACACGCCCGGCAGGTCATCAAGAACCTTGCACAACAATACTATCTCCCTCGGAAGCTGTCGGTGGAAGCAGAGGTCGTAACGCCGGTTGGTGGTTTGTGCACGATATAAAATTCGGGACTGCCAACGTCTTTTATGGCTGTCCCTGAATTTTTCGATCTGGTACTGAATCCTTTACGAGAGCAGTGACGCGGCCTCTTTGTCCATAAATATCTTACAGTTTTTGTGCCTCTGTAGTATCGAGGCCGGGCACATGGGTGACACTTGCCCTTCGATCGCATTCTTGACCGCCTCGGCTTTGCGTTCATCTGGTACGGAGACAATTAAACATGTACTTTTCATAATCTGTTTGATGCTCATCGATATTGCCCGCCGAGGTACCTGCCCTAACGTCTCGAACCAGCCTTCGCCCAACTGCTGACCTCTGCATCTTTCGTCCAGTTCGACGATAATATACGGCTCTTCGGTTTCGAAGTCAGCAGGCGGATCGTTAAATGCCAGATGACCATTTTCGCCGATCCCTATTAGCGCCGCGTCGATAGGATGCGTTTCGATAATAGTCCCGACTCTTTGGCACTCCTGCTGTGTGTCGGTTGCGTCGCCTTTTATGAAATGTATTGCCTTCAAATCAGGGACCTTATCGACAAACCGCTCTTTCAGAAACTTTCTGAAACTTGCAGGATGGTCCGCTGCCAGCCCTATGTATTCATCCAGGTGAAACATTATGACTTTCGAGAAGTCGATTCCGGTTGTGGTTACCAGGTTTTTGAGCGTTTCGAATTGACTTGTCCCCGTCGCAAGGATAATATTCGCCTCACCTTTATTTTGAATCGCGTTCTTGATAGCTTCTGCTGCATGTGCTGCTGCGTCAGCTCCCATTTGCTGTTTTGTTTTGTAAATAAACTTTTCCATGATTCCATCCTTTTCTGTATCAAGCGTAATCATAGGAAATTTAGGTGACTCTGGCAAAAGATTTTTCTTGCTTTTAGGTTACAAATCTTCTATAACATCAGATAGTTTTGTAGCGCAAATCAACCAGTCCGCATTTCGCTGTGATTTGGAAGGAAGGTTAGCTTTCTGCTTAGATGGGTCGCAATAACACTGTGATATACCATTCAGATAAAATGGAGGTGAACTATGGCGAATAAGTGTAAGTTTGTAGTGTTGGCGGTCATCCTGACATGCTGCCATCACGCTTTGGCACTGGATGAGGAATTCATCGTAGAGCCTTCGGCGGTGCTCAAAACGCTCGATAAGGGCCATCCCCGATTAATGTTGAAGGACAAAGACCTGGAGAGTCTGAAAAAACAGTATGCAAAAGATAAGGTTCTGCAGAAGTGTTTACGGGATGTTCTTAAGCAGGCGGATGAATATATCGATAGGCCGGTGCTTACCTACAAGAAGATTGGGCCGAGGCTTCTTTCTGTCAGCAGGGCATGTGTCCACCGGATTTACAACCTTGGCTTAGCTTATAGGTGGACGGGCGAGAAGAAATATGCTGACAAGGCAGTGGAGAATCTGCTGGCGGTCTGCGCATTCAAGGACTGGAATCCCTCCCATTTCCTCGACACCGCTGAGATGTCACATGCCGTCGGCCTCGGATATGACTGGCTGTATTCGTATCTCGATGCCCCAACACGCCAAAAGATCAGGGCCGGCTTAATCAAGAACGGCCTCGAAGAGGGGATTATCGCCTACAAGAAGAGATGGTGGGCCCAAAGCGAACACAACTGGAACCAGGTTTGCAATGGAGGACTGATAGTAGGCGCTTTGGCTGTTGCCGAATCCGATCCTCAGTATGCCGAGCAAATTATTCCCTCTGCGGTTCGCTCGCTGCCCCGTGCCCTGAAGACTTACGGGCCTGATGGGGCGTGGGGTGAAGGGCCCGGTTACTGGAGCTATGCCAGCCGATATACCGCCTACGGCCTGACGGCCCTGGAAACGGCACTCGGCGAGGACTTTGGGCTCTTGAGCATCAAAGGGCTGGCCGAAGCGGCAAATTTCCCGATATATATGACCGGCTCGACTGGAATGTACTTGAACCTGGCGGACAGCGGAGAAAGGAATTCGAGAAGGACATTGCCCTGTTTGTTCTGGTTCTCCCGCGTTTACAATAATCCCCTGTTTGCCGAGGCAGAGCACGCTGAGCTTGCCAAACGCAGCGCCAGTCCACAGCATGTGATTTGGTATGTGCCTCGTTCAACTAAAAAGCTACCACCGAAAGACCTCGACCGCTATTTTCGCGGGCCGGTAGAAGTAGCGGTGTTCCGCAGTAGCTGGGATGACCCTGAAGCACTGTTTGTTGGTATCAAGGCCGGCTACAACCAGGTCAATCACGGCCATCTTGACCTGGGTAATTTCGAGCTCGACGCCCTCGGTGTTCGATGGTCGCGCGACCTCGGCTCGGATAACTACAATATGCCCGGCTACTGGGACAGTAAAAAGGGCGGCAGACGATGGAGCTATTACCGCCTGAATTCCAGGAGCCACAGCATACCGCTGTTAGGCGGCGAGGACCAGGACCCTTACGCCAAATCCAGTTTTATCAGATTCTTAAGTAATAAGTCTTCGGGCTCGGCCCTAATTGATTTGACAAGCGCCTACAAAAAGTTTTCAAAAAAAACTACACGCGGAATTTCGATAGTGAAAGACCGCCGGGCCGTCCTTGTGCAGGATGAATTTGAGATTCAAAAGCCCTGTGAAGTTGCCTGGGCAATGACGACCGACGCTGAAATCACTGTCAGAAAAGGCGGCAGCGCGACACTTACTCTCAAAGGTAAAGAGTTGATTGCTCGGATATTGTCTCCCGCCGGTGCGAAATTTGAAGTAGAGTCCGCCGAGCAAAAGCCGCCTGAGAAAGCTAATAAAGGTATAAGACGACTTATGGTCCGATTGCCTGAAGCCAAAGGCGATGTAAAAATGGCAATTCTGCTCTCGCCGGTATGGAGTGATGGTAATGTTGTTAAGACACTTCAGGTAAAGCCGTTGGCAGAGTGGGGCAGGGAACCTCAGCTTTGTCAGGGCAATTATCATAGCGAGGATGACGCCAAAAAGCAGCTTGCCAGGTTTGCCCGAAGCTATTCCAGCTTGGCTGAATGGAAAGAACGGGCTAAACGCATTCGCGAGGGTATTCTTCGTGGAATGGAACTTCTACCGATGCCAAAGAAGTGCCCGCTGAATCCAATCATTCACAGCAAACGCAAATACGATGGCTATAGTGTTGAGAATGCAGCGTTTGAGAGCCTTCCGGGCGTTTTTGTCACGGGCAGTTTATATCGTCCGTTAAATGGTAAGGGGCCTTTTGCAGCCGTTCTGTGTCCCCATGGACATTGGGGAAGCAGCGATGACTACGGACGTTTTCGGCCCGATATGCAGAAACGTTGTGCAACTTTGGCCCGTATG
>DATLBB010000354.1:0-12312 GCA_035527155.1 Sedimentisphaerales bacterium
TTCAAGGTTTTGGCTGCCGGGGCCATCGGAGCCAAGGAAGGATTCAAGTATGCATTCGATAGTGGTGCAGACTTCATTTGTGTAGGCATGTTTGACTTTCAAGTAAAGCAGGATGTGGAACTTACCCGAAAGGCCGTTGCAGAATCAAAAAATCGCAATCGCCCGTGGACAGCATGAGCATAAAGACTAAACGTGGCATAATTTGGGATGACGCATTTGGAACACACAAACAAGGTAGAAGAAAGTCTACAACCTGTATGATGGACCAATCCTTCACTGTCACAGACAAAGAAATCAAATTGTCAATATGAGTGGGGACCCACCTCTTTCCAAGAATTTGATTTCCTCAAAAACTCTTAGTTCCTGCAAAACCTTTCTCAGTTTTTGTTCAGGTGTTCAAGGAAAAGAGCAATAATGCCGATTCACCTGTTGGTGAGCAAATCGGCATTATTGCTAAATTAACAGTAACGCGTATGAGATGTCCTGACAGTATTGATTGTCAGTAGCGACGTCTGCCGCCGCCGCCGCCGCCACCGCCATAACCGCCGCCGCGTCCGCCACCGCCAGAACCGCCTCGTCCGCGTCCGCCGCCACCACCACCACGGTCGGCTCTCGGACGAGCCTCATTGACGCTAATGGTATTGCCCTTCAAATCTTTGCCGTTCATTTCAGTGATTGCGTTTTGGGCTTCATTCTTAGAGGGGATTTCCACAAATCCAAATCCTCTGGATTCACCACTAAATCTATCCTTTATGATGTTGACAGATTCGACTTGGCCAAACGCTTCAAAAGCCTGACGCAAATCGTCTTCATTTGTATCAGGCGACATATTTCCCACATAAATATTCATTTCGATTTCCTTTTCTAACTTCTGACTGTCATTTCCAATTTAAGGCACTCAACGAGACTGCCGAACTTCTCTTCTATAAAAGTATCAACTTCGGCCGCCAAGTGCAACTAAATTCGTGTATCTTTCGCAGTTTTTTCCTTTGAGGAAGGCCCAGCGAGTTATTTTAGCTTATTTAATTTATTTTTGTTGAATTTTCGCAGCCCTTTTGGGTATAATAGGCGTTCGTGATGTATATTCTTTCATCTCTCAAGAGTATGCTTCCAATAAATTAATAATGAGAGACCTTAGTTAAGCGGCCTGTAAACAGGCCAAGGAGAAGTACAAGTGAGTACAGGTACAGTAAAATGGTTCAATTCAAGTAAGGGATTTGGTTTTGTTGTCCCGGATGACGGCGGCGATGACTTGTTTGTCCACCACTCGGAAATCAAGACAACGGGCTATGCGTCGCTCGATGAAGGCCAAAAGGTCGAGTTTGAGATCGGAGAAGGCAAAAAAGGCCCATGTGCGACCAACGTAGTCCCCGTCTAACCAAACAACAAGGCTTAATAACCGAAAGGCCCTGCCGTTTGGCAGGGCCTTTTGGTATCATATTGCCTGCATAGTTCTTTTCTAACCAACAGATCAATATCATCTTTAGATGATATGGGTTATCCAAAGTCCATATCCGGCACTTCGCGGACGGATGGGCGTACGCGGAAGTAATCCTGCAACTCGAAGCCGAATATACCGGCGATGACACTACTCGGGAAAGCTTCGCACTTGTTGCGATAGTCGCGTACATTCCCGTTGAAGAAACGGCGAGCGGCCTGGATGCGGTCCTCCGTATTCACCAGCTCCCGCTGGAGCTTCAGGAAATGCCGGTCAGCTTTGAGCTGAGGGTAGTTTTCCACGACCGCCAGAAGCTGTTGCAAGGCGTCGACCAATTGGTTCTCGTCCACGGCCTGCTCATGGGGAGCTCCCCGGCTGTCCAGGCACCGGGCACGCAGTTGAGTGACGCTCTCCAAGAGCTGCTTTTCATGGGCGGCATACCCTTTGACCGTGGCAACCAAATTGGGAATCAGGTCGTAACGCCGCTTCAGCTCCGTGTCGATGTTGCTCCATGCGTCGCGAATGTGGTTTCGCAAAGCCACTAACGTATTGTAAGTCAAGACAACGTAAATGACCGGCAGCAAAAAGATAATCCCGAGCAATATCATCAGCGGTCCCAACATAATCAACTCCGAGAAAACAGATATTCCGGCATAAGTGACCTGACAGTGACGAGTCGATTCAGATTAGGCTCTATGTTCTCAGTCGCTAAACGACGACTGAAGGAAATGGCCAGCGCATCACGCTCAATCTCTATGCTCAGGTCGCTATTCGATAATAGGTACTCAATCATACGTCCATTGCAAACGTCATATGCGAACTTCTTGTCCTTGGAGCGGACACAGAATTTGCGGGAGAATTCGTGGGACTCAAAGTCGATATCATCATACCCAAATGCCTGGGCCACTTTCGAGAAGAATCCCTCTCTACCAATGACCAGTTCCGGGAAGGATGCGGACGAGTGCAGGATGAAGAAAGAGAAATAGTGGTGGTGGGTACGGCGGTGTCCCTTGGAGTCCGTGGAATGGGTTTCATAATGGTAGTCGAACAGGGTCACGTCGTGGCCCTGGTAGTGACCGGAGAGGACATTGAATGCATAGCGATTCGACCCCGACCGGAGTTTGTCCAGAAAGCGATAACGCCGGGCCAACTCCCGATCCTTGTCAGGATTTAAGCTTAGGCCGAGCCTGGTCGCCAGGGCAGCCATAGCCTCACGGCGTTTCCGAGCACCGATATAGCCTAAGACCCCCAAGACGACAATTATCGCAAAAACACCAACGATAATCAGAAATTGCACTTTCTATACCTCCAACATGCCCTCATATCATATACAATTCTCTCCGAGAGTATTACACTTTCTATCCCTGTCTTGAGACAGGCCAAACACATACACTGGACAAATCACACCAAATGCCGCGCTTCTCACTGACCCGCGGCCGATTCGGGAGATTGTGATTATAATCCATTCGCCAGCGATTTACAATAGAAGAGCCGGACCGGATAGTGTCAAGTATTATGCGTAAATTTGATTTTTTTGCCATCGCTACACAGTATCCTTAACTTGTATCATCGGCTGATTTGAAATACAATTAACATCGTATGCAGAGTCTTGAATTGAAAGGAACAACGTTGGCGAAAGTACTGCTAACAACGACCTTAGTCATGTTATTTGTCGCACGTGTAAGTGCCGGACAAGTGTCCGCTCGTGTGCTGTACGAGGCTGTTCTGCCGGAGAGTCCACATGATAAGCAGGTGGCGTCGGTTGAAATAGCCACAGCTCCATGCTCTGCTAAGCCGGGTTGCAACTGGTATCAACTCAAGGGGACCAAGGTCAATAGAGATTCATTCATCATTTGGTTTCTCGCCGATGCCAATCCCTTCTCCGCCGGGTCACGAAAGAACATTACTTTCCATCGCTACATTCTGCAGGAACCGCACAAGACATCCATAGAATATATCGACGAGCGAACCGGGAAGGCACTGTTACCCTTATTCGATTTTGAAGAAGAACTTCTACCCGGGGCGCTCGGCGGCAATCAGAAGTCATTTTTTGAGAAAGGCACATATTTGGGCCATCCTCTCATTCGCAAGAAGGTGCTTGAACCCACGGCCATCGAGCTTCCCTCCAGGATTATTCAACTCATACTTAGAAGCGACCTGATAATTGGCACCAGCCGGAATTTTCGCGATGACGGTAAAGGCCGAAAAAGCAAAAAAGATAACTACAACTATGTTCCGTTTACAAGAGAAGATTACGATGAGATGATAGCTGCCGGCATAAACTATTTCACTGCCAAAGGCAAGCAAGTGGATTGGGTCTGTCGGCGAGCTGTATTCTACGACGGCTACAGTCCCGACATTGCCTTTCCGGAAGAGCTTTATCGTTCCAACTTCCTCGGTCTGCAAATGTTTATCGATGAGCCGGCTTGTCGCCTGGCCGGCAAATACCCACCCGGTGCTCCTCTTGTTAAAGCCGTAGAGATGATTCAAGAACATATCCGCAAAAAAGCAAATAACACCAACTACCGCAATTTGCTCATCCAAAAAGGAATTAACCTCGGTGCATTAAAATTGACAGAGCCGGCTATCCCTATCTGGGAAACATACGTTGGCACCAGCTATTATCAACTGGAAGCAAATCCCTTCGGTTTGGTGCAGGAATGCCGATGGCGTATCGCTCCGAACGCTGACTCCCAGCAGATTCTGATGCTCCAAAGGATTAATGAGGAGTTTGGTGTGGATATTCCTATCACCCCGGGAAATCTATTTATGTGGTTTTATGCACAGATGCGTGGCCCGGCCCGGGCGCTCAAGGCCAAATGGGGAATGAGTATCTATGGCCAGGCCGAGCCGCATTTGCGTTTTCCTTCGATGAAATCAGCCTATGATTTAGGTGCAGAGTTCATCTGGTTCTGGACCTCCGATCATGACCACCATGTTCCTTACAATGAGCAATTGGCTCTTGCCCGCCAAATTACCAGGTACGCCACAAGCCATCCCAGGCCGGATATGGACAGACTGCGCAGGGCCGGCACAACGGCCATAGTTCTTCCCTACGGCTATACACTGCCCACTTGCTGGCAACTGCACACATGGGGCACGCATATTTACCCACTCAGCCGTAAGAATCGCTTCGGTCTAACGTACAAAGACGTCCTTCGTCCAGCTATAGAGGAGATTGCCCACTGCCTGAAAAACAACATTCCCTACGATGTCGTGCCCGCTGGAAAGGCTTTTGACCGGGCTGGCTATGAGAAGGTCGTATGGATAAGGGAAGGAGAACTGTGAGTTTAGTGCTCGTGGCCTTTTTGAATTCCTGCAGAAGCTGGGCTGTGCGGTTGTCGTGTAATCCCAATAACGGCCCGCAAAAGCGCCGGATGACACACCCCCATCGGCCTCTCAAGCAAGGGCGAGGTTGATTGGGCAAAAGCTCCGCCGCCGCTTAAATGCCCCCCCCCGAAAAGTCAAAAGTGATAGATTTACCGGCGATTTCCAGAATTGTGGTTGGAATAGAGAATACTTGACCTGAAAGATTCATTTTCAAAGAGCTGTTTCGCAAGCACGGCATATCCCTGGCTCAACAGATGACTGGTATCGACGTATAAATGACGGGGTAATACCACAGGCATATAGTAGGGGACATTGTTGAGCTGGAGCCAGGCCTCAATCTCAGTTTGCATCTTTCGATAGGTATCTATACTGTCTGCGTCAAACATGTGCTCATTAAAAGGGCCGACGAGGACAAATACCCTGTTGTTTCTTTTCCTTAACAACTCAACGGACCGTCTGAAGAAGAGCCACTGCAGTGACGTTTCCAACTCGACCCACTGGAGAGCGGTCCGGCCTACGGCCCTGCCGGGCCGGGCGGTGTCCCTGGGCCGTTCGTAATTGTCGGAGGTGGAAAGGCGAAAGGTGATGGAGCTTATAGGGTTCTCGTAGGGGTGTTCGAGGGTCCATGCGGGGACATCCATGCTCTGGAAATAGGTGATGTTCAGGTGGGAAGCCCAGTTGAAGAAAGGAACGCGGCGCTTCACAATGGCTGATATTCTTGTTGAAAACGAAGCCTTGTAGCAGGGAATTTGGGGGGTGAACTGGGGGACGAGCTCAGGATGATTAAAATGGTGCTCTTTTTCGGTTTGCAAATCGTGCTTAGGTGAAGTCATCCATAATGGATTAAGATTCAAAATAACGTTCTTGTTCGAGATGTCCCGGCCGTAGTATCGCAGCAGGCCCTCTAAAGCCGCCGGGTGTGTACCGTCGGCGCCGAGATTGGCAAACCGAGCGCGGCCTGCAAGGTCATTTAGATAGTGCGAGAGCGTGTTATCCATAGGTACGAAATGGCCCCATACGACCGAATCCCCAACAACCAGGGTTTCATACCGGGAGCAGGCCCATCGGCAGTATCGCTTGTAAAGCCAGTAGTCGCTGCTTAGGTCATAGGGCAAGCGATAGTCGGGCTCAGGCTCGAATTTCTCGGCCCGTTCCCAAAACGCCGGCGAAAGGCAAAAAACGGCTGAGAATATGATTGCGACAATGAGCCATTCTGACGGTGATAATCGCACGCAATTCGAACTAAAAGGGACCTGGTCATTACTCGAACTGCAAGAACCGTCTCGAATCCCGGTTATGTCTTCTGTTTTCATTAGCTACAACCTCTTTGGCACCCGCTCAAAACTGTAAATAAATAAAGGGCTGCCGGCTCGAAGGAGCAAAAACGGCCAGGTATAAAATCATAAGAATAATTACGCCTATACGAACGGCCCACAACTCAAGGACCCACTTAAGTCTGGATTCATAAGCGAACTGATAGAGCCAGACGGTAAAAATCAAGGCCAAAGCAAGCAACGGACAACGAGGGTCTGCAAATCCGGAGGTGAATATTCTGGTAATAATTATCCATGCGTCACTGATACTATCTGCGCGAAAGAAAATCCATGCAAAGGTAACAAAGGCAAACACAAATATTTGCTTTAGGATTCTCGGCACCCTTTCTTTGTAAAACGAGGTTCTTTCCGCCTCTCGTGTCAAGAAGCGCCCGAGGGCATGCACCGCACCCCAGATGATAAATGTCCAGGCTGCGCCATGCCATAATCCTGAAATCACCATAGTCAGAAACATGTTTCTGTACGTGTTAAATGTTCCTTTGCGGTTGCCTCCCAATGGAATATAGACGTAGTCTTTGAACCAAGAGGAAAGACTGATGTGCCACCTCGACCAGAAATCACCAAGACTTGTTGCCAGATATGGGTTATTGAAGTTCAACATCAGGCGAAAGCCCATCATCCTCGCCACGCCCCGCGCCATATCCGTGTAGCCGCTGAAGTCAAAATAAATCTGCCAACAAAACATGAAGGTAGCCAGGAGCAAGGCGGGCGACTGATACTGGTCAGGAGTAGAATATACTTTGTCAACGTAAAGAGCAAGGTAGTCAGCCAGGGCCACTTTCTTGAAGAGCCCGACGATGAAGAGGGAAAGCCCATCCGAGACGTCCTGGATAGAAACTGCGGGTGTCTTACGCAACTGCGGGAGGAGGTTTCCAGCTCTTTCGATTGGTCCGGCCAGCAGCCGAGGAAAAAGCGAGACGAAAGTGGCATACCTTATGAGGCTCCTCTCTCTTTCTATATTGCCTCGGTAGTAGTCGATGGTGTAGCTCATCGACTGGAAGATGTAGAACGATAAACCGACAGGTAAAAGCAAGCCGGGTGCGGGGACGACATAAGGGACATTCAATGATGATAAGAGAATGTTCAGGTTGTCAGTGATGAAGCCGGCGTATTTGAAAAAGCCCAGCAGGGCGAGATTGTTTACTATGCTTATAGAAAGCCATATCTTTCGGCGTGCCCTCTTCTCCATAACTGCAACTACTGTGTAGTCAAGTATAGTCGAATATGCTATCAGGATCAGATAAAGGGGATTGAAGCAGGCATAGAAAAAATATGAAGCAGCCAAAAGCCAAAGAAGGCTAAACCTCGTTCGCTTGAGAGCCAGGTATATCGGATATACAATCAGGAAGAATAATACGAACGCCCAGGTGTGGAATAACATTTCTCGTGCCCTTCTATCTCATCAACACCTGAATGTGTGCCTCTACCGAAGCAGCCAGCCCCTCTAAATCATACCCTCCTTCAAGAGCAGCAACCAGTCGACCTTCGCAGCACTTCCGGGCTATAGTTTTGACGATGGCCGTAAGCTGGGCAAATCCTTTTGCAGTAACCTTCATACCGCCGAGCAGGTCATTTTCGTGGGCATCGAATCCGGCGGAGATAAGGACAAAGTCCGGCGAAAAAGTTAAAGCCGCGGGCTCAAGTTTCTCTTGAAAAACTTTAAGATAATCCGCATCTGTGGAACCAGCAGGCAAGGGCACGTTAATATTGTAATTCAGACCTTTCCCGGCGCCCTTTTCCGCTTCGCTTCCAGTGCCCGGATAGAATGGATACTGGTGCACGCTGAAGTATAAGACGGCAGGGTCATCATAAAACATTGCCTGAGTGGCGTTACCATGGTGCACGTCCCAATCCACAATGAGTATCTTCGACAGGTTGTATTTTTTTTGAATATAGCGGGCGCCGATGGCAATATTGTTAAACATGCAGAATCCCATTGCTGCATCCTCTACTGCGTGGTGACCCGGGGGACGGACGGCACAAAAGGCATTCGCGACTTTTTTCTGCATAACCGCATCAACGGCGGAAAACACTCCCCCTACGGCCATTAACGCCACATCATAGGATTTCGGCGATATCGGAGTGTCCATAGAATCCAGATATCTTGTGCCGTTTCGGCAACTGTTTTCGGCCCGCTGTATATACTCAGGGCTGTGAACCATTTGAATCCACTCCACCGCAGCCGGGGATGGGGTAAGCGTTAATAATTGAGAGTATAATCCCTTTTGTTTTAACCTTTCGACTATCGCGACCAACCTCTGCGGCGTCTCCGGATGGCCTTCGGTCGTTTTGTGCTCAAGGTAAATATCATGATAGACAAATCCTGTTTTTACTGTTCTCTGAGTCTTATTTTCCACTACGCCCTCCTGTTCA
This sequence comes from Sedimentisphaerales bacterium, assembly GCA_035527155.1. Classification (GTDB taxonomy): domain Bacteria; phylum Planctomycetota; class Phycisphaerae; order Sedimentisphaerales; family Anaerobacaceae; genus CS2-K091. Next base: position 8,476 of record DATLBB010000354.1, read on the forward strand.
TTAGAGGTGTTATCAGGAGCGTTTCTTACGCATCGAAATCCTATAGCATCGCTGGCAAGGCAGGTATCATCAATTGAAGGGTCGCTTGAGCGGGCAGATGTTCGTATACTATCTGCGGTTGAGTTCCAGGCGCCGCCTCTCAGGACCCTTTCCTTGCCTTTGGCCGGTCCCTTTGGATTTTTCTGGGGGCTATGCCCATAATAATTCTCGGAATAAAAATCGCTGCACCACTCTGCCACATTTCCATGCATATCATAGAGCCCCCATGGATTTGGTTTCTTTTGTCCGACGGGATGTGTCTTTCCAGATGAATTGCCAGCGAACCAGGTATATGCTTTGAGTTTACGGGCATCGTTACCAAAGCTGTACTTTGTGGTCGTGCCCGCCCGACAGGCATATTCCCATTCAGCTTCGGTGGGCAGCCTGTATCCGTTTGCCTGAAAGCTGCATTGCCAGGTTTCCTCGTCGTAGCAAGGCTCAAGTCCTTCAGCGAGTGAACGCTCGTTGCAATATAAAGCGGCATCCGTCCAGTTCATCTGCTCCAATGGTCGGTCGGGACTTTTGAAATGCGAGGGGTCGGAGATTTGATACTTTTTGAATTGTTCCTGAACTACTTCAAATCTATCCATCCAAAAAGGGCTGACCCATACTCTGTGTACGGGCGACTCGTCGGATGTTCCTTTCCCGCCTCCCATATCAAAGAAGCCTCCGGGAATTACAACCATTTCTATACCCGTCTTTGTCTTTACAACCTGTGGTTCGCCGGTTGTCTCCTTTGTACGCTGGCAGCCAGGTATTAGGAATAAAATCATCAACGGGCCCAAAATTCTTACGGTAAGTTTAATAAATCTGATGCCCATCCGCTATATTCCTGAAGAAGGACTTTTTCTCATAAGTTTCGCATTCACTTAACGGCTCGGCATCCTAATCGGCACCCAATCGGGTTCCTTATTGTGGTTTCCATCAGTGGTGATTTGTACCCATTTGCCTGTCATGTCACTGACACATATATTCCAGCCCGGCGCTTTGCCGCCCACCATCTCTTGTGCCTTGGGGCCGTGGCTGAAAGCAATGTATTTGGCGTCCGGTGAGAAGTCAGAGTGATAAACCTCATCCTCTTTGCCACACTTAACGACACGCTGAACACCAGTCACTCGCGGCACTGAGGAAGTCAAGTCGATGCCGGCAGTGCATAAAACCCAATCACTCAAGCCCCAGGTAATCCTGCTGCTATCGAGACTACAGTCAGGCCTACAGCCCGTGACTCCATATTTCGTTAAGTCAAAAACTTTGTTACCGTCGGCTTGAAAAGCCAGATTCGCGTGTTTGAAACTCATTCCACCATGGACGGTGGCAAGAAACCAATTGCCGTCCGGTGACCAGCAAATATTATAAAGATGATGTAAATTTTTATTTGGGTGCTGCCTGTGTTTGCGAGTTTCTATATCGTAAAAGACAAGTTCCTTTGTGGCGTAGTCCGTAATAGTGTAACGGGTGAATTCGCCCTTTAGATATGCGATAGTTTTCCCGTCGGGACCCCAGCATGGCTGCCGTGCGTTGTTAACGACCTTTACCCGCCCGCTTCCATGAATATTCATATAATAGAGGTTTCGAGTTTTCTTCTTCTCTACCAATTCATCAGCAATGAAACATATCTTCGTACCATCAGGAGAAGCGTGGGGATACATTTCATCTACGTCAGCGGTGCGGGTAAGATTAACCGGATTGGAACCATCCGCATTTATCAGGAACAGTTCCCAGTTTTTCCTGCCGCCGGTTTGCCGGTATGTTTCGTACACTATTTTAAATGGGAGCTGGGCCAACTTCTCCTTAGAAAGCGCTGTTGACCCGCAAACATCCTGATTTGCCGGAAGGAGAATTAACAAGAGAGGAAAAAGAATTCCTATACCTGTTCCAAGCAATTTAGTCTTTGACATATTGGTCTTTCTTTCGATTCTTTTAGACTATATTATTTCTGCTTTAGATTTTCCATTAGCTGATTGTTCGGAACCGCAATCGGCACCCAATCGGGTTCCTTGTTGTGGTTACCATCGGTGGTGATTTGTACCCATTTGCCTGTCAAATCACCGACGCAGATATTCCACCCTCTGGCTTTACCTGCTACCTGCTGTCCTCCCTTGAAGGGGCCATAGCTGAAGGCGATATACCTGCCATCCGGTGAGAAGTCAACATGATACACTTTAAATTTCCGCTGGCAGTTGACAACATCACGAATATTAGTTACCCGTGGAGCACCGGACCTGGTGTCGAAATCGCCAACACATAGATTCCAATCAGTTTCCCCCCATACCATCTTCTTGCCGTCAAGACTAAAGTCAGGTCTACAGCCCCTGACCGCCCACTTTTCCAGATCGAATAGTTTTGTACCATTTGCTTCAAAAGTTAGGATGGTATCGCTGTAATCCATTCCTCCGTGCACGGCACCAACAAACCAGTTACCATCCGGCGACCAGCAAATCGCATAAATGTGGTGCAAAGCTTTATTCGGGTGCTGCTGATGCTGACGGGTTTGCAAATTATAGATGAAAAGTCCCGAGGTTGCATATTCCCTCGTACTATAGCGCTCATACTCTCCTTTTAGATAAGCGATGCTTTTGCCGTCCGGGCTCCAGCAAGGCTGGCGAGCGTTATCAGCGACTTTGACCCGGCCGGTTCCGTTGACTTTCATGTAGTAGACACTTCGAACCTTTCTTCCTGTCCCTTCATCAGTAACAAAGCAAATCTTCGTGCCGTCAGGAGAAACATGCGGATACATCTCATCTACATCAGGAGTCCCGGTGAGATTAACGGGATTGGTACCGTCCGGATTTATCAAGAACAGCTCCCAGTTTTGCCTGTCTCCGGTTCTGCGGTAGGTTTCGTACACTATCTTAAAAGGGATTTCTTCAAGGTTCAATTCAGCCCGCGGTGACGGGAGCTTTCTCAGCCTTGGCCTGTCTGGCGTTCGTGGTTGGTGAACAGCGCCATTGACTGCGGCCAGAGTTAGCATCAGCGGGATAAAAATGCCTGCACTTTTCATAGGTAATCCTTTTTTTGAAATATGACCTGCCCCCATCTTTTGGTCCAGTTGTTATGAGAGTATTTCACAACTATTCTTCCTGTCTCGAGTAAAGCGGAGCCTTGCTCAAGACACATCGTCGCCAATGCTGCCGGTGCCATATAGTCCAGGCTGCTATGTCCGGCAATGACGGCCTGCCGGAGTAGTTATTATAATCCATCCGCCAGCGATCCGCAACATATCTGAATTCATCAATGCTCAAGAACAGTTCTCTATTGGGCAATTCATCTCTAAGTCTGCTGTTGAATGACCCTACATAACCGTTCTCCCAGGGAGTACCTGAAGCAATATACAACGTGTTCATGCCTGATTCTCTGAGCTATTTCTTCACGGCCTTCGAGACAAACTCCGGCCCACTGTCACTACGGATATAGGCAGGACAGCAACCAACCTGATTCCGAATCAACGTAATACGGCCAATTTTCAAAAGTATGTCAGTAATACTCGTTTCGGAGACCACAATTGTAGGTTCTCTCCACTCAAACAAGGAGCATCTTCCCATCTCAGAAACAGGAGAAATAGGCGAATCTGATGTTTCCTTTCTTGTGCACTTTTGTGCACAACCTGTTTTGGAGAAAAAAACAGGGGGGTAAGTGCTTATAAGGGAAGGAGTTATAAATGGGCAGGGGCGGATTTGAACCGCCGACACACGGATTTTCAGTCCGTTGCTCTACCAACTGAGCTACTGCCGCAACAAAGCAAGGAGGTTCTCTTTTGTCAGTAACACGATATCTTCGACTCGCTCAAGGAAAGGCTCG
>DATLBB010000355.1:0-8558 GCA_035527155.1 Sedimentisphaerales bacterium
CAAACCTGGAGTCTTTATCTTTACTATTACCACCAATCGGCAATGGTTTTGCATCTATCCATCGACATGTACTTCGAGGTACACTTTGTATCAAAGAATGTTCCATTTGTTTTAGCAGTTTTTGTATTGCCTTGGTTCGTAGTCGTCGTGACATTGTAGAAGCTGTTGGTAACTGGTACCGTTGATAGTAAATAGGCCAGTTTTTCTTTTTGCACGCCCAGTAGATAGGCCGATCGTGAAGTACTGCCCAGAAGTATGTACGTAGTATCTGGGCGTGTGAAAAAGTAGCTCTTTTGAGGGTTTTGTTTTTTGCGGTTTGTTTGATCTGATGGTATACTTTTTTGAACAGTTCGTCTTCCATAATCATCTCCTTAATTGAATTATCAATCCATATAGGAGTATTATGAAGGCGAACTACATAGTGCGCAAGTACTTATATCATTTCGCGCAAAAAGTTGGGAGCTGGGGGGCTAACCGATACGGGGGCGACAAAAGACGTCGCGGTTTTTTTAAATAAGAAACAAGAATCCGCGTCCCAGTTCCCGCGTGTGCAACTGCCTTCAGGCAGATAAGTATTTTGCATACCCTATGCGACTTTCAAAACCGCCGAGGCCCATAATGTGGAGGTTGGCGGCCGAGTTCGTAGCAGCCCAAGTCCGGTGCTTTCCCGGTGAAACCATCCGTGATTTGCGGCAGGGCAATACCCGCATCAACTACATTAACGTTCTTCTTCAGCCGCAGGTCGTAATCACCGGGTTTACAAGACCTTCCCTTTTCCGGCGGCCCGGCGTTGACGAAGATGTCGTAGTCTGCCAGGATGCCGTGCTCCTCGAGCCCCGTGGCCTTGAAGAACTCTTCAATCGACTGGTACCTGCTGATATTTGCATTGTGGCTTGTCCACTTGAGCAGCCGATTGGGCTCGTTGCGACGGTATGCGTTGTAATCCATCGTGCTGTAGGCCGTTGGCGAGCCGGACTCCATCGCGTATCCCTCGCCGCCCATGAACAGGTTGTTTCTGAAGTGCCCGTTTTGCCAGATGGCCGGTGGACGGAAACCCTGTCCCGCACAACATGATGTATTGTTGTATGCCTCAATGCCGGCAGGGTAGTTATTTAGCTTATAGCTGAGGCTGGTGATTGCGTACAGTTCGTTGCGGATCAGGTAGACAGGGCCGCCATAGAACGGTTGAGTGGACATGCCCGTGTGCGCGTTATAGCAGCGGTTGCGATAAAACCGCACGTTGTGGCAGCCGTAGTCCGCCTCGAATGTGTCATCCTGCGCCCAGGAGAGGTCGTTGTTATAGAAGTCGATGTTCACGCAGTGCTTCGTTACATCATCTACCGGGGGGCCGAAGTTGTAGATCGCGGCTGAATCGCTAAATCTCGTGATGCGGTTGTAGCAGATAACGTGGCCGCGTCCGTAGACGTTGATACCGGTGTGGCCGGGACTCATATATGTCTTCGATGGCCGGGGATACCACGTTGTATTGATGCCGACGATATCGTTGTCCGAGATGTACCAGTCCCTGGAATTCTCGCAGCCGGTGTTAATTCCGTATACCACGTCGTGGATCCTGCATCCTCGGACGACAAGGCCCTTTGAACCGCCCGGTTTTGCAGCGTAGATAGCCATCTGGGCGTTGCGGAAGGTCAGTCTTTCAAAATGCAGATGATGCGTGCCGTTGAGCGTCACGATCCTTGAGCGGCTGCTGACTCCCTGGCCTTCCAGTACCGCCTCGCCATCGGCCGGACCGCGAACAACGATAGGTTTCCTGGCTGTGCCGGACTTCTTCAGATCAAACGGCCCCTTATAGATGCCCGCTCGCAGTAGAATCACATCGCCGGGCTGCGCTTGTTCAATGGCAGCCATGAGTCCCTTCTTGGCGGTGGCCTTTATCGTTCGCCCACCTTCGAACGCCCTGGGTTCGGCCCGCGTCGCAGCAGTGACAATCTTAGGCTCTGGCGGCGCGCCGCCATCCGGATCGGACATGGTGAATCGCACTTCATACACCGTAGCCGGTTCCAGGAACAACACGCTACCGGCGAACAGGTTGCCTGTACGGTACGGCCCATATTGCTGGTTCGACACCTCGTGATGAACACGCAGCATTGGCAGAGCGGTCTTCCACTGCGTGTGGGCCTTTTTCCTGAACGCAACGGTGACCGATGCGTTCCTGTTGTTGTCACCCTCGATATACCACCGGAAGCCCAGATTCTCTATTGTAGGAGGATCAATAATGAATCGCTTCGGTACGATCTCGTCCGTTCGTGGGCCCACTTCAAAGCCGACAGGCGGTTTCTGCTGCGGGCGTGCTCGAGCAAATACGGTCAGCGCGATCAGCGGTAAAACAGCCGCGGCCGTCACGAGCCTGGTAAAACATATCCGTGTCTCTTTCATTGTTCTCTATTCCTCTATGGAGACGGCAATCAGCTCAGCATAAAGCCCGCCATCCACACCTGTGTGGTACAGGCTATCAGGATTACTATCAGGTATGTTCTCATAATTTCACTCCGTTTAGCGAGTATCGGGGACAGCAATGGACAGAAGGTCGAGAGGCAATGCGCTATTTTACAATAGTATGCTTCAATGGCCTTCTCACCGAAGATGGATGAACTCCGGCCTGCATCGCCATCAACATGCCGGCTGCCTCTATATAGTTGTCTACATATATGAACTTCTTATGCTCAGGATGTTTCAAACAAGTTTTATTCTCCCTTACTACAACCACTGGAATATTGGCGTCTAAACAGGCCTGATGAGGAACTCCAAAACAGCCATACGGGGACACCATACAGTCTACATCCTTGGCACTTATTCCCTTTTCGTAATTGATGCGAGGAGCTTTGTGGAGACCTTTAAGCAAACAATGTATAAAATTCTCAGTAACTATTTCTACCGCCATTCTCGGATCTATAACTTCAGCAAAACCCTCTATGGAATAATCTACCGGACCATGAGCTACCGGTTTATCTAATGCATTCGCTATCAATTTTGAAGCTACCGCCTCAACTCCGCCGACCGGATTTACACCGCCGTGCATAAAATAGTCCTTGAGGGTTTTCTTGTCTATTGTGATGGGCGTAGCAATACCTAAGGCATCAAATTCATGCTCTCTCACCTGCTCTACCAGTTCTTTGGAGTTCTTCACTTCTCCGGTTGCTATCCCGTCTTTCATCCGGGCTATCAGTTTCAGTGGAACTCTGAGTTCCACTATTTCAGCATCTAATCCTATTGTTGCTCTTGCTGCAGATACAGCATTTATGGATTGATAATCCGCCTTGTTTACTGTTACTAAGACTTTATTCGAGAGAACTCTCTCTAAACGAAGCTCTCCCTTCAAGAATCTGTCCAATATGCTTCCTTCCACATACAGACAATTCTCTGGCATCTCATTTATATCTGATGCATTTACAACATTTGGATGCAAAATGAGAGTATCACAGCAGGCAGCCAATAACCCGGCAGCCGGATTAGCATCGCCACAATGCCCACCGATTTCACATCCAATCCCCGTTGGAATTATCATTACCACATTCATGTGTTGCTCCTTCAAGCAGATGCGTCAATCCTTCGGCTGCCCCTTCGACTCTGCTCAGGGCTTCGGCTAATTCAGGGCGGCATCCGTAATGTTTTGATTATCACATTTTAGTCTGTTTGTCGCGTATTTTCCAGGGAAAGTCTTAATTCCAAGAGTTGCTGGAAAACCTGGGTATTTATGAAGGTGCTAACGGTCAAGTTCTGTACAAAAGCTGAGATTGGCGGGGGCAGGAATGACAGAAAAATGGTGTGCAGTGCACACGCTACCTAACTCGTTTGTCAGGTGTCCCCGCTCAGAGCAGAGCGTATAATCTGTGCCCTAAGTACGTCTCTGTGTGTGGCGTCGAGGGGTTTTCCATAGTTTAACTGCAGATGTGCCGGCAGCGTCAGCATAAACAGGCGGTTTATAGTCTCAATGGAAAGGCCGCGACTCTTATCCGCATCGACATCCTGCCGGCTGAGCGTGCAAAGCGTATCAATCGCAGGAGTCGAAGCGCCCATTTGGTCGCGCATATTCAGACCCAATCGCAAATGGCTCAGCAAGAACAACGCCTCCTGTGAACTTATCAAATGGGCATTTCGCAGCAGCGCCATCGCCCGAGAAATCTTATCATCAAGAACGTCTATCTGTTTGGAGAGGAGCTGATTTCTGGCAGTGTTTTCATACTCAACAATTTCGGGGATGACGGTATTTTCAAACTGGGCAATGATATCGGCCTCCGAGATACCAAGCGTAACCTGATTTGAAATCTGATAGAAATCTCCTGCGGCCTCGGTCCCTTCCCCGAAAAGACCCCGCACGGCGAGTTCCATATCCCTTGCGGCATTGAAGAACTTCTCAATCTGTCCTGTTATCTTCAAGGCCGGCAGATGCAGCATTACCGAAACCCGAATTGCGGTGCCCAGATTGGTGGGGCAGGCCGTCAAGTATCCATAACGAGGACTGAAGGCATAACTAACCTTCTGTTCAATCATATCGTCGATGTGATTTATCTGCTCGGCACATTTAGATAGCTGCAGTCCGCCTCTCAGCACCTGGATTCGCAGATGGTCCTCCTCGTTAATCATAGCAGTGAAAAATTCCCGCTGTGCGATAACTGCTCCTCGCGGTCCCTTTCCGAAGGCGTGGTGTCGGCTGATAAGATGTCGTTCGACGAGGAAATGCCTGTTCAAAACGGGTGCCTTGTCCACGCTGATATAAAAGACTTTGTCGCCGAGGTCCAGGGACATGAGCACATCTCTGAGCTTTTTTAGAATTTCGGCCTTTTCGTCGGTTTTGCAGCGGTTCAGGAATTTGTAGCCGGCCAGATTCCGAGCCAAACGAATCCGTGAGGATATAACAATATCGGCCAAGGGTCCGGAGCCGCTAAACCATTCGTTTATGTCGCTACTTAGATCGGTCAGCTTCATTTTCGTTTCTCGTGAAGCGTATCTCTTACTTTGCTTTTAGTTTTCACACTTATTTATTTTGTCCCGCAATTTTGCGGCCCGTTCGTAATCTTCGCTTCGCACGGCGGCTTCGAGCTGTTGACGAAGTGCAATAAGCTTTATTTGCTCTTTTGTACCCGTGGAGGTCTTTGAAGGGACCTTTCCACAATGGTTAGTTTTTCCGTTGTGCGCTTTTTTTATAAGGTTCAGAAGCGGTTTCTCAAACACCTCATAATCATAAGGACAGCCCAGCACGGCCTCTTTGCGGAATTGAGCCAGGGTAAAGCCACAGTGTGGACAGGCGGCGCCCTTCTCCGAAGGGCCGAACAGCTCCTCGTCTGTCGGCTGGACGGCAAGCAGGCTGCTGAGCAGCTCATTTAAGGGAATCTGACTCTTGACGGCAATACCCTGCTCCTGGGCACAATGCTCACAAACATGCATCTCGGCGCGGACTCCCTCAGCAATCTCAGTCAGGTGAATAGTCGCATCATTTTTATTACAAATTTGACACTGCATACTCGACTCTCGATACTCGATGCTCGATGCTCGATATTTAACGCTTATCGAGTATCCGGCATCGGGCCAACTGTTCACATATATATCATACCAAAATGCTGCCGACGCCGCAAGCTTGCGGCCCGACTCTGAAAATATCGTCAAATTTGGAAAACCTCTACAGGGCGAATTGCCAAGCCCCATCTATTTATGAGGTCTCCAAACACATTTTTTTTGCATTTGTCCGGTTAAGACGAACCTGCGAATTTTGCCGAACAGCCTGGCTCCTCAGCAACCCTGACAGCTTCAAGCCTGACGTCTGTGGGCAGTGTGAGCTGAAGTTTTTCATATATGTATCCGGCTACATTTTCGGCCGATGAGTTGTTCTTCCGAAAATAATCGATGCCGTCCAACGCCATATTATCAAACTCAGCCACGATATTATCGAGCATCTCCTTTAGTCGGTGAAAGTCCATAACGAGTCCCATATCGCTCAGCACGTTGCTGCTGACATCAGCGGCAGCCGACCAGTTATGAGCGTGCAGAGGCTCTTTGGAGCCGTCCGGCAAGGTCAACTGGTGCGATGCCCAAAAACGTGTTTCAACACTAACAGTCAACATTCTCGAACCTCGTAACTCTCCGCAGGACGCCTAATGGCGGATTCTCTCTCCTCAACGATTATCGAGCGGTTCGACTGAGCTCACCGAAGTCGTCCAGCATCGAGTATCCCTTTTACTTTTTTTTAAGGCGTTGCTGCAACCGATTACGGACATTTTCCGGAATCAGGTTCGAAAGGTTACCGCCCAGCGAGGCAACCTGGCGAATGAGGGTGGAACTGGTAAAGCCATACTGCTCACTGGTCATAACAAAGACGGTTTCTATGCCGGTCACAGCCCTGTTAGTCATAGCAAGCTGGAACTCATACTGCACATCTGTAAGGCTTCTGAGGCCGCGCAGGATAACATCAGCCTTTTTATCGGCAGCATATTCAACGGTGAGCCCGTCGAAACTCTCAACCGAGACGCCAGGCATATCGGCCATCAGCTCAGCTATCATCTCCACCCGCTCTTCAGGTGTAAAGAGCTGGTTTTTGACCGGACTTCGCCCGACTGCAATGATAAGCTCGTCAAAGAGCTTTATAGCTCTGTTGATAACATCCAAATGCCCGTTTGTAATCGGGTCAAAGGAGCCGGGAAAAATCGCTCTCACAAATTTCCGAGCCATCAGCACACCTTCCTTTCAGCAGGTAACTGGTAAATGGTAATCGGTAACTGGTAATTGGTAATTACCAATACCTGTATTCTATTCTAAACTGTCAATCATCAATCGTCAATCGGAAATCCGTATGATTGGTTTTAAGCGTGTTGTTTTTCGTTTTTGGTGAGTGTAATTGGGATATCGAGCCAGAAGGTCGAGCCTTTGCCAAGCTCGCTTTCCAGGCCGATAGTGCCTGCCAGCATAGCCGCTAATTCCCTGCTGATTGTAAGGCCGAGGCCGCTGCCTGTGGATTCGCGGGTTATGGAGCCGTCAGCCTGCCGGAATTTTTCGAATATCTTCTCCCTGTCAGCCTCGGCGATACCACAGCCGGTATCGGTTACCGCGATGCGGACGGTGTTTTCATCCGGCAGAAGGCCAGCTCGAATTTCAATCCTTCCCCGCTGTGGTGTGAACTTTACCGCGTTACTTAGAAAATTGTAAAGTATCTGCTGTACTTTGCCTGCATCCGTCATAAGGGGAGGGATATCGTCATCGCTGAGGAGCTTGACTTTGATTTTCTTTTCCTTCGTCAGTAACGAAAAAGATGCTATCAGAGCTTTGCACAACTGGGGCACAGAAGCTTTTTCTATGTGCAGCTCCATTTTTCCGGCTTCGGTCTTTGCCAAGTCGAGCAGGTCATTAATCATATTCAAGAGCCTGTTTCCGCCTGTAATGATATTTTCGGCGTACCTCTGTGCTTTTTCCTTTTTTAGAAGGCCGGGCTTTTCCCGGAGGACCTGTGCAAAGCCGAGTATGGCATTCAAGGGTGTTCTGAACTCGTGTGAGATGTTGGCTAAAAATTCGCCCTTTATTTTATTTGCCTTGAACAGCTCAATATTTCGTTCTGAAAGCTCAGTTATTTTGGCATCGAGCTGCTTGTTTGCCTGGCGCAATTTTTCCTGCGTGGCCTGGAGTCCATCGAGCATATTATTAAAGGCATTTGCGAGCTTTTCATATTCGTCACCAGTTTTTATCGCGCTTCTTATATCGAGATTTCCCTCAGCGACGTTACTTGCAAGAGCCCTGAGTTGGCGGATGGGGCGAAGGATTACCCTCTGTGTTATCATATAAAAAGCAACGATAGCGCCAGCTCCAGCGAAGAGTCCGGCCACGATTATCGAGACCCGATTTAAGAGAATCGCATTGCTGATTTCAGTGGCGGGGCGCTGAATAATCACGGCACCTATCTGCTCATTCGGCGAAAATGCGGAAGCAGAACCCTGGGGCTTATGGCAGTTTATACAGGTATCATCAGCCTTAAAGATTCGCACATAATTGCTGTATAGAACGCCGGTTTTTTCGGCAAAAAAAATGTTGTCTTCCCTGGCTTCCTGTGCCCTTAGAGATTTAATCATCCGCCTCTGCTCTTCCGTCAACTGCTGAAGCCTTTTTTCATCATCTTCGGCGAAGCGGAACCATCGGACTTCCGGGTCATTTACATCGAGCTCCGCACCGGTATTGTCCAGTGCGGTAAGGGTCGTTTCGCCGGTTTCTTTTAACTGAAAGTGCCGGCGCAACAGGGTCTCAGCTTTTGCCCTTCCTGCATCCAAAGAGGCCTTCTTTGTCAACTGCCCCATCCAGATATATGGCCACAGAAGCGCTAATGCCAAGACCAAGATGACCGCAGCGCCAAAGGTAATCCGACACTTTTTCGCCAGTGACAACGGCGACAACCTAAGAAACTTCAGGACCCTGCGCCAAATGTGTTTTAAATTAATCCGCATAATCAATACTTAACTTTTTTGCTTATCGAATTCGGCCCTTAGCTTAGGCAAAGCGTGGGGATAATTTTTCTGAATGAATTCCACCAGCTTTTCTCTGACACGGCACCGCAGAGCCCA
>DATLBB010000356.1:0-4800 GCA_035527155.1 Sedimentisphaerales bacterium
ATGGGCCAGATGGTCGAAGACGTAAAGCTGGCCGTAGCCGGAAAAGTGCCGGTAGTATTTTACGGCCGAGCAGGCGGTGGGGTGCCGACCGTTGACCAGGTCATGGAAAGAATCAAACAGCTCACAATACCGGTGAAAAAGCAATGAAAACAATATTTGAGCGAACACCGACGTTGAAGGATTGCCCTACGCATTATTGTCCCGGATGCGGACACGGCATTGCTCATCGATTGATAGCCGAGACTATCGATGAACTGGGTATACACGACCGCACCATTGGCATAGCTCCTGTGGGGTGCGCGGTGTTAGAGTATAATTACATTGACGTCGATATGGTCGAGGTAGCGCACGGCAGAGCACCGGCCGTAGCGACAGGGATGAAAAGGACCAATCCGGACAAGATAATCTTCTCCTACCAGGGCGATGGGGACCTGGCAGCAATTGGGACCGGCGAAATAATTCACGCCGCCCACAGAGGCGAACAGATAACAGTTATCTTCATCAATAACGCCGTATTTGGAATGACAGGCGGCCAGATGGCGCCGACAACCGTTCTCGGCCAGGTGACAGCCACGACGCAAAAGGGTCGAGAAGCTGCCAACGAGGGCTACCCACTGCAAGTATCGGAATTGTTGGCACTGTTGCCGGGCGCAATCTACGTTGAGCGATGCGCGCTCAGCAGCCCGGCCCAAATCCGCAAGGCCAAAAAGGCCGTCAAGCACGCTTTCGAGCTGCAGCTCAACGGTGTTCAAGGCCTCTCGCTCGTTGAGCTTCTTTCGTCCTGCCCGACATATTGGCGAATGACACCGGTTAAGGCAATGGAATGGATTGAGAACGAAATGACAAAAGTCTTCCCGCTCGGCCGACTGAAGGGCTGAAAATGACAACAAATGGTTTTTACGAAGAGATTATTATAGCCGGCTTCGGCGGGCAGGGAATTCTGCTGGCCGGCAAACTGCTGGCACAAACGGCGATGAAGGCCGGGAAAGAGGTAACCTATATGCCCTCCTACGGCGCCGAGGTCCGCGGCGGTACCGCAAATTGTATGGTCATCATCGCAGATGAGCCCATCGCCTCACCTCTGGTCGACAGGCCTGATTCGCTGATTATAATGAACAAGGCCTCGCTGAACAAATTCGCACCACGCCTCAAAAACGGCGGCCTGCTGGTTATGAACAGTTCTTTGATTGACACTAAGCCGCAATTAGACGATTCAATCGAGATGATAGCGGTCCCGGCGGACGAAATTGCAGTCGAATTAGGAAATAAGAAAGCCGCTAATATGGTAGCCATAGGCGCGTACTTGCAAAAGCGAGGCACCTTAAATCCCGATGCGGCGGTCGCCTGCTTAGCCGAGACAATAGCGAAGCGGTATCATAAAACACTGCCGATCAACACCGAAGCTTTGCGCCGCGGAGCTGAATTCGCCAGAGACAACAAATAGCGGATAGAAAACTAAACGCCATGAAAAATCACAGCATGGAAAGCGGTATTTTAGCCCGGCTAAACAATAGTCAGCGGCATCGGTTTAGTCTGCGTATGGCACCCATGATAGACATGATATTTCTGCTGCTCATATTCTTTTTTGTAGCGGCGAAATGGAGGCCGGCCGAAGATTTCCTGCCGTTCCAGTTATCTGCCGCACATGCCCGGAACATCAGCATAGGAAAGCCTGAGCCTCTGATAATACATATTTCGTCGACGCAGACCGGCTGCAAGGTCCAAATAGGCGAGCTTCACACAGTCCGGATAGAAAACGAAAACATTGAGGCAAATTTAGCTGTATTGATAGAGACAATGAACAAGTGCCTGCTTGCCCAAAAAAGATTCGCCGCCGACCCAATAGAAATTGTCTGTGCGCCCGAAGTAAAATGGGACCATCTCGCAAAAATATATAATATGTTTTTCGGAGCGGGACTTACCGATATCACATTCCGAATGACGGAGTAGCCCTGATGGGTAGCTCGAATAGGTGTACCCTTAAAACCATAACTGTTTTTCTTATTGCATTTTTCCTTTCGTACCTGCCGGCAGATTCCGCCAATGCAATCCCGACCGCTGATGATATTAACAGCCTGGCCGAAAAAGTACGGCAAACCACCGATACATTTATGCAGAAAAGTTTCCAGCTTCGTATGTCATATGAATACAGCGGCAAATTTCTAAGCCAACGCGAAAGAGAAAATCTGCACACACTCGCAAGAAGTGCCGGTGACCGACTGCTGGCCATCGCAGAGAGCCAGCAGAAACTGGCAAAGCAAATTGAAAACTATCAGGGAAATGACTGGGACGACAGGTACGGCTCGACCGGCCTGTGGAGAAAGTTATCTACTGATATTTACATTACCAATTTAGCCAAATGTAAAATTGACTACTATCTGGCCCTCACAGTCGAGCAGTCACCACTAAATAAAACGCTGCAAGACGTGAGGGATCAAATAATCTTGCTCGACACGGCACACAGTTCAGCTAATTCGCAGCTTCTAAGAGCTAAAATCCTTGCGTTGGCCCAGATTGACTCCGCCTGGCGAACATTAGCAATAGAGATACTCAATTCCCTTATGGCCCGGTCTTCAGTGCCGGATGCAATTTATTTTAGGGCGGCGATAGAAAGAATCAAATTATTTAGTATAGGCAAATTGGAAGCGTTAAACTCATTGGCTCACAAATTGTCGCAAAGTAGTTGTAACAATGATTTTGAATTGATTTTGTCTTTGGCCTTTCTGCAAAGACAATATAACCCGCAAGGCTTTGAAAAAACCGTTCAAACCTGGCCGCAGATAGAAGATTTCCTCGGCTCACTTACTTTGTCGGATTTGTCCCATCGTATCGAAGAGGGACAGCCAACAAAACAATACTTACAGCAAATCAGTATCTTTGAGGCTGACCTTGCCGCCCAGACCGCCTGGAAAAATAAAACTAAAGAATACAAAACACTGCTTGGCCACCTCTCAAGCACAGAGAAATTCCAAACGCCTTTGATACTTTACGTCGCCGCAATCGCATTTGCAGATTCGTCACCAGCCGAAGCGGTTAATCTCCTGATAAAGGCAAGCACGTTACAGCAACTGCAAAAAAGTGACAGACTGAATATTGAGGCCCACAAAATCGCCAAACAAGCTACTCAACTCGCATACAACTTTTATACCCAGGACACCGGCAACTGCCAACTTGCTATCGAGGCTTTTGAAAATTACCGCACAATCGCAGCCGAAAGAATAGAAGAGGAAACTGAATACCTTTATACCGTCATTCTCAACGAGTGCGGCCAAACCGAAAAAAGCAAACTACTGTTGGATAAAATTGCGAGCCGACCTGCCGGAAGTTGGCGCAACAGAGCAAAGCTTGACCTCATAACCGAAGCAATACAGCAAAGCCAGTCCGAAAGTCGAGAAAAGCGCAGTGAGCTACTTAAGCAATTAGGCGATTTTATAAAAGACTGTCGCCGGGACGAAAACGACAGCCGATTACGAACAGAAGCAATAACCGTATATTGTCGGCTGCTTCTCGAATCGAAAGATAAGGCTTCGGTCCAGAAGGTCCTGGATGTCGTCACCGACGCTGAAATTGCTATCGAACCAAACCTATGCGCACTCAAATCAAACGCATTTCGACATTTAGGCAGGCTGGATGAGTCCGCCGAATACTTGGCCAAAATCTGCCGCACAAACAATTACGAGCACGTCATCGAGGCTGAGAAGCTGCTTCTGCGGATCATCGACCGGTTCGAACAATTACAACACGGGACATCCGATTTCCCCAGGCTCCTGAAAAACTCTCAGACAATCGCTCGATATTGTGAGAGAATTTCCCTGACAACCTACGGCCTTATTCCCGTCGGCCGGGCCCGCTTATACCTTGCCGAGGTTTTGCTTGTCAGCACATCAAAGGATGGCCACAAATTATCCCAAATCGAAGAATTGCTCAATGACCTGCCGAGCAATAGCAGGAGCGACAATGTGGACCTTGTCCGCTGCCGGGCAAGATTGCTCACAGCCCAGGGCAAATTTGCCGATGCGGCCCGATTGTGGGCCCAGATTGCTAAAATACGAAAAAACGAGTCGCGAGAATCCGCCTGGCGAGCCTGGAAATGGTGGCGGGCAAAATTCTACGAGATGGATTGCTTTGCTAAAATACCGCAAACAGAAAAACAAGACATCCTGCATACAATAGAGGTCCTCGAAAACAGCTTCACCGATATTCCACCCTTATGGGCTAAAAAATTGAACCTGCTAAAACAGCGGTGCCGCCATAGCGAAAAGTAAAAAAACAAAATCATAGCATCAAACCCAAAAGTATTCTATATTTTGAATTGTTGTTTTAGCTTTTAGTCTAAAAAGGTCTAAGATTAAGGATACCAATAAAATGAATCGGAACAAAGTCTCCGGTGCGTTAGTATTTGTCTGCTTGACACTATTGGCGTATGTACCCGCCGTCCACGCTGCAGAGCAATACAAGCAGGTAGTTCGCGGCGCAATGTCTCAAATCGTGGATGGAAAGTACGATAAAGCCATAAGGCAGCTTGAGAACTATCTCAAAAAGCATCCCAGCGACCTCGAGTCCATGTATGGCCTGGCAGTCGCTTATGCCCAAAAGCAAGACATCGACAAGGCCCTTTCATACGCTAAGCAGGCCGTTGACGCAGGACTTCCGTTTGGCCGTTTCCTCGCCGGCCCCAGAGATTTGCTGATGCCTCTTACTGACAGCGCCGAGTTTAAGCAATTGGCTAAAAAACACAATATCGCGATTTTGCACGGCCCGACGCTCGGCTGTGTCACCGACAGCAGTGCAAAATTCTGG
>DATLBB010000357.1:0-7623 GCA_035527155.1 Sedimentisphaerales bacterium
TCAACCATTCAGATTACTACCGGCCCTCAGCCGATTATCGCCTATTTGTTAATGAAGGAAAACGAAATCCGCACGGTTCGGCTGATATTAACAGCCAAAAAGAACAACCTGAACACTAAACTTATCTTAGACCGTATCTCATGACCCAGAACACAAAAAACAACATAAGATTTTGTCATTCTGAGCGCATTTATTGTCATTCTGAGCGCAAGCGAAGAATCTGGCCAACGAAACACAAGTCCTTCTCTCCACTTTGCTTGGCTTTAGCGTTAATGTTCATCGCTGTCGGTTGCGAGAAGAAACCAACCACCCTTCACGAAGCTGTAACGGCAGGTGATATCGACCACGTGCAGCGCTACCTTTCAAGAGGCACCGATGTCAATGCAAGGGACAGAGAAGGCCTCGGCGGTACGCCCCTGCACGGAGCGGCCGAAGCTGGCCACAAAGACGTGGCAGAACTGCTTATTGCCAACGGCGCCGATGTCAACGCAGGGGACAAAGACGGCATCACACCTCTGCACTACGCCGCTGGTCAAGGCCACAGGGCCGTGGCAGAACTCCTTATCGCAAAGGGCGCCGATGTCAACGCTAAAAACACCGATGACCTTACACCCCTGCACTTTGCGGCGCTTGGAGGTTCCAGGGATGTGGCAAGGCTGTTTCTTACTAAAGGAGCCGATGTCAACGCAAAGGACAAAGACAGCATCACGCCTCTGCACTATGCGGCCAAGAAAGGCCATAGGGATGTGGCCGAGTTCCTTATCTCAGAGGGTGCCGATGTCAATACAAAGTCCTATGCCGGCAGTACGCCTTTGCACTTTGCGGCCTACGCAGGCCACAAGGACGTAGCAGAACTGCTTATTGCCAAGGGCGCCGACGTTAATGCAAAGTCCGATTCCGGCTGGACGCCCCTGCACAGAGCAGCCTCTGCAGGCAACAAGGACGTAGCAGAATTACTTATCGCCAAGAGAGCCGACGTTAATGCAAAAAACAATAAAGGCCGAACGCCGTTGTCGCTGGCAAACGAGAACAGCCATAAAGAAATCGTTGAGCTCTTGCGCAAACATGGAGCTAAAGAATGATAATAGCGTAAACGAGATACGCTACACGAGATAAGAAAAATGGAAGGTAAGATTGCAGTAATTGGTGATACCGATTTTGTCATGCCGTTTTCGGCGCTGGGGCTGGATACGTACGCTACAGGCGACACAGCCGACGACATCACCGAAAACGCTAAGAAAATAATCGACGCCAAATATGCTCTCGTAGTGGTTGCCGAAAATATAGCTCCGGCGGTTGAAGAGGTTTTTTCAGCCTATCAGAATGCTCCGACCCCTTGTGTTGTGGTTGTGCCGTTCACCACTGAATCCGAGGGTTTCGCAACACAGGCACTCGGAGAAGTGCTCAAGTTGGCCACAGGTATAAATATTTTGCAAGACAGTTAAAACAAGGATAATCAGCCACGAAGACACAAAGTCACAAAAAAATTATAAGTTTAAAAAACTTCGTGTCTTTGTGCCTTTGTGGCAAAAAACAAAGGTCTAAAAAATGAAAGAAACAAAAGCTGGCAGAATAGTCAAAGTCGCAGGCCCTGTTGTCGTTGCTGAAGGTATGGCTGGCTCGCGAATGTATGACGTCGTTCGCGTGGGCGATTTGAATCTCATAGGCGAAATCGTGGAATTACGCGGCGATTCGGCTTCCATTCAGGTTTATGAAGAGACCACCGGCATGGGCCCCGGCGAACCCGTGACTGATACAGAAGCGCCTCTAAGTGTCGAATTAGGCCCGGGCCTGATTGAGAGCATTTATGACGGCATCCAGAGACCGCTCAACTTGCTCGTGGAAGCCGAGGGCGAATTCATGAGCCGAGGGAGCGCAATGCCCGGCCTAAACCGTGAAAAGAAATGGCACTTCAAGCCTACAATAGCCAGCGGCACAAAGGTAGGTCCCGGTGACATTATCGGCCAGGTTCAGGAGACCACACTAATTATGCACAAGATTATGGTGCCATCTGGTGTATCCGGAACTGTCCAGAATATTAATGAAGGTGACTATACGGTCGACGATACCATCGCCATTTGCGCCCCCGAAGGTGGCGGTGAGACTCCGCTAACACTAATGCAGAAATGGCCGGTCCGCAACGACAGACAGATAAAGAATCGCCTCACTCCGGATATGGTTCTTGTTACAGGTCAGCGGGTCATCGACAGCTTTTTTCCCATCGCCAAGGGTGGAACTGCTTGCGTCCCCGGCCCCTTTGGCACCGGAAAAACTGTTGTCCAGCACCAGTTAGCAAAATGGGTTGATGCCGACGTTGTTGTGTATGTCGGCTGTGGCGAACGTGGCAACGAAATGACAGACGTCCTCACGGAGTTCCCGGAACTCAAAGACCCACGCAGCGGCGAGCCGCTGATGAAACGTTCGGTACTGATTGCAAACACATCGAATATGCCGGTAGCTGCCAGAGAAGCATCCGTTTACACGGGCATTACCATAGCTGAGTATTTCCGCGATATGGGCTACGTCGTGGCCTTGATGGCCGACAGCACCAGCCGATGGGCCGAAGCGATGAGGGAGATATCGACCCGGCTGGAGGAGATGCCCGCCGAGGAGGGCTATCCTGCCTACCTGGCTGCCCGCATTGCCGCCTTTTATGAAAGGGCCGGCAGGGTCGAGTGCACCGGCACTCCCGAGCGCGAAGGTTCGTTATCGATTATCGGCGCAGTCAGCCCGCCCGGCGGTGATTTATCTGATTCCGTCGTCCAGGCGACATTGCACGTCGTAAAGGTCTTCTGGTCGCTGGAGGGAAGGCTTGCTTACCAAAGACACTTCCCTGCGATAAGTTGGCTCACATCCTATTCCTTTTATAAGGATTCTCTGAAAGACAGCTTCGAAGATAAAGACCAGGGCCGCGAAATGGAGCAGTTGACCATCGACGCAATGGGCCTCTTAGAGCAGGAGGCCGAGCTTCTTGAAATTGTTCGCCTCGTGGGGGCCGAAGCCTTATCGCCGAAAGATAGACTGGCACTTGAGACATCAAGGTCAATTCGCGAGGACTACCTGCACCAAAATGCTTTTCACGAGGTCGATACACACACCTCGATGCCCAAGCAGTACGAGATGTTGAAAACCATCCTGCACTTCCACAAGCAATCGCTTATGGCCATTGAGGCGGGAGTCGAAACCACAGACATATTCAAATTGGCTGTGCGG
Organism: Sedimentisphaerales bacterium; assembly: GCA_035527155.1. Classification (GTDB taxonomy): domain Bacteria; phylum Planctomycetota; class Phycisphaerae; order Sedimentisphaerales; family Anaerobacaceae; genus CS2-K091. The sequence goes on from DATLBB010000357.1 coordinate 3,214, forward strand.
GAAGAAATCGCAAGGGCAAAATATATCCCGCAGGCTGATATTAACAAAATCGCTAAAATAAGGGAAACTATCGAAGAGCAGATGAAACAATTACGAACTTCAGTAGTGACTTAAACAGACTAAACACGAATCGTCGTTTCTAAATCGAGTCACGAGCGACGAGTCACGAAATAGGAGCTTGGAATGCTGTCTATAAAAGAATATCAAACAGTCGCAAGTATCGCCGGGCCCTTGATGATGGTCGAGATGGTAGATGAGGCAAAGTACGGTCATATCGTCGATATCGAACTCGGCGACGGCTCAATCCGTCACGGCCAAATCCTACAGGTCGAAAACGATAAAGTCCTCGTACAGGTCTTCGAGGGAACACGCGGCATTGACGTCAACAGCAGCACGGTTCGCTTTTTGGCCAAGCCGCTCGAATTGGCTGTCTCCCCGGAAATTCTCGGCAGGGTGTTCACCGGCCTGGGAGAACCGAAAGACAATGGCCCCGCTATCATCCCTGACAAGCGACTGGACATCAACGGCAGACCCATAAATCCGTACGCACGCGATTACCCGAACGAATTCATCCAGACCGGCATATCAACAATCGACGGCCTGAATCCACTCGTGCGAGGCCAGAAGCTGCCGATATTTTCAGGTGCAGGTCTGCCGCATGACCAGATTACCGCTCAGCTTGCCCGACAGGCAACGGTACTTGGCAAGGCCGAAGCGTTCGCAGTTGTCTTTGCCGCGATGGGTATCACGTTCGAAGCAGCCCAGTTCTTCATCAACGACCTGCACGAAACAGGTGCCATTGAGCGTGCCGTTATGTTTGTAAATCTCGCCAACGACCCGGCCATCGAACGTATTGCGACGCCTCGCTTCGCGCTGACGGCGGCAGAATACCTCGCGTACGAACAGGATATGCACGTGTTAGTAATCTTAAACGATATGACCAATTATTGTGAGGCGCTTCGCGAAATCAGTGCAGCCAGAAAAGAGGTGCCGGGCCGACGGGGATACCCCGGATATCTCTACACAGACCTGGCGACCGTTTACGAAAGGGCCGGCCGAATCAAGGAGAAAAAAGGCTCTATTACAATGGTCCCGGTATTGACAATGCCCGAGGACGACAAGACCCATCCGGTGCCGGACCTGACCGGCTACATCACCGAAGGCCAGATTATCCTGTCCCGCTCGCTGCACAGAAAGGCCATCTCGCCGCCGGTGGACGTCTTGCCGAGCCTGTCGCGGCTCAAAGATAAAGGCATCGGCCAAGGCAAGACACGCGAAGACCACGCCGACCTTTATAACCAGCTTTACGCCGCTTATGCCCGCGGCAAAGAAGCACAGGAGCTGGCGACGATTATGGGCGAAGCCGCGCTCTCGGAAGAAGATAAGAAATATATGACTTTCGCCGACAAGTTCGAGGCCGAATATGTCTCCCAGGGCTATTACGAAAACCGCCCGGTCGAGCAGACCCTCGACCTTGGCTGGGAGCTGCTGAGTATGTTTGATAATGTCGAGCTAAAGCGTATCGATATCAAACTGATAGAAAAGTATATGCCCAGGTTCCGAAAAGAACAAAAGTCAGAAACAACCCCTGATGAAACCGGCCAGGAACAGAACGAACAAGAATCGCAACATCAGGTGAACGAAACAAAAGGAGACGCATAGGTGCTGGCGAATGTAAACGCAACTCGGATGCAGCTTTTATACCTGCGTAAGCGCGTGGCTTTGGCCCGCCGCGGTCACCGTCTGCTCAGCGAAAAAAGGGATGAGATATCTCGGCAGTTAATTCAGATAGCCAGGCTAATCCGGCCGTTACGCAAACGTGTCGAAGCCCAGCTGCTGGAAACGTTCCGGCGGTTTATGTTGGCCCGTGCAACGATGGAGCCGGAAGATATAAAGGCCGCCCTTGAAGTCCCCACGAAGAAGTTTTCGCTGACTATAGAGTTCGCTCGCGTAATGAATGTAAAGGTCCCGCATTTAACAAAAGAGATGGAAGGCGAGATTATCTGTTATGGCTTTGCAACGACGTCCGGCGAGTTAGACGTTGCATTATTGGCTTTGGAACGTGCCTTCGACTCTTTGATTGAGTTAGCTGAGAAGGAAAAGCAGGCCCGCCTCCTCGCCACCGAGCTTCAGATGACCCGACGAAGGGTAAACGTCTTGGAGCACGTCGTCATCCCCGAACTGGACGAGACGATAAGATTCATCTTCGACAAACTCGCCGAAGCCGAACGCGACAACACCTCCCGACTCATGAAAATCACCGACATCATCAGAGCGTGACTCGTCGCTCGTGATTCTCTTTTATCAGGAGTCAATTTGGGTGCGGCTTTGGTATATCTCTTTCGCCTTGTCAAAATCAGCACTACTTAAGTTCAGCCTGTCAAAAAGCTCAGGAGGCAGTGAGGTTGAAATGATGTCGCCGCTGGGGTCGCTGGCGGAAAGAAAATGCGCTACGAATATTACAGCACCGGGGAAGCTGAAATCGTTATCGAACAGAGGAGTATGATGTCTCAAGACTCCCTCCTGGATGACCGGCGATAAATTCCACTTCCGGCAGATATGCATCCCAACCTCGCAGTGATTTGTGCCCACCCTCTCTTTTTCCTCCTGGACAATGGATGACATCTTGTCCCATAACGTCCCCAGGACATGAGCACCCGTCCTGTCACTTGCTACAAGGATTGCCAGCCGGCCCACATCATGTATCAGGCCCGCCAGGGCATAAACTTCACAATGACCCCGCAGCGTATCAGAAATCTCAGCAAGGATTCGGCAGCCGATCGACACCTCCTCCGAGTGGTCTACATATTCTTTCAGATATTTCAGGGCGGCGAATTCTTCCTGTATCGCACTCCTGGCATACGATATCCCAATCAACTGCACGAGAGGCTGAATACCGATTTGGCTGACGGCATCCTTGATGGTCTGAAAATCTCTACTCGCTCCAAAGTATGAACGCGCCAGCTTCAACATCTCGCCACGGAGTTTCGGATCACTCTCTATCAGGCGCAGCAGCTCTACGCTATCCTCGCTTGGTTTTATTGCAGCCGACAGGAGCTTGTCAATATCAGTTGGAAAAAGCGGCAGGTTGTCAACCAACAGCGTTATTCTCTGCGACAGTTCTTTCCTTTTATTCATTTTTACCTCCGCAACAATTATCTATTTCTGTTCAACATGGCGGCGTCCATATAACCGCAAATATGAACCAATCTTCCACCTTTTGCTTACCTTCTAATCTCAAATTACCTATATCACCCCGCAATGTCAAGGGTACAAATTGACAATTTCGGCTGGCCAAAAATCCTCTGATCCGTCAAGCAGATTCGTGGCGGGCTTCTCTAATCTCGTATCGAGCATCAAGCATCGAGTATCAAGTATCGAGCATCGAGTATCCCGCATCTCACATCGGGCCGATTCGCGAGAAAAAAACTTTCCGCGGCCGGCCGATAAAACCGCTCCCCTTTTCGCCAACCACCCGCAATTGGTCCTATAAACCGTGTCCGGCCAATATATGTTTGAATTGAAAAGCCATTCTCGGTATAATCTTATGAACATCAGGACACACATACAAAGCCGATATCAGGACAAATAAATAAAGGGGGGTAAAATGCGGAAAAAGATTAAAAAATCAGCGATTTTAACAGGGGCCGTTGTTGTCGTTCTGTCCGTATTAGGGCTGGCAAAATACCTGAATATTCAACCGGGTTGTACGCTTGGCGGCAACAATTCAGTAAGGCTTATGCTATCCAGCCTCACACATTTAGGCACACAATTGCGCGCGTATCTAAGCACCAGTAACTGCCTGTCATTGATTAAAATGACATGCGTCGATGCCTTAATATTCTTTCTTCTTATATCCAGAATTTCGCTGTTAAAAAGACTCACGGGCTGAATCCTTCCCAACCCGGCCGAACGAGACAGCCCAGCCCGACTGTTTTTACTATAATTGCTTAATCCGGATATTGCGAAACTCAAGCTGGGAACCATGGCCGAGAAAGCCGATATGCCCCTTTTCCCGATGGAGTCCCGGATGAGGCCTGTGATCCATTGTTTCGGTGATTTTGCTTATATCGGCATCGACGATAATACCGCCATTGAGCTTGACCCTGATACGCCCTCCTTTGGCTATGACTTCTTGACAATTCCATTGCCCCACCGGTTTGAGGCACCCCCGTTTTGCCGGAACCACGCCGTAAATTGAGCCGTGATATTGATACGGCTGCAGGTTTCTATATTGGGCCGCTGTATTATCAAGTATCTGCAGCTCCATCGCCTGATAGGCGGCATTGCCTTGTAAAGGAGCCCGAATGCCAAGGCCGTTATTAGCCCCCGGCGTCAACTTAAATTCAAACCGGTAAATAAAGTCGCTGTACTCATCCTGCGTATACATATTACCGCCCTTTTGGCAGA
>DATLBB010000358.1:0-13092 GCA_035527155.1 Sedimentisphaerales bacterium
AATGCCGCCGGTCAGCCGGAGGTTACTCTGGCCGGCGAGGTTAAAAAACTTGCTGACAGACTTGGGATTAGGCACATAAGCATTAGTATCACGCATACCGCAAATTTTGCAATTGCATCGGCGGTCGCCCTGACACAAAAAAGTCGTGATTTGTGACCCGTTGCTTGCCACTTGCGTTAAATGTAAAAATACAAGTAAAGGAGGATTTAGACATGAGATGGCGTTCGCAATTTTTGCCGAGGGTAATAATCCTAACGATATGCACTTTGAGCATCTGCTTAGTGACCTGGGCAGAGGACAGGGATGATAAACCTTTATGGAATGTGGCCTGGATTACCGATACCCAAACGCCGGAGTGTGAGTGGATCACCGCGTTGATTACGAGGCTTAAAGCCAATAAACCGAAAATTGTTATTCATACCGGCGATGCGAGATTCGAATGGGCCAATCGTTGTGCATGGAAGGATGTTGTTGATTTGCGGCGTGCCGAGACACCCCCTATCGAATTTCATCTGGCGCCCGGCAACCATGATTTACACAATGGCGTGCTAAAATTACTCTTACGTCGGGCCGCCACACAAGGCATCTATCGGTTAGATACCGGCCTTAAAGCTACAGGGCTTGGATACTACCACTCTCGCGTACCTGAAGATGTGAGTGGTCCTCTCTGGCCAATCTGGAATCCCGAGGTGGCCGACCACACCGCATGGCAAATCACAGCCAACAAGAAGCCTGCACACTCGCAGCATCCCGAACCACCTTACCGTTATGTCTTCAAAAGGAGTGGAATTCGTTTTATTGTTTGTGATGCTTATTACACTGAAGAGCAGAAAGAATGGATTCGTAATCTTATCGTACAGCCGGACGATAGCTCCGTTTCCATTGTTCTGCATCACAAACATGAAGTTGACGACCTGGCCAGGTACTTCGACGGACTGAAAGGACGGCATAATGTCAAGCTGGTCTTATCGGGTGACCACCATCAATACTGTTACGAGCAGCGCGACGGAATCACTTATATCACTTCTGCCGGCATATATCCCGGTCATTACGGCGACTGTGACGCTTTGACGCTGTGGGTCTATAAAGACCATTTGCGGCTGGATCGATATCTGCTGCCTAAAGGACTACCCATGAAGCCTATTCAGGGACCTACAACTATATGGACCTGCGAGGGCAAATTTTCTGAATACCAGAGACCTGAATTTCCAGAAAAGCCGGCCCAACCGGCTGGACAGTTTGAGAAGATTGGTACTATAGGCCCCAATCTGATAGAGAACGGCAATTTTGAAAACGGTATCTGGTATGAGCGGTATCGTGGTTGGTCACCAAGCTACTGGTATCAGTGGTTCACACGCGGTGGGCATGTGCCGGAACACGCGGTGGGTAAACGTCTGCCGCACTCGGGTAAAGAATACGTGCGTCTGCATATGTGGGCTTATGCCTGGCGGGCAGGGATTCTGCAAAATGTCCGAAGGGTCGAGCCGTGCCACATGTATCGGATGACGGCTTATGGATTTTTCCAGCCTACCGGAGCACCGCAGCCTAACGCCAGAATTGGCATCAATCCAAGCGGCACTTTGGCAAGTCAATTCTCAGTCGATGTAAGCAAACATCCAGCCCCCAAGTATGATGAAGGTGTGGGCGATGACCCAAAGACCGACAAGTATGAGGGATTAGATATCGCCGAAACTACCATCTGGTCTGATTACCATGATTACTATAGTTGGGGCAAGTATGAGGTAACAGCCGAGGCCGAATCAGACACAATTACCGCTATCCTGTACTGCGAACCCAAACAGAGACCGGCTGAAAAACCCATTTACGAGATGAACTGGGACAGCGTTACACTTTATGAGGTTCCCTGGCCCACAAAACGATTGGTTGCCGATGATGTGGTTCTGAAACCGGATGAGGGCTTCAGGAAAATAGTTGTAACCGTCCAGCCTGAATTCAATACCGCTCAGGTCACGTGGAAAACTTCTGCTCCTGCAGGTGCTTCTCAAGTGCTATATCGATTTAAGGGCTGGGATGCCGCTGCTCAAGAGAGCAACGATAAGGTGGTTCGTAGTAAAGATTTTTTCTTTGAGACGCCGGTCATGTATGAAAGATCCGACAAATTTCACCGGCTGGAGCTCAAACGTCCCGAGATACAATCAGCTTCAAAGTTGGAACTCGTAGCTCTTTTGCGGACGCTGGTCGAGGGGAAGTGTGTTACGCTTTGTTCGCCTGTGGTTAGCATCAGTTTGGCCAATACGATTCCAATTGTGTCCGCCGATATTGCCGACAACTGGCGGGACAATATTGTGCCCGGTGCGTCTATGAGCCATCACCCATATTCACCTAAGGGGACCTTATTCAAGATGCAGTTTGCCGATTCCGATCCGTGGTGTTATCCTATATTAACACTGAAAGATAAGGAGATCCCGGACAGCTCATTCAGAGGTTTGGCATTAACCGTTCAATTGCTCGAAGGCGAAGGCATTGTCCATGTCCAGCTCGTGGAGAAAAGCGACACACGTTACGCGGTTGAAACCAACTTTAAGGCCGGTATGCGTCAACCACAGCAAGTTAGGGCCATGTTCAATAACAGACTATGGCAAGCCTCGTCTCCTCGAGACCCGGATGGACGATTAAATCCGGAGAGCATTAAGGCGGTCATGGTTGGCATCAATTCAAAGCGACACTCCACTGTGAAAATGGTGGTTAGCGACTTGACGTGGATAAGATAACAAGGCCACCCCTTATTCTTATCTCTGATATAAAACTCCGATTAGAACTTACCGGCAGCCCTCAAATCTGTACAATCTGTAGATGATCAAGCCCCTCCCTTAAGAAACAGTTGCAAGGTCTGCTGAAACAAAAGTTGCAGCTTGGTTATTCCGGGTAAGAACAATGCGAACAAACGATCAATACTATTGTATTTATGGGGTAAATTTGGTATGCTAATGAATGATAAACTCATGCAAATGCACATATCAATCCTGTTTATTGGAAAAATATAGGCTTATCAGCCAAAAGACAGAGAAATAGAATAGATTGTGGCAGATAAACTAAATATCCCTGATTCAGAACCTACCTCTTCTTTACAATCCGAACTCCGGATAACCGGGTTCGTATTTGACATTAAGAAGTACGCTATACACGACGGCCCAGGCATCCGAACAACGGTATTCTTCAAAGGTTGTCCATTAAATTGTCAGTGGTGCCAGAATCCCGAAAGTTGGAAAAGACAACCGGAACTCGGCTTTCGAACGGGCAGGTGTGTCAGGTGTGGTCAGTGCGTAGAGATATGTACTCGCCAGGCCACTACGCTCACTGAAGACCAGCCTGTAACAGATGCAAGCAAATGCAACCTGTGTGGCGAATGTGTGGAGGCTTGTATGGCTGGTGCGCGGGAAATCATCGGGCGGGAGATGACCGTCAGTGAGGTCATGGTTGAGGTTGAAAAAGATGTTGTTTTTTACGATGAGTCCCGTGGTGGCGTCACGTTCTCCGGAGGCGAACCACTTATGCAGCCGGAGTTCCTGCTCGCACTGCTGAACCAGAGTCAAACGCAAGGAATACACACGGCGGTAGATACAAGCTGTTACGCAGAACCACAGATTATAGAAACAGTGGCCAATAAAACCGATCTTTTCCTTTGCGACCTCAAACACATGGACAGTAACATGCACGAACGTTTTACCGGCGTGGGAAATACTCTGATACTGGATAATATTAAGCGTCTCTCGGAATCGGGCAAGAAAATCGTAATCAGAATCCCGGTCATTCCCGGCTTTAATGACGACCAGGCAAATATCGAAGCGACAGGCAAATTCGCAGCGTCACTGCCAGGCGTCACAGGGATAGACATCCTGCCTTACAACCGTGGTGGAAATGAGAAATCTGCTCGACTCTCGGCCGACATCAAACTGATGCAAACCGAAACTCCCAACGGAGAACAAATAAACTCGATTACAAAGGTCCTGAACAATTACGGACTTGAAGTCAAAATAGGTGGTTAGTAACTATGAACGAAAGAGTTGCAAAACTGCGTAAACATAGTGTTGAGATAAAACCGTATATCTCTACCGAACGGGCTGAACTGATAACCGATTTTTATAAGAGTGATATTCCTGCCAGTGTTTCTGTTCCTCTATGCCGAGCCCTGTCGTTCAAGTACCTTATGGAGAACAAATCCATTTGTATTAACGATGGTGAACTGATAGTAGGTGAGCGTGGCCCAGCCCCTAAAGCCACCCCCACTTACCCCGAATTATGCTGCCATAGCATGGAGGACCTGCGCATACTTAACAGTCGGGAAAAAACAACCTTTGTAGTCACAGAAGAGGTTAGAAAAACTTACAAAGAGAAAATCATCCCTTTCTGGTCCGGCAAAACCATGCGTGAAAAACTCTTTAGCGCAATGGACGAAAAATGGCATCAGGCATTTAACGCTGGTGTGTTTACCGAATTCATGGAGCAACGTGCTCCCGGCCATGCCATCCTTGACGATAAGATTTATCGCAAGGGTATGCTGGACTTTAAGCGTGATATTGCGGAAAACCGCAAGAAACTCGACTATTTCAATGACCCCCGCGCATACGAAAAAGACCAGGAATACCAGGCTATGGATATTTGCGCTGATGCTGTAATTACCTTTGCCATGCGGCACGCCGATAAGGCAATGGAACTGGCGCAAAACCAGACCGATCCGGTACGCCAAAAAGAATTGGAACAAATCGCCGAGGTTTGTTCACACGTACCGGCCAATGCCCCCCGTAATTTTTGGGAAGCGCTGCAGTCGTACTGGTTCGTACACCTGTCCGTAATTACAGAGCTGAACACCTGGGACTCGTTCAATCCGGGCCGTCTCGACCAGCATCTGCTGCCGTTCTATGAAAAGGGGCTAAAAGAGGAAACCTTAACACCCGAACAGGCCAAAGAGCTATTGCAGTGTTTCTGGATAAAGTTCAATAATCAGCCCGCCCCACCGAAAGTCGGAGTCACCGAGGAACAAAGCGGAACCTACACCGACTTTGCACTTATCAACGTCGGCGGAATAACACCAGACGACGGAGATGACGCCGTCAACGATGTTTCGTACATGATACTTGACGTCGTCGAAGAGATGCATCTGACCCAGCCCAGCTCCTGCATTCAAATCAGCCAGAAGAATCCGGACCAGTTCGTTCGGCGCGCCTGTGAGGTCATTCGCACCGGATTTGGTCAGCCATCCGTGTTTAACACAGATGTCATCATCAGGGAAATGTTAGCCGACGGCAAGAGCATGACAGACGCCCGCACCGGTGGTCCCAGTGGTTGCGTAACGGTCAGCTCGTTCGGAAAGGAGAGCTGCACTCTGACCGGCTATATGAATTGGGCCAAGATTTTCGAACTGGCCTGCAATAACGGCGTCGATCCCAACTCTGGCGAGCAGCTTGGCCCTCAAACCGGCGATGCCCGCGAATTCACTTCTTATCAACAGTTGATGGATACCTACAAGGAGCAGCTTCGCTATTTTATTGACCTGAAAATCAGGTCTAACAATGTCATCGAACGGCTCTTTGCCAACTATATGCCTGCACCGTTTATGTCAATTGTAATGGACGACTGCATCAAACGTGGCTTAGATTACCACAATGGTGGCGCACGATATAATCCAACCTATATCCAGGGCGTTGGTATCGGCACGGTAACCGATGCGCTGGCAGCAGTCAAATATCATGTTTTTGATAAGCAAAATGTTACCATTGATAAATTACTGACCGCGATGCAGGCTGATTTTGATGGACACGAACGCCTGCAGCACACACTGCTCAATCATACGCCCAAGTACGGCAACGACGACGACTACGCAGATAGCATCTCTGAAGAAGTATTTGACACCTACTACGAACTGCTCAATGGCCGACCTAACACCAAGGGCGGAAAGTATCGTGTCAACCTTCTGCCGACAACGGTACATATTTACTTCGGCTCGGTAGTGGGAGCGCTACCCAACGGTAGAAAAGCCGGTGAGCCGGTCTCCGAAGGCATTTCACCCAGCCAGGGCTGCGATACAAAGGGCCCCACTGCTGTTATCAAGTCAGCAGCCAGAATTGACCACGCCCGCACCGGAGGAACCCTGCTGAATATGAAATTCAATCCGCAGGTACTTGCCGGCGACGGCATTGATAAGCTTGTTCCCCTGATAAGGTCCTACTTCAAGCTCGACGGCCATCATGTCCAGTTCAACGTCATTGGCGCAGAAACATTACGTAAAGCCCAGCAAAATCCCGAACGGCATCGCGACCTTATCGTCAGGGTAGCCGGTTTTAGCGACTACTTTGTAGATGTAGGCAAAGGCCTGCAGAACGAAATCATTGCCCGCACCGAACAACAATCGTTTTAACGCATCCGACACTTCGTGTCTGCCTGAGGCGCAACTGAGTTGAGATATTCGGTTAGCTGTGGAACAGATTGTATTCCTTCCAGATGCTAATCGCGTATCAGCTCCTGCAAGTTATGAGACGTAAAAATGTGTGAAAATGCTGCATAGTAAAATCTCCTTAGTTTTGGTTGTAAATACTTGTTGAGAAGACTGCTGCACAATAACCAATGTAAAGGAGAACACAAGAGGGCAATGATTATAGGTCGTTATTAAAAACTGTGCGTTTTGCAGAAGGCTGTGAAAATACTTCTTTGGTGGGCTATCTTTATCTACAAACGTCAAGTGCACCCATAATCCCTTCTTAGAGCAGTTTTTCCTTGCAAAATCGCACTAAAAATGGTATATTTAACGTTAATTGTTTTGTGTTTGGGGGAGCGGCAAGTTTCCGATTTGCCCCCAAGAAAGTAGGGATGCTCACAAAACAACACTCAGGGAGAAAGATATAACAAGACAACCGCTCCAGAGGGTTAATTTTCTGTAGATTAGTACGTAATGATGGTTGGAACGGTAATTTGGGAGATGTCTGGTGAAAAAGTTCTGCAAAAGCGTCCTATATTGGAAAATTGTCTTTGCATACACCTTTATATTCTGCTTGCTATTTGTGACGGGATGTCATCCAGCCCTATCATCTGATGAGCAAATACAAAGATTCGAGAAAGCTGGGCCAATTACACCAGAAGTTGATATTGATAGTGTGCTCAGAGCAAAAATTCATACCGGTTATTACCGGGTGGTTCCCGGCGACATACTTGAATTACAGATGCCCGCTGCCTTACGTATTATTTCTTCTGATTTATCCACCTGGTTTAAACCGGTATCAGGCCATGACGATATTGAACCATATTTGTTTAGGGTAAGCGATGCCGGAACCATCACCTTGCCGATTGTAGGCGAAATGTCCGTTGCAGACAAGAAACTCACCGAGATAGAAATATCGGTTGTGAACGCTTATTATCCCAAGTACGTTGCAAATCTCCCCTCGGTAGTCTGCAAAGTAAAGGAATACCAATACAGAAACGTAACGGTTGTTGGCGCTGTGGTACAACCAGGCCTATACCGACTCCACAGCGATGAGATGTCACTCGTTGCCGCCTTGATGAAGGCAGGGGGAATTGTAGAGGACGGAGCAAGTTTAATCATTATTCAGCATGCTGATTGTTTGGGCGAGGATGAACCGCCTAAAACCTCAGATAGTACCGCTCTAACCGCTCCTGCTCACTCGCTCGATGTAGAGAAAGAAGAAGTAGACTTGGCTTTCCAACAGAACGACTTTCCAAATACGAAAGGGCGTTTGACCGTGAGCAGAGGCAAGAAAGTTCTGCACTCTGCAGAGGTAGATGTGGCGAGCGAGAAAGAACGTGCAGCTTTTGTTAAAAATCTCGGTAAGCTTCATCAGGATGCTCGAAGCAGTGATATCGAGCAGGCACTGACGCAACTGGCGAAAAAGATGGAGCAAATTTCCAATGTGAGGCCTCATAACAGTTTTTCAAATGACAACGAAGAAAAAGAGTCAAATAATATTGCCGAACATGAATCAAATGCCCCCCACACCGAGCCGGCCAAAGTCTCTAGAGCAGGTCCGCCTAACTCTGAAAAAATAATCCTGCCTGTTAAAGGGCTAAATATTCCATTTGCCGACGTAGCCCTCCGCGATGGCGACATAATTGAAGTTGAAAGGTTCGACCCCGCCGTTTTCACTGTTCTGGGACCTGTTGAAAAGCCCGGCACCTTTGACTATCCTCCGGATATTCAATACAATTTAATGCAGGCATTGGCCTTTGCCGGCGGACCCGATTTGCTTTTGGACCCACGCTACGTGACTATCTACCGGCAGGACGCAAATGGCGAGATTGTTTCCGCTACTTTCGAACTCCACAGGAAATCTTTGGCTAAGGCATCCAAAATCAGGATAAAGCCGGGAGACGTCATATCCGTAGAGATGACACCAGAAACACGTGCCAGAATGATACTGAAAGAAATGTTTTACATCAGAGTCGGCTATGACATTGACGAGGTATTTAGATCGAGGTAGCAGAATTCTGTGTCAAAGGGAAAATATGAATAATAACAACACAGTTGAAAACACAGATTTAGACTCGTCATTTCCACAGGGCAATGAACTACCACGAGAAAGCCTCTTACAGATAGCTCTGCGCCAGCGGTGGATTATCCTGATTACCGTCATATCGTTTCTGGCTGCTGCATTCCTTTATCTCTTGAAGGCCACGCCAATCTATACGAGCACGTCAAGACTGTATGTTGAACAAAATGGTCCTAAAATCATATCTGAGTACGAAGGAGTCATGACTCAGTCCAAGAATTATCTTTATACCCAGGGGAAACTGATAAAATCCACTCCTATTATTGCCAAGGTAGTTAATGATGCTCAAATCGGGCGGTTCAAAACATTTACCGAAAAACCATTAGTAACAACCGGCAGGGTGGACAACTTATTTGATTATATTAAGGACAAATTGAGTATCCCCGTCGACAAAAAAGATGGTGTCATCATAGACAACCTGCTTATTTATCTCAAAAAGGAATTAGATGTTACTATTGGCAGAAAAGATGATATTATTTCAGTATCGTTTGATTCCCCATATCCGGCGGAAGCTGCGCAGATTGTTAACGCTGTGGTAGACTCCTACGTCGAATATCATACCACCAGCACACGCAGTACCGCCTCTGAAGTGCTAAAAATCCTTCAGAAGGAGAAAATCCAACGCGACAAGGAACTATCCGACAGCTTCACACGGTTGTTGGAATTTACCCGGGAAAACGGGGTAGTTTCTCTCGAGAAAAGTGATGCGCATATCGTATTTCAACGGCTGAGCAGGTTATCTTCTGCGCTAACTGACGCACAATTAGAAACTATCAACGCAAAAGCAGATTATGAAGCTATCCTGAGCATGGCAGATGAGTCAGAGAAAATCAAGCAATTCGCAATAGCTCAGCCCACGGCAGGTGTCCGCGTATTCGTTACCGATATTGAAACTCAATTACGAACCGAGCTAAGAGAAATGGAAGTCGAGTTAAGAAATGTAAGATATCATTGTACCGAAGACCATCCATCCACTCAGGCGGTCCTTGGCAAGATCGCTGAGATTAAGCGGCAGCTCAACGACGAGGCGAAAAGCTTTACCGACGCTTACCTTGAGGTGATGCGACTGAAATGGACAACGGCAAACCAAAGAGAAGCTGAGCTGCAGACATCTTTTGATGCCCAACAGCAAGATTCTCTGGAGCTCAGTGTTAAGGCTGTCGAGTATTATATGCTTGAGTCAAACTTAAAACGGACCGAAAAACTTTGTGACATACTTGACGACCGCATCAAGGAGCTCAATGTTACAGAAGAAGCTGGGGGGCTCAACATCAGTATACTGGAAGTCGCCCGCCCGGAGGATAAACCCTCAGAGCCGCAGAAGGCCAAGGTTATGGCGCTGGCCCTTGCCCTGGGACTTATGTTCGGCGCGGGCTTCGCTTTTCTTCGCGAATGGCTGGACTCTCGGCTGCGGTCTGCTGACGAGATATCAGCTATTCTCGGCGTTCCGGTCCTCGGTACAGTGCCGAGGATGCCAAAAAGGCAGAGCGCTGTAGAGCGGGGCCAGAAAGTACGCCTCGAATCAAAGTCTATCGCCGCTGAAGCCTATCGAACGATACGTACCACCGTGTTTTTCGGCGTACCTAAAGGCCAGGCAAAGACCATCCTTGTCACCTCGCCCGCCTCAGGTGATGGCAAGACCAGTCTCGTCAGCAACCTGGCCATTACAATGGCGCAGGCCGGGCAAAGAACACTTATCCTTGACGCCGATTTCCGAAAACCAATGCAGCATAATATTTTCGAACTTGACAACGAAAAGGGGCTATCCAGCTTACTTGCGGGAAACATTACTCTGGATGAAGCGGTCCAGCCAGGTCCTGTCCAGGGGCTTGACCTCTTGCTCTGCGGGCCGGAAGTGCCTAATCCATGCGAAATACTCAACAGCGATGCCTTTATCGAAACATTAAAGAAGCTTTCTGAACGATACGACCGTGTCATCGTTGATTCGCCGCCCGTTAGGCCGGTTGCTGATAGCCAGATACTTGCGGCAATCTGCGATATAACGCTCCTGGTCCTCAGGGCAGAGAAAACCACGAGAAGACTCAGCCAACAAGCCCGGGACGACCTGCTTAGTGTCGGCGCGCATATATTCGGTGTCATTGTAAATGATGTTTCACGGAAGCACAGCCGCTACGGTTACTACACCGGTTACGGATACTACGGCTACGGCCATAAGGAAAAGAAAAAATAATATGAGTAAAAACGCCTACGCCTGAACCGGTTGTTATGGAGATCCCTACTGTTGATAATGCTTCTTGTAACCAGGTAAGAACATCATATAATTACGTGAGACTATGATACCATCTGCCAAGGACAACTCGGAGGAAAGTAAAGAGAATTGCCCTGAGAGAATTGGCAAGCACCAGTATGTCGATATCCACTGTCACTGCCTGCCTGCTGTTGATGACGGCCCAGCCACAATGTCTGATGCGCTTGACTTATGCCAGGCTCTGGTCGACGATGAGATAACCACCGTCATAGCTACACCTCATCAACTGGGCCGGTTCGACAATTGCAACGAAGCCGTACAAATCAGGGAGGCAGTCTCCATCCTTAATGAAAAATTGAAAGGTAACGATATTCCTCTTGCCGTAATGCCCGGCGGAGACATCCGGGTGGACGAAAGGATATGTCAACTGCTTGAGGCTGATAAAATACTCACCCTTGCCGATGGTGGTAAGTATATTCTTTTGGAACTTCCACACCAAAACTTTATAGATATCGAACCATTGCTTATCGAACTCTCTTCTCTGGGTATTCAGACGATTATATCTCATCCCGAACGGCACTATATTCTTGCAAAACAGCCTGAAATCTTACGCAAATGGCTTAAGCACTCAACTCACCTGCAGGTAACAACCTCGAGCTTGCTTGGTGAATTCGGCTCTATGGCATCAGAGACCGCATGGCAGTTTCTAAGCTCGGGGCTGGCCGTCCTCGTCGCGACAGATTCCCATGACTTAAATAGTCGCAGACCTTGTATGAAGGCTGCCTTCAAACGTATCAGTATCAAATTAAGCCAGGCAATTGCCCGTGTGGTGTGTATCGAAAATCCATTGAGGGTATTAAAAGGCCGAGATATAATCCCAACTATCAATGTCTGAATTTCACCTTATAAGCACAGGGAAATATAGTGACAGGAAACTATCAAACAACTTCCGATTATCTCGATCCGAGCCGAGTCCCCTTAAGCAGATTCGATACCATAATCGAGAAGCTGCTCATAGCTCTTTTGCTCTTTATGCCCCTTGCCTTGGGAGCAAGGGCGGCCTGGAGCGAAGAGGTTGTTATCGCCTTATCAGGTGCCATTGTCATTTGCTTTTTGCTCAAGCTCGTGTACCATTGCGAACATCGGCTAATCCGGACCTGGGCATACGTGCCGATAGGGGCATTTTTACTTATAGCGACACTCCAGCTTGTTTCATTACCTGCGGACCTGCTAAGCATCATTTCGCCGAATACAGCGGCGCTAAAAACAGAACTCTTAGGTGATTTGCCCAACGTTGCTCCCGGCACGCCGGCACTTAAATCAATGACCCTTAGCTTCTATCCAAATGCAACAAAGCACAACCTGCGGCTGGTACTGGCTGTTGCAGCAGTGTTTGTAGTTGCTCTTAACGTCTTCCATCGACCAGGCCAAATAAAACGCCTCCTGATGGCCATAGCGCTAATCGGCGGTATCATCGCCCTGTTTGCCTTGATACAGGACCTTTTCGGAAACGGCAAAGTCTACTGGGTTGTACCCACCCCTCATAAAGCCTATTCAGGGCCGTTCACCAACCACAGTCACTACGGTCAGTTCGTGAACTTATCAATTGGTGCGGCCTTTGGGTACCTTTGCGTAAAACTGCATGAGGATTTTATTGGCAGGAAAATAACGCTTCCTGTTGTCTCAAATTACTTCAGCTCACCTTCGGCAAAACAATTGTGGCTGCTCATCGCGATAATAAGCCTTGGTTCGGCAACCGTCTTTGTATCTCTGACTCGAAGCGGCATGGTCAGTATGTTTATCGCCGCGGCCTTTACCACACTGCTCCTTATCCGGCGGCGGTCTCTCAAGGGCTATGGTTGGATAATCGTTGTGATGGCTCTTGCAGCATTTACCTGCATTCTATACATAGGCTTCGATGCCGTCTACGACCGGCTTGCTACATTGTCAGTTTTGGACAACTACAAGGTCCGCTGGCAGATACTCAAGGATCTTACAGCTTCATATAGACATTTCCCCCTTCTGGGAACAGGTCTGGGGACACATTCGGTGGTCTATCCGATGTTCCAAAACATAAACACCACCGCATTATTCACACATGCAGAAAATGAATATGCCCAGACGATGGAGGAAACCGGTCTGATCGGTTTGGTCTCGCTGATAATCTTCGGAATAATCATCTGGTCAAACTATGCGAGAAACATTCGTAATGATAAATTGCCCATTTGTTCGGCGGCATACGGGCTTGGTTTCGGCCTTTTGGCAATACTTATCCACAGCTTAACCGATTTCGGTCAACATATTCCAGCGAATGCTTTTTTATCTGCCATATCCTGTGCTCTCCTGGTGGTTTTAGCTCGGCAGGGA
>DATLBB010000359.1:0-9109 GCA_035527155.1 Sedimentisphaerales bacterium
AAATTTCAAAGGCTGGACGATAAATTCCCTGCCGTTTCTGTTTTCAATGCTGAAGACAAGGTTAGTGTGGAATGGTTTGATAAATACAAAAAAGATGCAGGCAGGATTTGCATCGCATTTTCGGCCGACGATGTAAGTGAGCACATACGCAAGTGTTTCCCCTTGCCGGGCAGAGCTAATCTTTCGAATCTTGCCGCTGCTGTGGCCATCGCCAGGCATTTTGGAATTGACGATGAGCAGCTCAAAACATCCTTGCCGCGATTTAAAGCGTTACCTCATCGGCTGGAACTGATTGCGGAGATAAATGGTGTTTCCTGGTACAACGATTCAAAAGCTACAACACCTGAAAGTGCAGTCGCTGCGTTGGAGGCTTTTGAGCAGCCCACGATTATTATAGCCGGCGGATATGACAAGAATGTGGCTTTCGATGAACTCGGCCAAAAAATAGCTGAAAACGCCAAGGCAGCTATCCTGTTAGGCCAGACTACCGAAAAAATTGCAGATGCGATTAGGGCTTTTCCCAAAAACAAAACGCGAATCGAGTTTGTCAATTCTCTTGCCGGGGCCGTCCAATTAGCTGCTCGTCTTGCAGTCAACGGCGATGTCATTTTATTAAGTCCTGCCTGTGCAAGCTATGATATGTTCGATAATTTCCAACACCGCGGCCAAGAATTTATCAGACACGTGCGAGCACTTGATAAAATAACAACAAAAAAGGCCGAACTGAACAAGCCCAGCCTTGAGAATATTTAAATTATACGTTTATTCATTTTCCTTCGTCAAGATTGTCTATTACTTTAACCTCAGCGTCGTGCGGGGCGCCTGCCTCATAAATGTCTTTTGGGCCTGTGGGGGGGTAATCTATTAACATTAACATTGTTCCGCTTTCACCTTTGGTAGTCTTTTGATACACCATAAATTCCCGGGCGAGGTGTGTTTCGGCATCGACGATAATTGTAATTTCCTCATGCCAGCCGCTTTCTTTGGTGTAGTCCACTTTTATAATCTTAGCGGGACGGTCTCCATATACGCTGTCGGAATATTCAACTTTTGCGCCGCTTTTCTCTAAATCAGAAACGCAATCCAGCCATATTTCCTGCATGCTTGCAGGCGGGTCCTTTTCCGGATAATGAGGGGATGTAATGGTTATAGTGTTATTCTTTGGGTCGTATACCTTTTCTGAGTTTAACTCAGTAAACTCTATGTCACCACTTAGTCCGATAGAGATGGTCCGATAAGGGTCTATTGATTGCCAAAATTCGAGGCCGTCCCAGTTTTTGAGCTTGTCAACAGGAACATTATTATGATCTATCCATTGTGTTGTTGCGTGTGTCCATTGGACTTGTTTCATCGCGGTGATTACGTCCGATGTAGCAAACGCCGCTGTCGTCCCATGAAATGATCCGGTGTAATGGTATAAGCCCACCATTACCACAATAATTATCACCGCTGCTGTAGTGATTTTTGTTATTCTGCTTTTCATAATTATTCCCCAGATGCTCGGCTGAGCAATCGCCGGTCCTTTCTTTTTTGAGTTTTCCAATGCTTCGAGGACATCAACGAGTACAGCATTGTCCATCTTAGCATTGGTATCGATATTTACATCTTTAATTAACTTTTCTATATTTTTTGACGGTCTCATAATTTGGCCTCGTTATCTAAAAGTGACCGCAGTCTATCTAATCCATACCGGTACCGGCTCTGGATTGTACTGGTTGAAACATCCTGAAACTCGGCAATTTCCCTGAATTTCATCCCGCCCTGCAGGTGCAGAGATATTGCCTCCCGCTGCTCATACGAAAGCTGGGCCAGTGCGTTGTTCAGTTGTCTTAATTGCTCGTTTTCAACAATCCATTGTTCCGGCCTCTTTGTGTTTGAGACGACTGATTCAGCTTCATTCAGGTTGGTTGTTGTCTGTCGCTGCCTCGCACGGTTCCAGTTGCGTACACGATTAGCAACACAAGTCGACAAGTAGCTTTTGAGATTGCCACTAAGTTTCAATTTCTCGGCGGTCTCTGCAAAAGAGACAAAAACGTCGTGTACAATGTCTTCGGAAGCGGCCGTCTCATTCAAAAGAGCAGTTGCGAGTCTAAGCAGATTATCTTTGTACTTTTCATAGATACGGCAGAGAGCATCATTATTGCCGCTCTTAAATTTCCATACAAGCAGCTTGTCTTCTATCATCTATATTCCGCACGCGTTATCTTAGAACGAACGTTCGTCACTTGTAATACACTCGAACCATCTGTTTTAATCTAAATAAAAACAGTTTTTTTGTCATCTTTTACTTTAGGCAGGCGGTTGATTATAGGAATATCTTTCCGTCTAAAGCCGGATCTTCGACGTCGAGAAGCTAAAAAGCCCAGAAAGTTGCAAAAAACCTGATTGGGCCATTCTATCGCTCTAAGCCCAGAACAGGCCAAATCCGCCTTACCAACCCAGCCAGCGGCGATTTTTTCGGCAATCACTCGTAAAGTGGCCTCCTAAATCTGTCGATTTGGAAAGCATAGAAATCAATGTTTTTCGAGGGATTTAAAATGGATGAAACTACCGATAGAAGAACAGAGCAGAGACTGAATTATTATTGGCCCATCTGGTTTGCCGAAGACTTTAACGAAGTGCTTTCACAGGGCCAGATGATTGATATTTCCAGCAGCGGTGCGGCATTTACCTGCCACGCCGACAATAGTTGTCCCTACCTCGGCCAGCATATAACTGCTCGCTTTAGTGTTCCTCGCTTTGGCCCGGACGAGTCTTTCGATATGGCAGATTTTACCCGCTCGGGTCATATTTCGCGTATCGATGAGGTAAGTAGCTTCTTGCGCCGTGTTGTCGTTCACTTCGCCGAACCGCTGCCTTTCAGACCCGGCGAACAGGCCAACGGCGAAAGTGGAGCCGGTGCAGAAAGAGAGCTTGAGCCTGTAGAAATGTAAGAGCCACGCTCATTTGCGACTAAAACTGCGCATCACTCACGACGCAATACGGGCTTATCCGGCAACTCGCGGAGTAATATTCATATTTCATATTGCGTATAGGAAAGGGTGGAGAGCGGAAAGAAATAGGGGCGATTCCTGCGAATCGCCCCTGTTGATTTGGCGAGACGGTATTTGGGTTGGTGATTAAGCTGACTTTTTCTCTTCTGTGGAGTTATTTTCAGCTGAAAGTTCGTTCTTCAAGTAGTACTTTCGATGCAGCAGGCCGCGAATCAGCATTGCAACACCTATGCCACCGAGGACGAAAAATATCAAGATGCCTATATCTTCTCTCCTTCCGAGTCCTCCAAGGACAAAGCCAAGCCCGATGATAAGCAGTGCAATTCCGGTGGAGACATATTTTATCCACGCGGGGCCTGCCGGCCTGGGTTTGGGAGGTATTATTTCCGACAACGGCGTGCCTTTTTCGATGGCCGTCATAATCTGTTTGTGTTCGAGGCGCTTCTTAAGATAATAAATTACGCCTACAACAATTATGGGGCTGGATATCCCAATAAATACTATCAGTGCTGTGAGGCCTTGTAAAATGTAGTTCATTTTTTCTCCTTTCGATTTTAAGTTAATGTTAAAAAACTTTATGCTATTTTATTTTTATTGAGCCGCTATTGGTTTGTAGGTGCAGCTTTCCTTTTCCTTCGCCGATTTTTCCTGTAAGTTTCTTCTTGCCGACCTCTCCGATAATCGTTATCGGCAGGTTAGTATTTATTGAACCGAAGCTGGTCGCCAATTCGACCTGTCCGGCGAAGTTGGGCGGTGTCACGAAGTCGATGCTTCCGAATGAGGTAACTACGTTTGCGTTGATTTCAGGCGGCGTCGAGTCCGAACAGGCGATGTCGATACTGCCGCTGCTTGACCTGGCTGTAAGGTCAGAGGATGTTATCTGGCGGCAGGTAATGCGTCCGAAGGAAGTATGTATATTGGTCGTGTCTGCAGAAGCTTCCGTAAGATTAATATTACCGCTGTTTGATTTTAGTTTAAGTGAATTACCTGTAAGTTCACCGGAGGTGATAGAGCCGAAAGATGTGTGTACATCGCAATCACCAAAAGCGGCTTTTGTAAGCGTAATTTTGCCACTGCTGGTTTTTAGTTTAATATCGCCGCCTGA
Organism: Sedimentisphaerales bacterium; assembly: GCA_035527155.1. Classification (GTDB taxonomy): domain Bacteria; phylum Planctomycetota; class Phycisphaerae; order Sedimentisphaerales; family Anaerobacaceae; genus CS2-K091. The sequence goes on from DATLBB010000359.1 coordinate 4,099, forward strand.
GATATTTTTGCAGTTTATAGAGCCGAAGGACGTATCCAGTTTGGCTGGGCCTTTGATATTTTCGGCGGTAATCGAGCCGCTGGATGTCTTTGCCTTCGCATTTCCGTTGAGGTTTGCCAGTCTGATCTTTCCAAATGAGCTGGCACAGTCGACGTTAGTTTGCTTCGGGACGATTATTTCGAAGCTGACGCCTATCGAGCGCTTCTTTTTTACACGGGGCTTTTCGGCTTTAACCTTCAAGGTCTTGTCGGCTGGCTCAAGTTTTATTTTCACTTTTTCGGCTATTTCCTTGGCCTCTTCTTCGGTGGGTGCCTTGACGTAGATCGTTGCGGTTATATTGCAGTCGGCAACATCGGCACCAATAACAGTGATTGAGCCAAAACTGGTTTCAGCGACAAGAGTCGAACCAGATTCAAGAGGTACACTAACGTTTTCTGTCCTCTGGTATTTGGCTTTTTCAATATCGCAGCCGCTGCCAATCAGCAGTGAGCAAAGACAGAAGCCGAGAATTAAAACTATCCAATAATTTTTCTTCATTTTCGGTTCTCCTGATTTCATCATTTTTAGTTGATTATTTTATTCTTACTAAGCCGTTGTGGGTTTTCAGGTAGACTTTGCCAACACAACAGAGTTGGCCTGGTCTTACCATTTCCATAAGTTTTCCCTTCTTTGCCCTTCCGATTACAGTTAAGGGCAGGTCCGTTCTTATGGAGCTATTATGTGTCCAGGCCGGCTTTAGATAACGGTTAGTTTTCATCGTTTTATCTGCCTTAATTATTCAATTGCCTTTCTTGTTAATTTTTTGTTGTCTTTTGCTGGTTAGTCGCTGGTTTTCTGCAACAGGTTTCAAAAAATATGTAATTTTCCCTTGTTTTTGCGTTTAATAGCGTTTGCTATGAATTTGTGGTACATTTTCTATAATAGTTTTGGAAAAAACTGAAACTTGTCAGGCTTTCTATTCGACTAATAATAGAAGGAGCCTTTTTGGTAGAGAAAATAAGTGAAAAAAGGCAAAAGAAAAAGTGGTTACGGCTACTTCGCAGCGGTGACCACGAAGCATTTGCTGAGTTCATTGATAAATACAAAGAGACGGTTTTTTTGTGCTGCCGGAGACTGGGGCTGAGAGAGGCCGAGGCCGAGGATGTGGCGAGTGAGACGTTTCTGGCAGTTTACAAGGCGATAGGGCGATATAGTGGCCAAGCTGAGTTAAGCACCTGGCTGTGGAGTATAGCGTATCGTCAGGGAATAAATTACCTGCGGAAGAACCGGAAGCAATGGCAGCTTGAAGCTGAACTGGATGAACAGATTGTTAGAAGTAAGGAGCCGGAACCGGCGACAGCAATACAAGGCAGAGAGACAGAGAAAATCGTTTGGGAAGCGGTTGGGCAGTTGCCGCGACTTTGGGCCATGGCAATTATATTGTATTATCGAGAAGAAAAAAGTGTTGCTGATATTGCAGAAATAATGAAAATAAAGGAAAATACGGTTAAGACATATTTGTTTAGAGGACGTGATAAATTGAAGCAAATATTGAGAACAGCTTTCGAAGAGGATATTGATGGTGGCCGGTAAATTAAATGAAGATAAATTTGATGAGATATTAGGACAGTCTTTGCGTAGACATTCGGAGCCGGTGCCGGCTGGTTTTACAGAGAGGATGTTAAGCCAGATCGAGGAAGCGGTGCAGAAGGAGATTTTGGCCCGGGTGGTTTTGCAGGAAAGGCTTGCTCTGGCAGGCTGTCTTGTTTTTGGCGCTCTCGCCACTATTGGAATAACGATTTTTCCAGGCAGGGTTGCGGGAGTTCTTCGAGGCATTGCCACAGGCTTCACAGAGCAGGGCAGGGCTGTGGTTGACGGAATCGGCCAGACAATATCAATAGAAACCGTCAGGAGTGAGTGGCAATTGTATGCAGTTCTCGCGCTGGTGCTTGGATTTGCCGTTTATAGTTTTGTGGATATGTTGGTGGGCGACAGGTTAAGAATGGCGTAAAGAGCGAATAGGGGGGCGGTTACGCGGGAGTGATATATCAGCGTTTTCGGCGGCGGCGATGGAGGATTAGAAAGACCACGAGCGCTGTGACGATAACGATTACTAATACTTCACCTTGACCGAACAGTACAGCGAGCATAGCGATATTGCCTTCCGATTTATCCCGCCCTTTTCCCGGTTCTCGTATCGAGCATCCGGTATCGAGCATCGAGGACAAGTCTATCTGCACAATCCTTTTATGTCAAGCTGGCTGGAGAAAATATCTCGTTGCTCGTATCTTGTGTTGCGTCACGAAATATTAAAAATGTGTGAGTAATATTATTGAAATCAAAAGGCAAAGATGAAAAAACGGTTTCCTTAAAACGTAATTTTGAAGTCCAAGTATTGTGTATCAAGGGGGATTTCTTCGATTTTGGTCTCTCTAACATAGCCGGAAAAGGATTCTTTTATTTCTCGGATACAATCATCTATATCTTCGGAAAGACCCTGGGCAAGCATCTCCACGGTGCCGCCAGGTGAGTTGCGGACAAAGCCGGTCAGCTTGTAGCGGTTGGCTATACGAAAAGCGGTGAAGCGAAAGCCTACTCCCTGTACTCGGCCGGTGAAAATTATATGTTTAGCAGCCTGGCTCATTTTTCGTATCGCGAATCCAAACTAACAACATTATACCACTTATAGTAATATAAGACGGCTTTTGGTACAAGCGAATGACGGTGAAATAAATTAGGGTTCACCAGGAGCGTAAACTACCGTATAATCCATATTCGATGCGAAATAGTGATTGGTTAAATAGCTACCACTTACCGATTACCAGTTACCGAATTTGATTATGGCGAAAAAGACAAAGAGACAGATAGAAAGGGATGAGCAGATTTATCAGCTTACCACGCTTGTGGCGGGGGATGTTTCGCTTCAAGAGGTGCTGGATAAGCTTGCTGAAGCGGCGGTGAAGATTACCGGTGTCAAGGCCTGCTCGATTCGTCTGCTGGATGAAGAGGCCGGCGACTTGAAGATGCGAAGTACGTATGGTCTTAGCGAAGAGTACCGTAACAAGGGCGTGGTTTCGAAGAACGATGCGGTAATTAGAGCTGCGTTTGGGGGTAAAGCGGTGGTCTTGGACGATATGCGGATTGATGGCCGAGTAAAATATAAGGAGGCGGCAATCAAGGAGGGACTTGTAAGCCAGCTTACCGTTGTGATGCAATTTAGGAGTAAGGCGATAGGTGTGCTTCGGCTTTATAGTCCGAAGCCCAAGCACTTTGACCAGGATGATATTGGTATTGCCAGGGCGGTTGCTTCGCAGTGTGCTGCGGCGATAACAAACGCCAGGCTGTATGCGGAAGCGATTGAAGGGGCGCGCATCGCTGAGCAGGTGCGGTTAGCTGGGGTTGTTCAACGAAGGATGATTCCAGAAAAGGCGCCGCTGATACCGGGCCTGGATATAGCGGCTGCTTATATTCCCTGCTTTGATGTAGGCGGTGACTTTTACGATTTTCTCCGGATAAACGAGGATTGTATTGTTGTGGCGATTGCTGATGTAATAGGCAAAGGGATTCCCGCTGCGATTATGATGGGTTTGTTTCGAGGGGCGATGCGGGCTTATGTAGATACTGAGGGAAACGTTGAGGCCACGCAGGAGATTATCAATAAGCTCAATAGAATGGCATGTGGCGAGTATAAGGATGGCGAGTTTGTCACATTGTTTTATGCAATCATTGACGTTAAAGAAGAGACTGTTACCTATTGCAATTGTGGACACGAGCCGGCGGTACTGATAAGAGACGGGCGAATTACGGAATTGGAAAAAGGTGGACTTGTGCTCGGAGTCGACGTACAGGCAGAATATGAGATTGAAACTTTACAGTTGAGAGACGGTGATTGTTTGTTGCTTTATAGTGACGGCCTGATTGACGCAGCCAACTTTGACGGCGAATTCTGGGGCAGGGAAAGGATGCTGAAAGCTGCGAATAAGTTTGCTGCGGGTTCAGCAGAGCAGATGGTTAAAAATATCCTGGGGTATAGAAGGCGATTTGTGGGACTTGCCAGACAGTGTGATGATACAAGTATTATTGTTGTCAAGGTTGATAAAACAGCAAAACCGGAGTGTATGAAGTAGGTTAGTTTTTTTAGATGGCGAATATGGTTATTACAATCGATGGTCCCGCCGCCAGCGGTAAGAGCACCGTAGCTCGGTTGTTAGCTGAGAGACTCGGGGCGAGCTTCCTTGATACCGGTGCGATGTATCGGGCCGTGACGTTGGCTGCAATTGAGGCCGGCGTCGATATGAGCGACGAAGAGAAGCTGCTCGGCGTTCTGGAAACAAGCGAACTTCATTTTGCGGTCAAAGAAGGCAAAATGGCGGTTTGTATCGATGGTCTTGATGTTACCGAGCGGATACGTGAGCCGGAAGTTACTGCCAAGGCCCGGCATATCGCCTCGGCGGTGAAGCTGCGGGAAAAGTTAGTGGAAATGCAAAGGCAATTTGCATCAACAGAGAAAAAAATAGTTACCGAGGGAAGAGACCAGGGCTCAGTGGCCTTTCCCGACGCTGATGTAAAATTTTTTTTGACGGCTGACGCAAAAGAGAGGGCAAGAAGAAGACAGGCTGAGCTTCGGCCTAAAGGCAGCAGTGAAAGTCTTGAGCAAATACAAAGGGCCATAGAGGAAAGGGACAAAAGCGATGAGGATAGAGCTGTCGGTCCGTTAAGGCCGGCCGACGATGCTATTGTTATCGACACTACCGATTTGAGCATAGAAGAGGTTGTAGAAAAACTCTTGTGTTGTGTGGAAGAAAAATGCCTAAAAAGAAAACAAAAATGAGATGGTTCCGGTTTGCACGCTGGTGCTGCAAAGTTTTTTGCAATCTATTTTTTCGGATACATATTTACGGGAGGGAAAATGTCCCCGACAAAGGTGCCGTTGTGCTGGTCGGTAACCACCAGAGCTATCTTGACCCGGTCCTTTGCGGAACATCTTTGAAAAGGCCTTTGTATTTTCTTGCCCGTGATTCGCTCTGGAAAA
>DATLBB010000360.1:0-8190 GCA_035527155.1 Sedimentisphaerales bacterium
AGCTTGCGGGCAGGCGAATGGGAGGGTAATTTCAACGGCTTGGAGCTTCCCTGCAGGAAAATGTATTCCTGTTTTTTGGCGATAGAGGCGATTTTCGTGCCCTGTGCCCCTGGACCCGGGCCACAAGCTGCGGGATACGAATCCATCATGTCTCTAAATGCGGCTTCGGCGGCCCTTAGATGGCCGAGGCCGCCGTCGATTAAAACAAGGTCAGGCCAGAGTTCTTCGCCCCTCATTGCATATTTGTATCTGCGTTTGACCACTTCGGCAATCATTGCATAGTCGTCGATGCTCTTGACGGTTTTGATTTTGAATCGCCGATAGCCGCTTTTGAACGGCCTGCCGTCAATGAACTTAACCAGCGAGCCGACCGCTTCGGCCCCGGCAATATTGGCAACATCGATGCCCTCAATAATCCTGACCGGTTGGGTGCTTTGCAGCAGTTTTCGTAGCTGCAGGAGGGCTTCGGTGGGGTCAGCGGCGAAAACTTCCGGCTGAACGTGTTCGTCGGGAGTGCCCCGGCGGTCAAGCCGTTCAATCAGCCGGATACGGTCGCGGAACATCGCAGCTTTCTCGTATTCAAGGTTTTCGGCGGCCTCGGTCATTTGTTTTTTCAACTGACGCAGGATAGTTGAACGCTTCGAGCGCAGGAATTTTATAAGGTCGGTAACGATTTTCTTGTATTCGCCTTTATCAATTTTTGCTGCACAGGGGGCGGCGCATTGCTTTATGCTGTATAAAAGGCAGGGGCGGAAGAATTTACGCTTCGGGTCTGTTTCTTTGATATTTAGGCCGCAGGTTCGAAACTTGAATATTTTCTGCAATATTACTAAAACGGCCCGCAGGTCCTTTGCGCCTGCGAAGGGCCCAAACAGTCTGCTGCCGGTTGGCCGGGGTTTTCGAGTGATATAGACGCCCGGAAAATCGTCTCCTGTCGTAATTTCCAGATACGGGAAGGTTTTGTCATCGACGAGGTCCGTGTTGTAGGGGGGGCGAATGTCCTTAATCAGGCGGGCTTCGGTAAGCAAAGCGTCAACTTCCGTTTCGGTTTCCAGGAAATCGACGGTTTTGACTTTACTTATCATTTCCGTGATTTTCGGCCCGCGTGCAACGGCGAGGTCGCTGCCTGGCTGAAAATAGCTGCTGACTCTGGAGCGGAGATTTTTGGCCTTGCCGATGTAAAGGACTTTATCGGCCTTGCCTTTCATAAAATAAAGGCCGGGGCCGGCAGGAAAGCTCTTTACCTTCGCCCGAATCGCATCGAGTTTGTCACCTCTTTTAGCGGACATATCAATTATCTTAACATCATTGTGAGATTATCGAAAACACATTGCTGCCATGCAAAAAATTTTTTCCTTCGTAGGTTCAACTGTTGCAAGGACTAACAGCAGAGCTGACAAATTTACCGAAAAATTTCTGACTTTTATCTTTACAGTTACTCGTTTCGAATTTAAGTTTGTAACTTGTTTTTACCGACTATATATTGTGTACCTCGTGCAATTTTTTCTACATATTGTTGTTTCTATAAGTCGCATGGAGGCGTATAAATGTCCTATAACTTCGTCCCTGAAAACCCATTTAAGAGCGAGCAATCTGAGCCGAAAACCGTCCTGGAAGCCCCCAAATCAAGGGGTTTGGGGATAGAGCGTTTCTTTTCAACCCTGGGCGTGCATCCCTTTGAACAGCTCGAATGGGAGAGGCGTTCGGTCAAGATCGTCGGCGATAACGGGCAAGCTATCTTTGAGCAGGACAATATCGAAGTCCCGGTGTCCTGGAGCCAATTGGCGATAAAGGTGGTGGCGAGCAAATACTTCTATGGTGATGTCGAGACTGGCCTGCGGGAGCATTCCGTAAAGCAGCTTGTCCACCGCGTCTGCAAAATGATCGCTGACCGTGGGAAAAGGGACGGTTACTTCGCCACTGACGAAGATGCTGAGGTTTTCTACAACGAGCTGACCTGGTTGTGTGTGAATCAGTACGGGGCATTTAATTCGCCTGTGTGGTTCAATGTGGGGCTTTTCGACGTCTATAATATAGCCGGCGGCAAGCACAATTTCCATTGGGATCCGCAGCGCAGAGAAGTGGTTGCCTGTGAAAACAGCTATGAGTATCCACAGGCGTCAGCCTGCTTTATCCAGTCGGTTAAGGACTCGATGGAAGATATAATGCGGCTGGCGACAAGCGAAGCAATGCTGTTCAAGCACGGCTCAGGAACCGGCACCGATCTTTCAACACTGCGGAGCAGTAAAGAGAAACTCTCCGGCGGGGGCAAGCCATCCGGTCCTTTGAGCTTTATGAGGGTCTATGACCAGATAGCAGCGGTAATTAAATCCGGCGGAAAAACCCGCAGGGCGGCAAAAATGCAGTCGCTGAAGGTCAGGCATCCTGATATTAAAGAATTCATTACATGCAAGAGTGAGGAGGAACAAAAGGCACGGGCACTTATTGAGGCCGGCTACGACGGCGACTACAACAATGAAGCGTACAACAGTGTGATGTTTCAAAATTCCAATCTTTCTGTGCGTGTAACCGATGAGTTTATGCAAGCGGTGGAAAAAGATGACAAGTGGGCCACCTATGCCGTAACAACGGGCGAAAAAATGCAGGAGCATTCGGCACGCCAGCTTATGGAGCTAATTGCCGAAGGTACAAGGCTTTGCGGCGATCCGGGCCTGCAATACCACAGTACAATCAACCGCTGGCACACCTGCCCGAACTCCGGCCCGATTAACGCCTCGAATCCCTGCAGTGAATATATGTTCATCGATGATTCGGCCTGCAATTTAGCTTCGCTGAACCTTATGAAGTTTCGCAAAGAGGACGGCTCTTTTGACGTTACCGGCTTTAAAAAGGCGGTTCGGCTCTTCATCATCGCCCAGGAGATTCTCGTTGATAATGGAAGCTATCCGGACAAATCAATTACCGGCAACAGCCATTTGTTCCGTCCACTCGGCCTTGGTTACGCCAATCTTGGCTCTGTTATTATGAGCCAGGCACTTGCTTATGATTCCGACCAGGCAAGGGCAATGGCCGCCGCAGTCAGCGCTATAATGACGGGAACGGCTTACGCGGCAAGTGCCGAAATAGCGCAGCTTATGGGGCCTTTTGATGAATTTGAAAAGAACACCGATGCGATGCTTAAGGTTATAAATATGCACCGCAAGCACGCTTATGACATTCCGGAATCTCATTGCCCGGACTATCTGCGCAATGCTGCAAAGGACGTCTGGAATGAGGCCTTTGACGCTGGCTCCAGGGTCGGCTTTCATAACGCTCAGGCAACTGTCCTTGCGCCAACGGGAACTATCGGCTTTATGATGGATTGTGATACTACAGGCATTGAGCCCGACATTGCATTGGTCAAATACAAATTATTAGCCGGCGGTGGGATGCTCAAGCTTGTTAACAAGACCGTGCCAATGGCTCTGGACCGGCTTGGCTATAGCGCCGACGACATCAAATCAATCTGCGACTATATAGATGAAAATGAAACTATCGAAGGGGCCCAAAAGCTTAGAGCAGAGCATTTGCCGGTTTTTGATTGTGCTTTTAAGCCACGGAACGGCAAAAGGCATATTCATTATATGGCACATCTAAAAATGATGGCTGCGGTGCAGCCGTTTATTTCCGGCGCTATAAGCAAAACGGTTAATATGCCAAAGGAGAGTACAATTGAAGAAATTGACTTAGCTTATATGGAAGGATGGAGGCTCGGGTTAAAGGCGGTGGCAATCTATCGCGATGGGTCTAAGCAGCTTCAGCCTGTTTCTACCAAGAAGCACAGGAAAACCAGGTCCAAAGCTGCTGCTGAAGAGGCCGGCCAGGCCAGGCCGTTCAGGCGGCGGCTGCCGGATACACGTCAAAGTATAACCCATAAATTCTCTGTCGCAGGACATGAAGGTTACCTGACGGTGGGGCTGTACGAGGATGGTCAGCCTGGTGAGTTGTTTATCACTATGGCCAAGGAGGGCAGCACCGTCGGTGGCCTTATGGATGTAATAGGCACCTGTACTTCAATGGCGCTGCAGTATGGTGTGCCTCTAATCACCTTGGTAGATAAATTCCGTCACGCTCGATTTGAGCCGTCGGGGATGACATCGAACAGGGATATACCCTTTGCGAAAAGCCTTATCGATTATATTTTCTGCTGGCTGGGCTGTCGGTTTATGCCCGGCTATGAAGAAAAGAATACGCCGAACAGAACGGCGGTGCCGGCTCCAGTGCAAAGCAAAAATACGACAACAGCCAGACAATTGGTTGAAAAGACCAAAGACCTGGCGCAGAAGATTGCCGAAACAAAGGCCGGGGCAAAAATTAAAGCGGGAACGGCTGTTCGTGAAAAACAGGATTTTTCAGCCTCGGAGCAGGTAACTAAGCAGCCCTCTCCGGCCTTGGCAGACAGATTTACCGGCCCTGCGAATCTAATCGGGGCATTGGTGGGCTCAGGCGTTACTGAGGCATCTGGGCAATTGCAGTCTGAAGCGAAGGTTTTGGAGCAATTCAACGCCCAATTCGCGCATTTCAGTAGCGATGCCCCGGCCTGCGATGTTTGCGGCTCGCTTACGGTCCGCAACGGCACCTGCTATAAATGCTTTAACTGTGGCAACTCGATGGGCTGCTCGTAGATTCAAAAATGAAATCTTAGCGTGGATTATCCTTTTACAGTTCCGCCAAAACTTAAAAAGTATGGCCCATGACCATATCTTCTAGTTAGGATTATAAACACACCTTTCCTGACTCCCCGTAGCAGGCAAAGGGGTTGGCCGAAGCGGAATCCGCAATTAGCGATTGACTTTAAGTTTTCAATCAACTTTACGTTTAACCAATCCATCGGTAAATAACCATAGCGTCATTGTCCGCTTTTATGTCAGCAATTTGAAGGTCTCGACCTGAAAGGTACTGCACGTCCACGCACTCAGGCCAGTCCCGGAGGCAGTGCGCTATTGCGCTATCTGGCCCGTAATATTCTCCGCCGCCCTGGCCGTAACTCTTGCCGCCTCTTTCTTCCAGGCCTTCTAAAATATCCGGGCACACTTCTCTTAACCGATTTAGAATCTGGTCATAAAGCCAATAGCAATTCGGGCTTTCCTGCAGGATTTGTCCCAAGATCTGGCGAAGCTCCTCAAATCTCGGCATTTTTTATCTCCAACAAAATATCTCAATTTACCAGGACCTCCTGCCTGTCAAGTGCGAACAAGCAGGCGGCCTACCTTAAACTCTCAAGCTAAAAACCCTGTGAAACCCACCACCTTTCTAATAATATCTATCTTTTATTTTCATTCCAATAAACACAGCTAAAATGACAAAAACCACAGCAATAACTATCCAAACCATAGCGCTCATTAAAAGCATATTAAGTCTCCTTTTTTTGGCTTTTCGATTTTGGAGGATAAAGTATCTTAAAGATGAGCGAAGGTCAAGTTAGAATGAGTGAATTAGAGAATTAGGGAATTAGACAAAGCGAGTAACCCCCGAAGTCAAAGAAATAAACCCACCGGATAAACCGGTGGGCTTTCGGATTGAGATATTAACTCTCTCGAAGTAAGAAGGAAGAAGCGAACCTCGCGTGGGAGTAACACCTTGCGATGCAAGGGGTTAAGCGAGGCGGAAGTCCGCCGTGCCGGCGGACGATAAACGAGAAGCTGCGCTGTGAGGGTCGGTCACTTATTTATTAAAAGATTGTTTGACAAAGCTCAATAATGTGGTAAAATGATAAAAACGCAAAAGATTAGAAACTCTTTAAGTTGCAAAGGAAGATAACTAACCTTTGCAGCTTTTTTTGTTTGGCACTCTATTTACAGGAGGAACTATGAAAAAAAAACTAAAGACCTCGGCTAATGACAGGAAATGTATGTTTCCGGGCTGCAAACATATCTTGAGTATCTATAACCATGAAATATACTGTCATGTACATCGCGACCAGATAGCTGATAAGCAAAAACTTAAGACTGCATATCATCATTTTGTAGGGACCAAATAATATCGATATTATGCAGCATCTTTTCGCACTAAACCGGCCCCATAGCTATCGGGTTCGAATCACACATCGAGGAAGAACTCAGCGTGGCTTTGTTTTCTATTTGATGCCGGGGGCAAGGCGGTCACCTCTATCGCAAGAGCCAAGAGTACTAAGCCAATGAAAAGTGGAACGTAAGTTGGTAGGGTGGGGCTCGCCCCACCATTATTTCTCTCCTCCATCGTCCGTCGTATATGATCCGCTATATGCTACTTTTACTTTAACGGCCAGCCAATTGGACAACACTTCAGCCACAAATCTGCAAAGTCTTTTAAGTCGGCAAAGTCTACTTCTCCACTGCCGTCTAGGTCTGCTGGCAGACCAATTCCGGTATCACGCCACAACTGAGCGAATCTTGCAAAGTCATCAAAAGAAACTATACACAAGGGCCCGCCCGGCCAGAAGCCACCGAGCAGCTCATAATTGCCGCCGCTGCTCCAAGCCGCATCCGGCTGACCTATCGTACCCGTTAGCACATACGGCCCGCCACTGCTCCGCCCCCCACCACCGTCAATCGTACTCCAGCTCAACTCATAGTTGGCCAATCCAGACGAAAGCGACATCAGACACATCAGCAGGACTACCGGACCCATGTTTTTCCAAATCGTCTTATCGAAACCAATTTCTCTCATAGCTTAAACTCCTTCCCTTTTGCCAGTTGTTGCATTGTTCTTTCTAAAACCTCAACTCTTTGTTTCAACCATTTATTTTGCGCCTTCAACTGTCTTTTCAATGATTCATTCTCCACCTTTAACTGTTTTGTTGTCTCGACCTGGCCTTTCAACACCTCCAAAAGGTAAAGGCAAATCCACTCGTACCGCACACTATCTGCCCTTCCTTCAGCGTCATAAATCACAAGGCTCGACAGCCCGAGGCTGTCCATATCTTCTGCTATGAGCCCGAGCCCTCGTTCTTTAGATTCCTTCGACGTGAATGTTACTGGCTCGGCCTGAAGTATTTTGGAAAAATCATCTTTCAGAGGCGCGATGTTTTCCTTATATCTCTTTGAGGAAGAGTAATAACCTAAACGGCCGTCGCTGGACATATACACATATTTACCAGTTGATATCCCGGTATTGTACACGTCGTCCACATACACATCGCCATCTACTTCGAGGATGTTCTCCACATACAGGCTACCCTCACCATTTGCGTGCCCGTCACTCCCAGACCCACTCCAAATTCTTACTTCATCTTCTCTCACGTCGAGTTGTGCCCAGATACTTGCCGTACCGATTCCTACTTTGCCCGAGAAATAAGCGTCACCAAGTCCATAAAAGGCCCACTCATCCCCCGATGTCGTACCACCGATGGCGCTCGCGTAGATGGCGTATGCATCTGATGTACCAAAGGCATATGCATGGGCCGAGCAAGCCTTAGCCGCGTTAGCCGCGCCTCCGCTACCTGCACGGCCAATAATATAAGCACCTGTTGCATCCTGACCTCCTGAAGAATCGTAAGAATCAGCTCGAACATATATTCCGTTTGTTGCGCTGCTGTCGTCGAGTTCGTTATTGAAATAAGCTAAATAGCCGGTTTTACTTCCCAAAACATGCAATGGATAGTCAGGTGACGACGTCCCGATACCGACGTAGCCGCCCGAATTTATAACAAACGGCGTATCGTCCCCACTACGGTCATCCACCCTAAACGAATCGTCTGAGCTATTGTTCAAGATATTAAGTTTGGCGTCTGGAGATGAGCTGCCGATGCCGACATTGCCGCCCGTTTCAATGTACAGCCGGTCATCTTCGTCTGTTTCAAAGATGCCAAATCCCGAATTGTATGCTTCAATGTGCCACTGCTTATCGTTTGCGTCCGATTCCTCAAGTCTTAGCTGCGGTTTGTCGGCCTTTATGTGCAGCATTCCTTCCGGACTCGTTGTACCGATGCCGATATTTCCGCTGTCTGAGATTTCCATGTAAACCTCGTTATTTGTCGAATCACTGTCGTTATATACTTGCTGGAACGACATACCAGTACTTTCACCTTCCATAATTCTCCAACGATGCATACCATCTCGTCGCAGCACTATGTCTGCATCCTCCACCACATGCTCACTGCCCACTTGATGAAATTTCCACCTCGGGTTCGATGTCCCAATGCCAACATTAGTTACTCCTGCATACATGTCATTTCCTGAAATAATCCAGTCAGAATCAGCAGGCGCCGTT
>DATLBB010000361.1:0-11223 GCA_035527155.1 Sedimentisphaerales bacterium
CGTTATCGAACTTGTTGTAACCGACTGCCTCGATGCGCAGAGTATAGCAGATGAGGTTGTGATAGGTACGTTCAACACAGTTCCTGTCGCTGAAGCCGGGTCGGACCAGACAGTACATCCCAGAGACACAGTTACACTGGACGGCAGCGGCAGCTCAGACCCGGAGGAAGACTACCCGTTGGCATACTCCTGGCAGTTCACTTCAAAGCCTGAAGGCAGCGCAGTAGTGCTGTCAGATGCCAATACTGTGAGCCCATCGTTTACAGTCGATATGCTTGGTGACTACGTTATCGAGCTGGTTGTAACCGACAGTCTGGGGGAACAGAGCGCAGCAGACCAAGTCGTTATAGGTACATTCAACACGGCTCCCGTTGCTGAGGCTGGTCAAGGCCAGACAGTACATCCCAGAGACACAGTTACACTGGATGGCAGCGGAAGCTCGGATGCGGAGGAAGACTACCCGTTGGCATACTCTTGGCAGTTCACATCAAAGCCTGAAGGCAGCATTGCGGTGCTGTTGGATGCTAATACCGTCAGCCCATCCTTTACCGTTGATAAGCTTGGCGACTACGTCATCGAACTGGTTGTAACCGACAGCCTGGGCGCACAGAGCACAGCAGATCAGGTCGTTATAGGCACATTCAATACAGCTGCCGTTGCTGAGGCCGGGCCGGACCAGGTCATAATCCAAATCGGTACTACGATCGGGCTTGACGGAACCAGCAGCTCCGATCCCGAAGGCGACGGGATAACATACTTATGGACAATAACACAGAAGCCCGCTGGAAGCTCGGCGGTGTTATCCGATACAAGTTCGCCGACGCCTACTTTTATAGCTGATGTTCACGCGGACTTCGTGATAACACTTGTAGTGACCGATGAGTTTGGAGCTGCAAGTGACCCGGACATTGTGACGGTTAGTTTCGATAATATACAGCCCATGGCTGATGCCGGTTTAGACCAGTCTGTCCTGGCAGGAGATACGGTATCTCTTGATGGGAGTGCAAGCACAGATACCAATGGCGACGTGCTTACCTATAGCTGGAGTTTTGTGTCCAGGCCTGCAGGAAGTGTGGCTGTGTTTAGCGACCCGACATCGGTCCAGCCGAGTTTTGTGGCCGACGAGCCGGGCGATTATGTAGTCAGCCTTGTGGTAAATGACGGCTTTGTGGACAGCGATGCTGCTATCGTGACTATCACGGCCATCAGCCATAAGGATGAAGCCGTCAAGGCACTTTTAGAGAGCATAGATGTGATTGCTAACCTTGACCAGGGAATGTTGAAGAATGGAAATGAAACAAGTGATTCCCTCATCAACAAGATAAATGCAGTCTTAGGGATAATCGACCAGGAAAACTATGTAACTGCCGAGGGTAAGCTGCAAAATGACGTTTTGGAACGCATGAATGGCTGTACCACTATTGGTGGCCCCGACAGTAATGACTGGATAATAGTATGTGAAGGACAAGGCCGGGTCTATCCGCTTATTATCAAGGCCCAGGGGCATTTAAAGAAGCTTTTTTAAGAGAAATCGTGGTGATAGTTTTTCCCGCACAAAACGCGGTTATTCTTTATGTCAGGTAAAACATGGCTGAAAAAGGAGATTGATAATGGGTAAGCGAGCGAATCCGAGAACGTGGCTCGTAATTTCAGTATTGTGCCTTATGATGGGTACTCCTGCGATTGCCGCCGGAGCAACCATTTACGTTGACGCCACCAGGAACGGTGATGGTTCAAGCTGGGCCAACGCTTACAAATACCTTCAGGATGCTCTGTCTGCCGCCGCAAGCGGTGACGAAGTCTGGGTGGCGGAGGGTACATACATCCCTGACAGTAGCCTGGCCAATCCTGGGGGCAGCGGTGACCGAGCCGCCACATTCCAATTAAAGACCGGCGTGGGAATCTACGGCGGATTTCCCAGCGGAGGGGGCTTGTGGGATGATAGAAATCCAAATGCCTGCCAAACGATACTCAGCGGCGACCTGAATGGAGATGATGTTGGCTTCAACAACAACGCTGAAAACAGCTACCACGTTGTCAGGGCTTCGGGTACCGATGACACGGCTGTTCTGGATGGCTTTGTCATCACAGCGGGAAATGCCGACGGCAGCGGAATAGACGGCGACGGCGGCGGAATGTACAGCTATCAGAGCAGCTCGATGATTACTCACTGTACTTTCACAGCAAACTACACCAAAAAGAGAGGCGCCGCGATAGCCAACAAGCAAAGCAACCTTACAGTGGCCAATTGCATGTTCAGCGGCAACTCTGCGGGCAACGCGGGTGGCGGGATATTCAACCAAAACAGCGACCCAATGATTATCAATTGCACATTTATCGATAACTCGGCAGATATCTACGGCGGTGGGATACACAATTGCTCTGCCAGCAGTGAGACGCTTGTCAATTGTACCCTCACCGGTAACTCCGCGGGCAGCTACGGCGGCGGGATAAGCAATGATGCAAGCAGCTCAGCGGTAACTAATTGCATTCTCTGGGACAATACCGCCCCGAGCGGTGCGCAGCTCTCACTACATTCAGGCGGTTCTCTAACTATCAGTTACTGTTGTCTACAGGGCTCTCTGCCGGCAATATATAACAGTGGAAGTGGCCCAATCGCCTGGGGCCTCGGCAACATTGCTGATAATCCAATGTTCAACCCGGATAATTACCATATCCAGGGCGGTTCGCCGTGCGTTGATGTGGGTGATCCGGATGCCGATTATACGGGACAGACAGACGTCGATGGCGAGCCGCGAGTGGCGGGCCAATACGCGGACATCGGCAGCGACGAGGTGTGTATACTTGTTTATTATGTCGACGATGATGCGCCCGGCGACCCGGGGCCGGGTAACCCTGACATTAGCGACCCGCTCGAAAACGGCAGCCAACAGCATCCATTTGACTCAATTCAGGAAGCTGTAGATGCTGCCATGGACGGAGCTACAATAAATGTCCTCGATGGAACTTATACAGGCCTCGGTAATCGCGATATTGACCTCTACGGCAAGGCAATCACTCTGCGCAGCGTGAACGGGGCGGCTAACTGTATTATCGACTGCCAGGGCTCAGGGCGTGGTTTCGATTTTCATTCGGGAGAAACACAAGAGACAATAGTGGCGGGCTTTACCATTACCAAAGGCCAGGCTGATGTTGGCGGGGCCATTAGATGTGTGAACTCGGGTCCTCAGATTGCCAACTGTGTAATCAGTGACAATAAGCCCGATGGCATTTGGACCCAGGGTGACGGTGCCTGGATTATCGGCAATACTCAAATCACCTCCAACAATCTTACCGGTGACGGCACCCTGCAGTTGGAGCCTAACACCGTAATTAACATGCACGACTCCCACATCTTCTGTAACTTGTCCGGCCCGGGCGCTATAATGGTCAACATTCATACCGAACTGATTGTCGGCGGTGATGCGGTTATCGACCTCTACAATCCTGATGAACCTAATGCCAACGGTGTTATAGACTGCGATGGTCAGTTACAGGTAACTGATAACGTTCAGATTCGTAATGCGAATATCAACGTCATCGTCGCCAGTATCGAAGACAACTCGGATATTTCATACTGCGACATCACCGTCAAGTCTATAGCCCCTTATGGGCAGTTCTTTATCGAGTCTAACGTCGATGTCACCTATTGCGATTTCCACTCGGATGGTGACCGTTATATGAACATGGTCCCAGCAACCTACGCCGGACAGTACGAGAATAACAAGTTGTTTATCACCATTACTGAAGGTGTAGACCAAGCCTGGGGCGGGCTGTTTGAGGCTCGCGGACTGGACGACCTCGTTCCCCATTCGTGTGAACCTAACGAATTCTTATGCCAGGTGGCGCCGGGGACCATCCCGCCCTGTGCTTTGACCACGTGGACCGCCGAGCGGTTCGAGGTTACCGCAGGTGCGAAAGTAAATGTGACCAACCGAATCAATTTTCAGCCACCCTACGACTTTGTGGGAGAGGATGAAGTTCTTTATGTCAAGGAGCTTATTCTCCGTGAGAACTCTGTTTTCAATACCAGCTACAATCGTGTCTATTACGAGAGTTTGATTATCGAACCCAACGCTGTTATCAGGAACGAGCCGCTGTTGGGTTTCTCGCTGATCAACATAACTTTTGATGACGAGATTGAATATATAATCCGCGTAAAAGACAATAACTACAAAGATGCCGCAGATCCATGCAATAACAGGATTCACATCGAACGAGTTGTTGGCAGCGCTCCAGATCCCAACGGTATGATGCGAATGCGCAACCTGCTGGATGAGAGCACAGGTCAGGTTGTCAACGCACGTGCGAAAGGGCTGTTCGCCACAGCTAACGAAGACGAATTTCTGATCTGGTTCGAGTATTTATTCGGCACTTCCGGCCCAAGTGTGGAAATGGCTGAAATGGTGATTTATTTATCTAATGTACCACAGTTTCTGGAACATGACGACCCGAACCGCATAGAGCACTACGTGGAAGTGGCCCGCCTGTATATGCCCCCGGCGGGCCAGTACGGCTCAGAAGGCGCCGAGCACTTTGGCCTCTTTGAAGAGATTATCTCCACCAGCGATCTGGATTTCACCCGAGGTGTCCGGATGGAGCTGGAGCTGGTCGGACCCGAGGGAACGTGGATACTCATCAATAATTGGGACCCCTCTGTTTCGTGCATATACTGCGGCGATGTGACGGGAGACCTTATGGTATCTCCAAGAGATTACCTGACGATAGTAGGTGAAAGTGGAGAAGTGAGCTCCGGCACGCCACTACACTGCCTCGATTTCGGAGTTGACGGTTTTGTGGGTACGACAGACATGGCGGGATGGGAATGGGGAGAATGGCTGGTTTCAGAAGAAGGAGTAGGCAATTTGTGTTTCAAAGTTTGCCTTACGCCATGTGAATCCCCCCCGGATACACCTTTTATGCTTGATACAATATCAGCTTCTTCCGAACCTCAGAGTGCTGGTGGATCTACCGGTTTTGCAGGCTCACTTCTTATTGCCGGTAAAAGGTTTAACTATGCCAGTCAGGATTTCATGAGCGACCGGCTTTACGACTTTGATGAAAACTACAATCTCGTCGGTGGGCCTTACGCCATGCCCAATGACCGAATAAACGGCAGACTTGTTCGAGACCATAACGACCTGCTCTATCAGATAAACATAGAAGAAGGTTTAGTCCGATTTTCCGGCCTTCTTTCAGTCATACCACGAGGACACGGTTATTCCGTTAGTAGTGAGCCGCGATACGGTTTGCCTGCCTCTGTTTATGTAGGTTTCCAAGACCAGGGTGAGAACACCTGGGGACGGCCTTTCTTTGACGTTGCCTTTGATTCTCAGGGCGATGTTTATGTTACACCGGTAGTAGTTGCCCCTGGTAGTGGCGACCCGTATGTAGCTTCTGCCAAGCTTGTGTTGGTACCAGGTCAGACGCCACCTTACAATGTTGTCAAAATCTATGATGATGAACCTCCGCCACATAGCAACCAGGACCGCAATAACCTGCGTGAAATCGAAGTGGATGACAACGGCAATGTCTATGTTATCAATAAGGGCTATGCAAATAGCAGTGACATCTTATGGGTCTATCACAGCGACGGAGATGTTAACAAATGTGAACTTCAAAGTCTCGGCATCTATGGACCGGTTGGACTTTTCTGCTCCGGTTATGATGATTCCCGGCTCTACGTAGCATCTTCAAAGACTGATCCGGATGCCACGTCTGCTTCATTGTACGTTTTATCTGCTGCCGACCTTACGCTTATGCGAACCATTACCATCAATAAAATGGGCCACATAACCGATATTACAGAGGACCCGTTCACCGGTACTCTCTGGGTCACCGGTTATCAAATGCCAAACTATATAGCCGTCTTACCGCTCACAATCACACAGTTCTACTTTCCATATCTCGCCGCCGTTCCTTATGACAGCAGTGGGCCGGTTCAGGCTACAGATTTAACAAGTACCTCTGATTTGGGCATGCCTTTGTCTATTGCATGGGTGGGTGCCATGCCGGCAAAATGTGGCGGGGCAAACCTGGACGGGATGGGCAGCGTAAACTTTGGCGACTTTACTATCTTGGCCTCGCAATGGCTGCAAGCTCCGGGCACTCCATCTGCTGACATTGCTCCGGAACCCAGTGGAGACGGCATAGTCAACATTTTGGATTTGGCTCTTCTTGCCGACTACTGGCTGGATACCGGCTGCCTTGATTAACAACGAGCGATTGATTATGTATATCCTGGTAGATTGAAACACCATACAGGTTACATCCGTGTAGGATACAGAAACTCGTACGCGGAAGTTAGAGAGCGCGGTAACGACAACTCACTACATCTTCACGGCATACCTCGTGGCGTGTAAATATTACCTCACTGTAACTGTCTGCCTTATAAGAACATATATTCTTTCTTGGCGAAAATATTTGCAATATGTCCCCTGAATCATTACCCTTTGCAGACTATGAAACAGAAATTATGGATATCACCAACAAAATATTCAATATTAACTTGTTAAAGAACAAAGGCTTAACTGCTGACTAATAATTGCACTGCACGGGCTATCCGCAGGGCTCGAACTATACAAGAACGTTGACATTTTATCGCCGGTAGAATAAATTGGCAAAAAATACCGGGGACCCAGACTCCACGCTGTACGCCGTACGCTAAACGATATTTTCTCCCTTCTCACTTTTCCCTTCTCACTTCTCCCGAATCCCTGCATTTCCTGCTCTACTGCTCAACTGTTCTCCTGTTCAAATCCTCCAATTCCAGGGATCCAGACGCCTTTTTTAACCGAATCCAAAAAAAATGTCATTGCGAGGAGCGAAGCGACGCGGCAATCTCAATCCTTGTCATTTCGACCGGAGCAATGCGAAGCATTGTGGAGTGGAGAAATCTGGCCAATAATGCAAAATTACCTCCTCGCATTCACTCATTCACCCATTTACGCATTTACTCAATCCATTTTTGCATTTTGATTTTTAATATTATTTCTTCCCTTTTCAATCCTTTTATGCTATCCTCTGTAACTAATGGCTTGATTGACAACTGCGGAATATCTTAAAAATGTACTTAGCCCCGCCACCTGTGGGCGGGGTTGTTAGCCGCCGGCACTGTCGGAGGTTGGCCTTCTAACTGGGCCGAAATATTTAGCCCGTTAGAAGTAAACGTCCGAAGGCGTTTGTCAACTTTCTAACTGGGCTGAGATAGGAAAAATGAACGGGTATCGAGAGTAGATAATGGCAAAAATAAAAGGAACTAAGACAGCAGACAAGACACATGTGAATGATTTGATTCATCAAGTTAAATTCTTATCTGATAAGCCACTAACAGCAGATTATGAGCAAAACGACCGATTTGGCCATTCGGGTATAGCGGAAAACCTTAAGCAGATAGTATTGACATGTCCTGTACCTTTTACCATCGGACTATTTGGAAAGTGGGGTACTGGCAAAACTTCAATTCTAAATATATTGAAGGACATACTTACTGCTGTTCATAAAATACCAGTTGTAACCTTTGATGTTTGGAAACACAAAGGAGATGCTCTCAGGCGGACCTTTTTGAAAGAATTTGTTGAACAACTTCAGTGTCAGGGATTGCTTAGAAAGTTCAAATTAAGCGATAGGATAGATGCTTCAATTAGTGTAACGAAGAAATCCGAAAAAATTGATAAGGTTACTGTCTGCGTGTTTATAAGCCTTGTTCTTTTAATGGTTTTTATTGGTTTATTATTTTGGAATGACAAGGCTATATTAAGGCAATATTATTCAATAATTACTAGCGGCTCATTGGTAACCGTTCTTCTAATCTGGTTATTCAATCGCATTATTGTCACAGAGGATCTTACTAGAAGCAAAGATCGTTTTGAAGATCCACATGAGTTTGAAAAACAGTTTTTTGATATTATTAGTAAAAGTAAGGCTCAGAGATTGCTTATTTCCATAGATAACTTAGATCGTTGCACTCATACCAAGGCTGTTGAGCTACTTTCCACAATTAAGACTTTTCTGGCAAAAGATTCCGATACAGAGAAAAACAATAAATGTATTTTTCTTATAACATGTGACGATGGAGCTATAAAGAAACATATAGAATCAGTCTACAGCAAAGACCAAAAGGCTTTTAGTTCTGATGAGTTTCTCCGTAAATTCTTCAATGCATTCATACGTCTGCCTGATTTTATTGATAGAGAACTTCAAGATTATACAGAGGAATTGCTTAAACAAACTGGAATACCGAAGTTCGACGATCCGGACGTTGGATATGTGATTACTACGGCTTTCCGTGATAATCCACGTCAGATTAAACAGTTTATAAATATTTTGATTGCACATTTTCTCATGGCTCACAATAGAGAAAGTGGTGAAAAACAACTCATTGTACCTATAGGTACGATAACAAATAATATAGCCTTTCTTGCTAAGTTTCTGATAATTCAGCAAAAATTCCCAGAGACGTATAACAAAATCAATCGAGAATATTTGACAAGATCCGAAGGAAGACTCTTATTTGACAAAGTTGAGAACGACGATTTCCTAAGGGCAACAAAGGAAATTGTAGTTGACGATGTTAGACCATTCATTTATCTCAAACATTCAAGAGATGAATTAGCAATGCCTGATATAAGAGAGATAGAAGAAGGACTCGTTGATAATAATCCGGAATTAGTAAAAGAAAAACTAACAAAAATAAAAGAACAGCCTCAAAATATCATTATCTTGAACAAATTCCTTCTAATATTAATTCGTAGAAATGAGAAAAGACCACAGATTTTAATTAATATAGTTAATTGTGCTCTTGATGTCTCAAATGAACTTAAGTTCGAATTGAGTAAAACATTTTATAAGAGGATAGGTCATTGGTTAAATGATGAAGACCATCTGAAAGATGATCTTTATAAATTTAATCTATCATTAGTATTTATTGAGATACTCAATCTTTGCAAGGAAAGTGATAGGGATGGAATAATAGCTCAATATGTTAATTATATCTCGTTGCCTATACATTCAAACGACAAAACATTAATCGGATTAGATGCAGAAACAAAAACATCTAGAATAGGAAGGGATTACGCTTATAATTTGCTTGAAGAATTTATAAAAAATAAGATTTGGCTCAATAATAATCAAAAAGAAAAAATAAAAGTAGATATCGAAAATGCATATTTTAATGATATTGAGGTTCTTTCTTTATTCGAGGATAACGTAGAAAATCAAAAGGACTTCATTTCGGAGGAGGCAATTTCTAAATTCGTTTCTAATTTTTCAGAGGAAGATGTTAAAGATAAAGATTCTATTAATGAAAAAATAACACTTCTTTTAAAATTCAGACCAATCATTAAATCTAAAGCAGCTGAGAGCATAATTACCAAACTGGAGGAGCTTCTTGAAGCTGAAAATAAGCTTCCTTTGGAAGAAGTTCAGGATGAAATCGGTCGTAAGCGTAATCTGCTGAATCAAATTGAGGATGTTTTAAGTGATTTAGTTAATGAGATTAAAAGTGAATCCTCAAAAGAAAATTTGAATACCTTTGCGAATAAGCTTTATGATGGGGCCAATGCTTTACCAAATTGGAACGTTCGCAAAATATTTGTCTTCTCTTTACTTTTAGCAATTGACTTGATAGATGTCACAAATCGTAAAACGAAGCTCGAACAATTTATACAAAATTTCTTTTCAACCGCAAACCTTGAAAGCATCAAATTTGTTTTCGGGAACAAGAGGTTGCCCAGAAATAAAAAATCAAAACTAATTGGCCTATATCCAAGTGTTTTTCAACAAAGAGCTGTAAGTAACCAACCAATTTTTGAATTTCTGTACCCAATAGCACCAAAAAAGGTGAGACCGGAATGGTTAGTAGCTCTAATACAATCAGATCACAATCGCGCTTTACAAAAACTAGAGGATTTAGGACATAGCACTGATGATAACAAAAAGGTTGTAGAAGCCTTATTAGAAAGAGTTCATAGTATCACTGTTCAGGAAAAAAGATCAATATATACTGCGATTAACAAAATGAAATGTGGAAATAGTGTTGATCATATAAACACTCTTGTATCACAGATCAAGCCTCTCCTTAAAACTACAGACCCGCAAAACCAAAAGGTTGGTTACCATGCTTTAGAAGGTGCTTCTTCTTTTCTGTCTGGTCCAAATAAACGAGATATTGCCACCGAAGTAATTGAGTGGTTGCGTAACCTGGAACCAGCCAATGCGGGCCAAGTTCATTCAGTAGAAAGTATTTTTCTCGTTTGGAACGATTTAGCTGACACACCTAGACAAGGGGATTATATCGACTTTATTTCTGACAAACTTATAGTCCGGGGAACAAGTTTGGATAGTGTAAAATTAGGCATTCTATCACTAATTAAAGTAAACCCAACCTATGAGAATTATAGCAAACAATATGATGATATTTTCGCTAGATTTGAAACGGAGCCTGACCAGAATATTAAAATCGTAATAAACGGTGGGCTCGTAAATCTAAAGCCTGCAAAAACGAACAAAAATAATAAAGCTTTCTGGGCCAAAATCAAGAAATGGGATGTTGGTAATGACGGAGAGTAGCGCTGAGTGTTCAGCCGATGGCTTTTAGCATATATAGGCCCAGTTAGAAAGTAAAAGGAATACGTTGCGGCCAAAAAAAGTTCATTTTTGGTTATTTTTTTGTTCCTTTTGTGCATTTTTGGTTTTTTCTTGACTAATAAAACACCTTTTTCGCCAGCTTCCCAAATGGGGTCCGGCTTAGACGGAACATCAAGCTGGCCTAAAGAATCCGCGTAAATTCGCGCAATCCGCGATTAAATTTTCTTCTTGTCTTTGTGCCTTAGTGGCAAAAAACCATGACCCTTAAAGCACTACATTAGTATATATGCATATACTTATATACTTCTATCTCCGTACAAAAAAAACTTCGTTTCTTGGTGCCTTAGTGGCTACAAGCTCTCTGCGGCTTCTGCCCTCTGTCTTCCGCCGCCTGTAAGAAGGCGCTATTTATGTTCTTATAAAGCACTTTTTTCGTCATTTTTTTGTCCCTTTTGTGCATTTTGGGCCTTTTCTTAACTAATAAAACACTTTTTTGGTCATTTTTGCTAAGAAAAACAGAATTATTACGCTTTTTATCCATTAAACTTGTGCCTATGGAATCGTGTATCTGTTTACCCCGTTAGAAACATGCCTTCTGTTTTCTAATGGGGCGTTAAAATAGGCAAAAAGGCGCGA
>DATLBB010000362.1:0-8499 GCA_035527155.1 Sedimentisphaerales bacterium
ATGGTAGGGAAGTCCTTGTCGCCGTCCATATAAATCTTGATTTCGCCTTCGCCCCACCACTGGCCGGGGTGCATATTCCGTATACCGATGATCGCTCCTATGAAGCGGCCCTTGTTCTTTCGCTGCGGCAGCATCACGAAGTCCTTCTTCATAGTCGTTGGATTCTCTCTTCTAAACAGCACGTGCAGTCGGCCGACATCGCCCGGATGCTTATCACTCGTCGTGTAGTCAATCTGGTAAAACAACGGCACATTTTCCTTGCCTTCATTTGACAGCGTTATCTTTGCCCGCTTAACAAACGGCATCGGCAGCCAAATATTCATGCCCGCGTTTTTACCCAGCGAGTGTACGGCCGAATCATACGGCATCACCTTGCCATGTGCAAAGCCCATGAGGTCCCCAATAGGACATTCAATACTGGGATGTTCCTGGCCATCCCACCAGGCGCGGAATACAAGACTTCGCAGATTGGCCGGATTATTACTGGTGGTCATCCAGATATGTCGAATGGTTCCTGCGCCCTTGATGTCGCAAAGCTGTACAGTCTGGCCGGCTTTCAATGTTATCGCGGGTTTACCTTTTCTTCCCATACCCAGTTTGCTGGCTGTTTTGCCGCCTTCCCCCGGCGAACCGGTTGGGTTCTCGAAAGAAATCGACCGGGAAAGCAGCCCGGTATCAAGCATGTACGGTTCCGTGACGATGTCCACCGGCCGCTGCGTTGGTTCACAGCCTGAAAACAGGATGGCAAATACCAGGCACGACAGTTTCACGAACATAATTCTTGTGACCATGGCTTTTCCTTTCAGTAATACGGTTTAGATTTTTCTAATGACACCCTTTGCATTAGGATAGTGTGAGAAGTTTATATGAATCCAGTGTGCATGTCAAGGCGTTCCCAAACGCGACTTTTTGCGTTTGGGGGGCAGGATTACAAAAACGTGTCAGCCGAATGTCCGGGGAACGTACACGACTTTGTTTGAGAAGACCCGCAATATGCTGGAAGCAATTAAATTCATTTTGTTGGAGCTTCTTAATTTGGCGTGCTGATTGCCGATTAAGGCTGTGCTGAGTGTTGACGGCGGCAAAATTTTCCGGCATTCGGGAAGATTTGTCCTTACCGGCGGAGCTGGAACGGAGAGGAAAGGGCCGTTGGAAATTTCTTTTCAAGTTTCTTAAAAGCTTTGGCAGCAGGGGGTTACATGCCGGAAAAACCAAAAACAATTTTTATGTGGCACACTAATTGCTTTTCCTCTGAACGGTATAAAAAGGTCTTTGTAAAAATGTAGTGGATAAAGATAAGGAGAAATAAACATGAGTTTCGCATTGATGGCAGGAGTTACGGGCTTACAAGCCCATCAAAGAATGCTCGATGTGGCTGGAAATAATCTGGCCAATATCAATACTATCGGTTTTAAGAGCAGCAACGTTATTTTCTCGGAGCTGTTGTCCCAAATACTCAAGAGAGCGTCGCAACCAACCAGTACGATCGGCGGTGTCAACCCTCAGCAGATAGGCAGCGGTGTCCAGGTAGCCGGTATAACCCCGGATACGTCTCAGGGTAATCTCGTACACACGAATAGTCCACTGGATTTGGCGGTAGAAGGAGAAGGCTATTTTGTGCTGAGTGACGGCTTACAAAACGTTTACACCCGTGCGGGTGCGTTCGCCGTTGACTCAAGCTCGAATTTAGTCGACCCTTCTACGGGCTATCTTGTTCAGCGTACAGGTACGGTGGGCGAAAGTGACAATTTTCAGACACCCGGTAACAGCAATATTAAGGTTCCTTTCGATGTGGCAATGCAGGCAAGTGGTACGTCCGAAATAAAGGTATCAGGCAACCTGAGTGCCGATGCAGTGCATGAGACAACACAAATAAACAAGCTGAGATCGGATATAATTTATACCAGCAGTGGTGCCAACGCTACCGGAAGCACACTATTCTCCCAGCTTGACCAATTCAGCGGAACGTTTAGCGGGAACGGCACGATTACAATCTCCGGTTATAAGCCGGATGGTATTGCTTTAGGCGCCAGTCCGACTACTGATTTGACGTTCGATGTTGATGCAACCACCACAATAAATGACCTGCTGACGCACTTGAACACCGATGAAGGTACCACAGCGGTAGATGAAATTCAGACACTTACGATTAGTGGCTGCGGCGCCGGTGAAACATTTACGCTTACCTATGGAGGGCAAACGACCGCGGCCATTGACTATGATGCCACCGCTGCCGAGGTTGAAACTGCCCTGGAAGCTTTATCAACCATTGGGTCTGGTAATGTAAGTTGTGTCGGTGGTCCGTGTAATACAGCTGCTGTTACCATTACGTTTGAGGGAACTTTAGCTGGCCAGGATGTTAACCTCATAACGATAGATGACACAGGACTGACCGGCACGGGAACTGTTGCGGAGACGACAGCAGGCCGGGCTGTACAGGGTGTTCTTGGCGGCAACGCGACGGCGTCTATAGTCAACGGCAGATTAGTAATAACCGATACCACCGCCGGCTACAGTGAAGCCGACCTGAAACTGGCGTACTCGGATACTGGTGATGACACCACTCTGACAATGCCGGCGTACTTTGAAGTAGCTACTGTCGGGGGCGCCCAGGTCAAAAGTTTTACTATTATAGTCTACGACTCTCAGGGCGGCGAGCACGTTCTTTCAGGTGCTTTCACGCGAACAGGTACCAACAGCAATCTCTGGGATTTGGTCCTGACCTCAATTAGCGGTAATATCAATGAGCTGACTTTCGACAATCGGAGAATTAAAGACATAAAATTTAACGGCAGTGATGGTTCTTTCGCCGGTTTAGATGTCGGCGATACAGCCCAGTTTACAGTGACGTTTGCTCACGATACCGCAAACCCACAAACCATTGCGGTAGATATGGGTACCCAGGGCCTGTTCGATGGCTTAACGCAATTCGCAAAAGCATCTACGGCGGTAGCGAAAGAGCAAAACGGCTATACGACAGGCGACCTTAGCTCCGTCTCGGTCAGTAATGAAGGTTATATTATTGGTGCTTTCACCAACGGTCTTAAGAAGAATCTTGCTGCTGTTCAACTGGCGTTATTCAGTAACCCATCAGGTATGGAAAGCGTAGGCAATGGTTACTTTACTCCATCGGTCAACTCTGGTATTGCGGTGGGTACCCAGGGCCTGGTCGGTGGTGCGGGCACGATTCATGGTTCGTCACTGGAGAGATCCAATGCCGATGTGGCAAACCTGTTTGTTTCTATGATTGAAGCTCAAAACGGTTACCAAGCTAACGCAAGGACCATCAGGATTGCCAATGACATGCTTAAAGAATTGACTACCCTCATCAGATAGTAACCGGGCTGCATTTGGAACTTTAAAAATCGGAAACTGACTCCTTGTACTTAGGTGCTATTTCGATATAACCCTGCCGGGAAGCCATGTCCCGGCAGGGTTAAACTTTTTGGTTTTGGCTATGACGGACTTCCGACGAAAGGAGACGGCAGGTCGAGCTTAAGCAGCAAAGGAATATAAAAACCTCTGCGGTTCACTATTGGGAATATACGGGAGAAGTTTCCATTGTTCTCGAGGCTTGAGTCGTACTGTCGTGAGGGGGATATCCGGATGCAGGTTTCACCTGTGCCACATCGCCTGAGACAGAGACGCCTGGACTGCTCTGAAGTTGTAGTAATGCCTGGAGGATATTGGCTTGCGTTACTAAACCCAGCACTTTGCTCTGTTGATTTACCACAGGCAAACACAGCCTGCGAAACTGGCACATATGTTTCATTATAACCTCAAGCGACGTCTGAGGGCTTATGATGTAAACGGGCCTGCTCATTATCCATCTGATTCTTATTTGAAGTGTGGCATCGTCCAAAAACTCACGCCGTCTGGCGAATGCAGGTTGCAGGTAGGGACTGGTCGCGCCTGTTATATCAGACTTTGATACAATGCCTTCCAGTACTCCATCGTGACCTACCAACACATAGCCTGCATTGTATTGCTGCATTTTTGTAAAAGTTTGCCGGACGCTATCATCAGCACTTCCCCAAACAAGCTCTTTTTGCATAATGTCTTTTGCGTTTAATGATATGTTCTCATTTTGCAATAAGCCGAACAATGGGCTTCCCGAATCTGTGAGGAAGTACTCGTCCGGCAGTACTGTCAGCGACTGTGGTATTCTTTGGGTTTCGCAAATCGGTTGGTCTTTACTCCCAACCATAGTCGCCGATTTTTCTCCAGATTTGACTTTAGCTATCGTAACGGTGTATACAGCTGCCTCTTCTTCGGCTTTAGCCTGAACTTTGGCTATCGCTTCGATAGCTTCAGCCTTGACCCTGGCTATTGCTTCGGAAGCTTCAGCTTCTGATTTTCTCTTTTGTTCAGCTCTTGCCTCTTTGACTTCAGCCTTGACTCTGGCTGTCGCATCGGTGTACGCGCTTGGTTCTTCTTCAGCTTCAGCCCCTGACTTTGCCTTTTGTTCGGCTGTCGTTTCTTCGGCTTCGGTCTTGACCTCGGTTATCGTATCGGTGTATGCCCTTGGCTTTTCTTCGGTTTCAGCCTTTACCCTGGTTATGGCCTCAGCGGTTTCAGCTTCTGACTTTGCTTTTTGTTTGGCTAATGCCTCTTCTGTTTCAGCCTTGACCTTGGTTATGGCCTCAGCGGTTTCGGCTTCTGATTTTGCTTTTTGTTTGGCTAATGCCTCTTCTGTTTCAGCCTTGACCTTGGCTATGGCCTCAGCAATTTCAGCTTCTGACTTTGCTTTTTGTTTGGTAACTGCATCCAACAAAAGTGACTCCACTTTGCTGGAAGGTTTGACTTTGTCTGTCGTATCGGTTTTTGTCTTTGCCTTTTCTTTGGCTTCGGCCTTGGCTTTGGCTATCGCCTTGGCAGTTTCAGCTTCTGATTTGGCTTTTTGTTTGGCTACTGCCTTTGAGAACAGTGCCTCGACTATGCTTGAAGGTTTAACTATGGATGTCTTGTTGGTGTATGTCTTTGCCTTTTCTTTGTCTATGGTCTTGACCTTGGCTGTAGCCTTGGTGGTTTTAGCTTCTGATTTTGTCTTTGGTTTGGCTGGCGTCTTTTTGACTTGAGTCTTAAGCCTGTTTTTCGTATCGGTGTCTGTATTTGCCTTTGCTTCGGCTTCGGCCTGGACCCTGGCTATAGCCTTGGCGATTTCAGCTTCTGACTTTGCTTTTTGTTTGGCTATTGCCTCTAAGAAAAGTGCCCCAACTTTGCTTGAAGGTTTGACTTTGGCTGTGGTACCGGACTTCGGCGAGCTCAGTCGAGCCGTGAGCGCCCTTGCCTTTTCTTTGGTTTCAATCTTGAGTTTGGTTATCACCTCGTCGGTTTCAGCCTTGGCCTTGGCTATCGCCGCGTCGGCTTCTGTCTTGACCTTGGCTATTGCACCCGTTAAAAGTGCATCAACCGTACTTGAACGTTGACGATGGCTGCCCACACTCATCTTTTTCTGTCTTTCTCTGGATGGTAGGTTCTTTTGTTTCATCCCATTATCTGTTCGTTATTCCATTTACCAAAGATATTGTCGACCGAAAGAGTCATTGTTCTTAAAAAAAGGAGAGAAGGATTTGCATAACAGCGGTACGGGCGGTTCGCGAACCGCCCCTACGTATTTAGGCAAATGTAAGCTGGATATCTTAAATGTTGGGCGCATTGTCCGATATCATTTTGCCTTCAATTCATTTTGTAATACATTCCGGTTTGCTGTTCAAATTGCAAAATACCTGTTTGTCTTAGCGGGGAGGCCCTTTCTCCCGATAATATCTGTAGTAAACAAGTAAGGAATGGATATTGAGCGCCTCTCATGAGCGATAGGGTGTGCCTGACTTGAGGAAGAAAGCAACACACAGGAAAAAAGACAAAGATGAGGAAAATGAGGAAAAAAAAGAAGATGGAAAAAAGGAAGAACTCAAGCCACCCCCAAAATCGCCCGATATCCAAAGCTGGCGTAAAGACAAACGTTGAAATTTAAGCGCAAAAGTCTCAGCCACCGGTTGCCAAGGTAGAATCGCTAAGGCGATAGCCTTGTTAGACCAATGTCTCAAGCGGTTCTTTATCCTGAGTCCTTAGCGTATATCATGGGGGCGCAGGATTTTAAGAAAAAGGGAGTCGTTCAGGACAAAATATAAGGGTGTTTGACAAAGGTGGTTGATATGGACATCGAAACGCAAATTATGGTGTCAAATTAAAGGGAGTGCAAGACAATGAGGCGCGACAAATCGAAACTTTCGGAAATCGGTGAGGTGCTTGGAACTTCAGTGCTGGTTAGAGCTGATGCTAAGGCCAAAGAAACTACCGTAAAGCACAGGTCTGAAGCCGGTGCAAAGGGAAAAAGCGGCGATAAAACAGGAGCTAAGCTTAAGGCTGAACCGCAGAGACAGTCAAAAGCTCACACAAAACAGGTAGCTAAAATCAAGGCCAAATCTTCGGCGGTAGCAACTGCTGCTCGTCCGGCTAAGAAGAGGAGAAAAGGGCGTGAGTCATGGTTGCTCATCACAGGCTCTGATGCATCGAGATCTTCTAATGTAGTGCTGGATGAAGTGCAATCGAGTGGTTTCCAAAGCGAGCCCGAGAGGATAATCTTCACGCAGACTCTTTCTGATATTGTGAGTCGGGATGTCGCCATTCGCGTACATGCGGCTAAAACATTGGCTGGCATCCGCCATCCGTTGTCAGTCAGGACTCTTGCCTGTCAGATGACGCGAGAACCTTCGCCACAGGTGCGGCAGGAGTGCATCAGGTCCCTGACGAAACTGGAGATGAAGAAGGGGCTGCCTGTAATTGCACACGCTTTGACTGATCCTGCTGCTCCGGTCCGACTGGCTGCCGTATGGGGTTTGTACTATCTGGCTAAAGAAGACGGTTCTGTTGTACTGTTGACTATGTTTTCCGATGAGGCTGAAGAGGTCCGGCGGAGAGCGGCAACGTGCATCGGCTGGCTTGGTCAAGAGGAATTTGCTGTAAAGCTGTTGCCTCTTTTGGATGATAGCAGTCCTTCGGTCCGTCGGGCGGCAGCCGAGGCGATGGGTAATCTCGGTTCTCGGCAAGTGGTCTGGTCCCTTATTGAGCACCTCAATGACCCTGATAAGGCTATCAGTAAGGCTATTCTGAATGCCCTGCAGGCAATCACGGGTGAGAAGATGAGTCAATCCTTTCCAAAAGATGAGAAGTCACTTCAACGTGTAACTGCACGATGGCGTGAATGGTGGAAGGAGGAACTTTTAGTATGTTAAGGTCGTGTCCATATAATTGGGAAATGGAATATCTGTGTCGGTACAAGTATTCGATTACAAGTTACGGGTACGGTTTTGGAGTTTCTAAACCAGGCCCGAGGAAATTAGGATTAAGGGTAATAGAAGGTGCGTCTTGTGACATTGACTTATGGTCTTTGATAAACAGCGGCGCCTTTTGAAACCCTTGTTGACAATAAATTAAGGAGATAGTCTGATGCCAAAAAGTCGGAAACAAAAGACAAGTGGACAGAGAAAAAACCCGAGTACGAGAAAGAGAAGAGTCAACCTGGACTTACCAATCATACCCCTTTTGGAGTCGATTGAAGAGTCAGCTGATGAGCTGATAATGATGCAAGTTAGCAGTGTCATGGATAGCAGCAGAAACAAAATGGATGACTACGCGGATGTTTCCAGGGAGAGGTCCAGTATCATCTCTATTGTCAAAGGTCTTGAAGAACAGGTTGAGACAGCATTTAAGTTGAAAGAGGTCATGGAAGATGAACTTGAGGCGGCTCAGAATCAGCTGTCCGAAGAGTTGGCTGACCGCGCCCAGTTAGAGGAGCAGGTCAAGATGCTTCAACCACAGGCTGCCTTGGTAGACCAGTTACGCGAGGACGTCATATTTGCTGAGGAAGAGCGAAACAAGTATGCCAACTTGCTCGCCAATACCCAGCCACAGCTTGAGAAAGTGACTGGGGAGCGTAACTCGCTTGCCCAGGAGGTGACCTCTCTCAAGACGCATGCCCAGAGACTCGAAGGCGAGAAGGTGGCCTTTGAGGCCCAGGTGATGAACCTCAAGGACAGGATCACAGATATGAACCGCCTGTATGCAGAGCTCGATAAGATAACCAAAGACCTCCGAAAGAAACTTACGAGTGCCGATAAACGGGTGGCCCATCTGTGCCTTCAGCTTGAGGAGCAGCAGGCTGCGAATCGGGAGCTGATAGATGCGAAGACACGCCTCGACAACGAGATGCAAACATTGAATGCCAACAATAAGGCCACCAAGAATGAGCTCAAGATGTTCCAGAAGGCCTTGCACGACATACGTAGCGAGGCGGCTCGCTCCAGCGGGCGTGTCCGTCGGCAGTACTTAAAATCGAAGAATAAGAGATAATTCCTCATGGGATTGAACATTCAGGTGTTAATCCCGAGATGCAGTTGATTCTTACTCGTACCGTGGGGGTGACACGGAAGGTCGTGTACGAGGTATGTGAGAACATGCGCATCATCGAGAAGAAACGTGGTCTCGCCGACGCTC
>DATLBB010000363.1:0-2842 GCA_035527155.1 Sedimentisphaerales bacterium
CTATCGCCGATAGGCCTGTCGAGACTGACCGGATGCCTGGAAATCTTCAGTACCCTGCGTGTCTCCTCTACGCTCATCTCCGCTTCCTTGGCGATTTCTTCAACGGTGGCCTCTCTGCCGTGTTTCTGATGCAGAATTTTGCTGGCGGCCCGCAGCCGGCTCATCGTCTCTATCATATGCACGGGAATGCGAATCGTTCTTGCATGGTCGGCAATCGCACGGGTAATTGCCTGCCGAATCCACCACGTGGCGTATGTACTGAATTTATATCCCCTGCGGTACTCATATTTATCGACCGCCCTCATCAGGCCGGTATTACCTTCCTGGATTATATCCAGAAAGCTCAGGCCGCGATTGCGATATTTCTTGGCAATTGAAACCACCAGTCTGAGGTTTGCGCTTGAGAGCATTCTTTTGGCGTGCTCGTACTGGGTAAAGACTTTGTCCATCTTACGAAGTCGTTTATCGAGCAGTTTTGGAGTCTCGTTGACCAATTCCTGAAGACCATCTAATTCCTGATTTACTGCCTCAATATCTTCGCTGGTGTAATCCAGATTGGCCCCGTTTTTGATAAGCTGCTCGAGTTGGTGCATCTTCTGGCTG
Organism: Sedimentisphaerales bacterium; assembly: GCA_035527155.1. Lineage (GTDB taxonomy): Bacteria > Planctomycetota > Phycisphaerae > Sedimentisphaerales > Anaerobacaceae > CS2-K091. The sequence goes on from DATLBB010000363.1 coordinate 604, forward strand.
ATACTGTGCAGTTTATTTTTCATTGGTTGAATTCTGGTTGTTCGCAGGCTAAGCTCTTCGAGCAGTGTTGCGATTTTTCGTCTGTTTTTGTGTATTCGCTTCAATGCGGCCTTGTCGGGCTTGCCGTCCTCTGATTTGACAGCCTTCTTAAGCAGGCCCTGGTTCATTTTGAGCAGTTTACTTACGGTCTCGCAGTTCGCCGGCAGCCGTTTTTTTATTGTGTTTTTGGCAAGGTTTTCAGCCGGAGAAGTTCTAATTGTTCTGTCAAAGGACAGTGCACCCTGGTGTATCTGTTGTAGTAAATCGAGAGCATTTCGTGCACAATAATCGCACTGCAGCATTTTTCTTCTGAAGTCCATTCTGGCAATTTCGATTTTTCGAGCGAGCGTGATTTCCGCTTTTCTATCTAACAGAGGAATCTGGCCCATTTGCGTCAAATACATCCTAATAGGATCGTCGATTCTTCTTGCAGTTTCCGGCGTGAGGAGCTCTTTTTCGAGCATTTTGTCGACTACGATTTGCTCATCGCTGTCAGCTTCTTCCACCTCTAACTTCTCTTCAGTTTCTTCAAATTCATCCTCTTCTTCCTGCTGCTTCTGAACGTCAGCTTCATCACACAGGTCGATTCCCATTTCATCGAGGGTCGCGAGTAGACGGTCGAGTCGAGCCGGGCTGATGGCCTCCTCGGGTAACTGATCGTTCATCTCCTCATAGGTAAGGAAGCCTTTTTTGCCGCCTTTTTCAATGAGCACCTTTATCTGCTGTTCAGTGTCTTTGGTTTTGGCTTTCTTTGGGGGGCTGTCATTATGCACAGCTTTATTGACGGCATTTTTTTTGTCTGCTTTTTTTTGTTTTTTTGCCACAATTAATACCCTTGTCCCGGTGAGAACGGGAGTTTATAAAATTGACCTTTAATCAGTTAAAAACAGCAAATCCTATCGGCTGTCCCTAAAGAATGAGGGCATTTTGCCGGATATATCCCATATTTTTTACGGCTACCTGTCTGCAATTGTTCACTATACCATCCCCACGGAGTGGGGATTTTGTTTCTCCGAATACTGTGAGGCCCGGCGCAAAAACTGAGTCTGGTCCTGGTCGGGTTTGATTTCGCTCTTTTTTCCCTGTTTCTGCAGCCGCTGGATAGTCTCAATGGCGCCAGCCAAGCGAGACTGGAAATTACCTTTTTGCTCTCCGGCCTGGGCCAGTTCCACGATGGCATTGCTTAGCTGTACGGATTCGGCTTTGGCCAATAGTTCCGTCAGCGAAGGATTGGTCCCGGTGCTGAGCGCTTCGAACAATATGTCTGCCACCTGCCTTAGTATTGGTACATCGAAGACATCGGTTTTAATTTTTTGTTTTATAGTGTCAAAGAGCTTCGGCTCATTTAATAATACTTCGAGGACCTCCCGCTGAGCTGTGGCAAAAAGGCCCCGGCCTGTATCGGTTTGAGTGGACTGAGGTTTTTGGCTCTTCGGGGCGGCGGAATCGGGGTAGCTTGCAGTCCTTGCGACCCTTGCGATTCTTTTGTGCAGCTCGTTATTAATCTCCTTGGTATCAAGGCCGATAATTTTCGACAGCCGGTTGACTATTAAGCCTCTGTCAATTGCCGGTACTTTGCCAGCCCATACAGCCGTCGCTATTGTCTGCAAAAACTCTTCAATCGCCGCTTTATTGTCGACAAACGTATCGCCGCTGCCAAAACTTTCTATCAGCCTGTTCCATTTGAAGTTGAAAACATCGACTGCGCTGTCGATTAGTTGTTCAAATGCCTTCTTGCCTGCGGTGAGAAGGAAATCACAAGGGTCTTTTCCCTTCGGCACGGAGGCGAGCTTGATATCTATACGCTGCGACACGCAGACCTCGAGCGCCCTGTTGGCAGCTTCGATACCTGCTGTGTCGCTATCAAATAGTAAAACAACCTGTTTTGCATATCGGCGGAGTATTCTCGCCTGGCCGACGGTAAAACTCGTCCCCAAAGACGCGACGACATTGCTGAGTCCGAACTGATGGGCCATTATGCAATCGGTATAACCTTCCACAACAACGGCCACGCCTGATGAGACAATCCGGTGGCGTGCGTTGTTGAGGCCGTAGAGTGAGTTGCTTTTATCAAAGAGGGCTGTTGTCGGCGAATTTATGTATTTAGCAGGTGCGTCGTCGAGCGTTCGGCCGCCGAAGCCAATTACTCTGCCGGTTACATCGGTAATTGTAAACATGAGGCGATTTACAAACTTATCGC
>DATLBB010000364.1:0-6877 GCA_035527155.1 Sedimentisphaerales bacterium
GATGCGATTGCAACCGCCCTTTGTTGTGCCAATTCGATTAGCAGCATTTCGAAATGTTAACCGCCAAAACGCAATCTCAACCACTGTCATTCCCGCGAAGGCGGAAATCCAGTCTAAAATTCGCCATTGCAAGGTGCGAAGCACCACTGCAATCTCCAAAATTTATCAACAATCACTTATCAATTATCATTTGTAAGGTCATTTATCATTAATCATTTATCCGGCAGGGACCCAGTATATCACACTACGATTCACAATTGCATATAATAGCAAAAGTTTCCTCGAAAGTATGTAAACATGTAAACTATCATAAAATAGTCACTTTGTCAAAAATCAAAACTACAAAATATATTGTCACTATTAGGAGGGAAAGACGGGAGTAGTTTGTTTGGAAGGGGAGAAAAAGTATTGGGGAGGAGAAGTGTGGTGCATTCTGAATTGACAATAACCACAACATCTTTAGAATGAAGCTAAGGTTCTATGCCCTATAGGTGCTAATATTGCTTCGAAAGATAATGGAGCCGGTTTTGTTATGCAAGACCAATAATGCTATGAAATATTTAAAAAATCCTCAATTATTTAGGAATTTTGCATATCTGAGCTATTATTTTTAATATTTTCGCGATTTTCTCTTGATTTTTCACCGGATTGTGGCTTTGTATATAAAGAAACCAAATTCCTGAAAAAGAGGTCAGATACTTCGACTTTTTCGAGTCGCTGCATTTGACAAACTATAATCCAATTATTTTTATGGAAATGGAGGTGACTAATGAATTACAAGAACAGAAACAAAAGAATCTTTTGTTTGAGCGTACTGGTAATATTGTTTTGTACCGGTGGTTTAATCGCTCAGACACTCACGCCAAAGGAGTTGCTGGGTAAGTTCCTATTCTTTGACAAGATTTCTTCCCCTGATTCGATGTCTTGTGCGACTTGCCATGCACCCAGTGAAGGATTTACGGGACCCATCCCCGGAATTAATAAGCATGGCGCTGTTTATAGGGGAGCAATACCTAAACGATTTGGCAACCGCAAACCACCGAGTGCCAGCTATGCGACTCTAAGCCCCGTTTTTCACTATGATGGAGTAGAAGGTCTTTTTGTTGGCGGTAATTTCTGGGATGGTCGAGCAACCGGTGACCATCTCGGAAATCCTGCAGCGGACCAAGCGTTAGGTCCATTCTTGAATCCAGTCGAACAAAACAATCCAAGCAAGAAAGCAGTATTAGAACAAATTATTGATTCACCGTATGTTTATTTGTGGAAAATTGTCTGGGGGGAACAGATTAGTTTGGAAAATGAAGGAGATATTGAACTGAACTATGATCGAATTGGTTTGGCAATAGCGGAATATGAAGGATCCCATGAGGTTAACCAGTTTTCGTCCAAGTACGATTACTTCCTTAAGGGGATGGTTGAATTAACTCAAGAGGAAGCAAAGGGACTTGAGCTTTTTGAAGGGAAAGGACTTTGTTCGCTCTGTCATATTAGCGAACCTGGCCCGGACGGTGAACCGCCGCTTTTCACCGATTTTACATACGACAATCTTGGAGTTCCCAAAAACCCGGACAATCCATTTTATGACATGGATAAGATTCTCATTGCTGGCGAACCCATAAATCCGGAAGGTGCAAACTGGATAGATCTGGGCTTGGGTGGCTTTCTAGCTACCTTAGACGAAAGTTACTTCACTAATATGGGCTTAGATAAACAGACAACTGTGTCCGCTAATTATGGCAAACTTAAAGTTCCTACTCTGAGAAATGTTGATAAAAGACCGGGGAACAATTTCCCCAAAGCATACATGCACAATGGTGTTTTTAAATCACTTGAAGAAGTTGTACACTTCTACAACACCAGAGATGTTAAGGATTGGCCTGGGCCTGAGGTGGCTGAGAATGTTAATACAGATGAACTGGGAGATCTTGGATTAACACCTGAAGAGGAGGCAGCTATTGTGGCATTCATGAAAACTCTCTCAGACGGTTATATTCCTTAGAAATACCTTGTTTAGATTATGCATTGGGCTGTGAGAGATGAAACTCACAGCCCTTTTTCCTGCTTGGGGGAAATTAAAGGGGGAAATTAAAGGTGTCCGGTACTTATTTTGTAATATCAACATAAAATCAGTGATTCGATTCGTTCGACTACACTCAAGGGGGTCAAAAAAAATACTTTTTGGGCCATTTTTTCATATCTTTTGTGCATTTTTGTCTCTTTTTGACCACAATCCGACCAAAATCGAACCATTTCTTACACAATTTAGCCGAATCTGCTCCCCAAATGTTGATAACAACTCGCCACTCGCAACTAATTCTCCCCAAAGAAAACCAAATCCAAAGCATGCTTGCTATTCACCTCAATTTTACTAACTTTTTGAATTTTGCTCTGTAATTTTGATTTTTGCATTTTGATTTTTGATTTCCTACCACGCACATCCCCAATACCCTCATATATCTTGAGTTTTTTCGATTAGTGACAAATTAAGATAGTTAAAAAAGGCGCGACCAAAACCGGCCATAGTTAAAACCAAAAACCGGAAAAAATAAAAAATTTTATCTCCTTATTCCTCATCGAGTTACGAGGATCGAGCATCGAGAATCGAGTCTTATTTTCGCACCAAACGTGCGCATCCGCCCAATTATAGAGAGGCTTCTTTTTTTATAAGCCCGCATCCCTGCATGTAGTAGGCAGGGAGCCAGAAGGTAACTATTTTGAACATTTTGAGGGTATTAATGGCTAATAAAACACTTTTTGCCCTTATGTTCATGTGCTCTTATGCACTTAGTCCTTCTACACGATCTACGAATTCTTACGTACGAAAGAATAACAAAAATATGCAAAACGAACCCAATTTCCGAAAAGTCAAGTTGAACGTAAATAAAGAAATGGCAAGGGAATATGAAAAAAGGACACTTGGTCAAAGCGGGAAAAACAAAGCCAATTCAAAGCCAAACAAAGCCAATTCAAACCCAATCAAAGCCAATTTGCAAAAAGCCCAAATGAACGTAAGCAAAGTATTAACAAAGGAATATGAAAAAATGTCAAATTGGGCACTTTATGAAAACGAACCCAAAACGAACCCAATTCAAACCCAATTTCAGGCGCAAAAAACGCTGTGGTTGGATCTATTTGTCTGCCTTTCGTTCGGCGACTTTGATGGCCTTCCGGGCCCAGTTGCTCAATTCTTCCCTGTTCTCAAGTGCCTCTACGGGAACTTCATAATACTGCATGACAGTGTTTTTATCGTCAAACGGCTAGAACGGGCCCATCCCGGCCGCCTCATAGTCCGGCCGGTTGGTATCATCGACCTTGAAGTACAGGACGTCATCGGCAACCACGGCAAAGAACAGGCCTTCAAGATAGAGCCCCGCACCGCCGAACATTCGTCTGGCCTGAACGGGCCCGATACATTCGAGCTGATCGATGATATAGGTCAGGTATTCGTCGCTAACGGGCATTTCATTCCATCCGGGATTTCACACCTGCCTGCGCGGCGGCGTTTTTACAGGGTGCGTTTGTATTTGCGTTTTATGAGGGCGATGGCTGTTGCGGCGATTGCTTCGCCAGCTCCTATGTCGCCGAGGCCCTCGTTTGTCTTTGCCTTGACGTTGACGGCGTTAAAATCGACGCCAAGGAGACTTGCGATGCAGCGTTTTATCTGAGGTTTTACCGGCTCAAGCCGCGGCTCCTCGGCGTGTATTATTAAATCAATATTGACGATTTGCCATCGTTGTTCTTCAAGCCGTTCCTTGACGATAACCAAAAGCTCCTTGCTGTCTGCGTCTTTGAACTGCGGGTCGGTATCGGGAAACAATGTCCCTATGTCACCCATTGCGCTCGCACCCAAAAGGGCATCGATGACAGCGTGCAACCCAACATCACCGTCGCTGTGTCCAGACAAGCCATCCTCATCGGGCACATATACTCCGCCGAGCATCAGCCTTCGGTATTCAACTACGCTATGGATGTCGGTGCCGATTCCCGTTCGGTATTCGTGGTCATGGTCCTCAATCACAACAGCCCCTTTGTGCTGGGGACATCCGTGCCAACGATTCTGACGGCTGTAGCAAGGGCCTGGCCCAATCCCTTGAAAATGGCCTCAGCTATGTGATGGCTGTTTGTGCCGTACGGCACGTTTATATGCAAATTAAATTTGCCGTTATTCGAGAAGCTGCGCAGCATCTCTTCAAGGCACTCGACGTCGAAGTCGCCGATTTTATCCGTTCGATAGTCCACATTATACACACAACTCGGCCTGCCGGACAAATCTACCGACACGTTGGCCAAGGCATCCTCCATTGGCACGGAACTATGGCCGTATCTGGCAATCCCTTTTTTATCGCCAAGAGTTTTGAGCAGACCTTCGCCGAGGCATATCGCGATGTCCTCGACCGTATGGTGAGCATCGACATTCAAATCGCCCTTAGCTTTAACAACGAGGTCGATTTTGCCGTGCTTGCTGAAGTGCGTGAGCATGTGGTCTAAAAAACCGATGCCGGTATCAATCTCGTATTTGCCGGCGCCATCCAAATTAAGCTCAACCGTAACGTCGGTTTCTTTTGTTTTTCTATGAATCTTTGCAGTTCTGTCTGCCATAAGAATCCTCTTTAGCTGATAAGATTTCCTTCAAAGCCGAAATCAGTTTATCATTCTGTTCACTGGTTCCAACGGTTATTCTCAATTTGTCGTCAAGGCCGGGCAAGTCAAAGTACCTCACGTAGATATTGCGTTTGACTAATTTATCATAGATTTCGCCGGCTTTGCGGTCTTTGCTTTTTGCAAGTACAAAATTTGCGTAACCTGCCGGGACTTCAAACTTTAATTCTCTAAGCTGTTCGGTCAATCTTTCACGGTCTTTCTTTACTTTTTCGACATTTTGAGCAAAATACTTTTGGTCTTTTATTGCTGCGGCAGCAAGGGCAATAGTAACGGCGTCGACATTGTACGAATCCTTTACCTTCATCAGGCCTGCTATTAAAGGGGGTTGGGCAATCGCATATCCGAAGCGCAGCCCTGCAAGGCCGTACCCTTTGCTCATCGAGCGAAGTATAATCACGTTATCAAAATCTTTAACCAGGCTTACACAATTGTCTTCAGCAAAATCAACATAGGCCTCATCAATCAGCAGTACGCCGCCCAATTCATCGGCCAAGGAAGCCATCTCGTCCACACCTATAAAAGTCGCGCTGGGTGCATTAGGATTACAAACAATGGTCAAAGCAGCGCCTGCGGCAGCTAATTTGGGCGGCAGGTTAAACTCGCTGTCGAATGGGAGCTCCATCGCCTCGCAATTTTGCAGATTGGCCAGCACCGGATAAAGTGAATACGTAGGGACAGGGTATGCAACCGGTCGATTCTGGTCGCAAAATGCACGCAAAGCAATAGTGAGCAATTCGTCTCCGCCGTTACAGCACATAATATAGTCAGCCGAGACGCCGTGAACCTGGGCCGCCGCCCGGCGGAATTGGTCTCCAATCGGGTCGGGGTATCGGCGAAGCTGTTCTGCGTTAATTTCGGCCAGCACCTTCATAACAGCAGGCGAGGGCGGGTATGGATTTTCATTGGTGTTGAGCTTCAGCACGTCCTTCTGCTTCGGCTGAAAACCCGGCTCATAACCTTTTGCCTTATCAATGTTTTCTCTGAAATAAGCCATAGCAATTGATTATCGATTATTGATAATTGATTATTATTTGCAGATTATACGGAAATATGGTCGGAAGGGAAAGAGAAGATTTTGTTAGATTTACAGGACGATAAGTCATTCAGCTCAGACGCCTAATCATAAAACCCGAAATCATAGGCGGCGTCAAATAGAGCGACGATGTTTTCAGCCGGCACACCGACCTGGATATTATGTACATTATTGAAGACGTAGCCGCCTTTAGGTTTGAATATTTCCAAGTTTTTTCGCACGTGGGCGGTGATTTCAGCAGGTTTTGCAAAGGGGAGGACGTGCTGGGCGTCAATGCCGCCTCCCCAGAAAACGATTTGCTCACCATACATCTGTTTAAGTTTTTCCGGCTCCATATTTACAAGGCCTATTTGAACGGGATTGAGAATGTCAATGCCATTGTCAATAAGGTCTGGAATGTATTCGAAACATGAACCACAGGTATGATACCAGATTTTCGCCTTCGTCAGGGATTTGATATGCCGGACGAGTTTTTTTTGCTTAGGCTTAACGATTTGGCGGTAAAAATCCGGAGAAAACAGAGGGCCGCTTTGACCTGCCAGGTCATCACCTATCATCACCACGTCAATAATGTCACCGACCCGGGCCATAAAACCGGAATAATAATCCATCCAGAATTTGAGCGTCCGGTCAAGCAGTGCCTCGCAAAAAGCGGGGTTTTCTATCATATCTATAAACCACTGCTCTAAGCCTCGCATGTACCAGCAATATTCATATACGACACCGCCTATGCCCGTTGATATGGCATACGGGGTTTCGTTACGCAGCTTTAAAGCTTCTTCGCGAACAGAAGCAAAACGGCTGGGTTCGCTGCCGTTGGGAAAAGGATAATCCTCGATGTCGGCAATAGTGGCAGAAGCGAGGGGATGATGTGAAATATCCATATAAAGGCCCTGGTCGTCCGGCATTGACCAGATGACGCCGAACTCGTCCTTAAGGTCGTGCCAGAGTCTGCCATCTCGAGTATTCTGTTGAATTTGGCCTTTGAAACCAACAGGGGCATGGGCACAGATATAGCGAATATCAACCCTGAAACGTTTCAGAACTTCTTCACTCGGTGCGGCGAGCTGCTGGACGGGATCGAGAATAGAAATTTGCTCAGTGAGGCCCAGGTGAGAGAGTAATTCGGCGTAGGCTTTTTGATGTATGCCAGTCTGAAAGCCGCCGAGGTCAATGGGGACT
>DATLBB010000365.1:0-5864 GCA_035527155.1 Sedimentisphaerales bacterium
TCAAAGGCAAAAAAATCCTGCTGCCGGGGCAATCCGCACGCCAGCCATCGTGCGGGAGCGGTTACAAAATTTGTAACACTCTCATTGACCTTGCTCGGCATTGATGCTAATCTACTGGCTTTGCAATTTAAGGAAGATGACTTGTGGAACTGTCCTGGCTGATGAAAACGAGAATCGCTGCTTCGGTCGCCACCGGAGTTGTATTGATAGGTCTTTTGGCCTGGCCGTTGGCGGCACCGCCTGAGCCGTTCGGTACTGTGTCCCTGCCTGCCGGAACTATAAGTGGCACGGGAGCAGTAATCGTGGCGGTCCTGGCATTCCTGGCCGGCTTTATTGCCTATTTTGTTTCCTGGCCTTATGGACGGGAAATCGGCATCATGGCAGCCCCAGCCGGATTAGGCATCTGGGCCGTGCGCTCCGGCAGTATGGTCAGTCTCATACGGCGCACGGCCGCCGAAAACCAGCCCGCTCTGTTCGCAGCCCTTAAATGGGAGCCGCTTTTCTGGCTGGCAATAGTCGCTGCAGGATTTGCCGGAGTACTCGCGGCTCAAAGAATAAGCAGCAAACATATTCCCGACAAAAACAAGAAAATATCTAATCCTAAATCAAATATGCACCTAAACGTAGTAATTGCTCTGGCTGCCTCGGTCTTGATAGCTCAGTTTGGCATCACCGTATTTGCTCAGAATGTCCGAGTATTCGACGAAAAATTAGGTTCAGTTCTCGCTCAGCCGGCTGTTGCTCAGATTGTTTATGCCGTTTTTGTTTCGTTTGGACTCGCCGCTTTCGTAGCAAAGAAATTCCTCAATGTCAGTTATATCTGGCCAATAATTGCCGGAGCTTTCGTAACTGCCTTTGCTATAATTACTTACGGCAAACAGGATATAATACAGCATCTTAGCTCCCGCTGGCCCACAGTCTTCTTCTCTCACGCAGTCATTTCAATATTGCCCATCCAGATGGTCGCTTTTGGCACATTGGGTTCCATTGCCGGCTACTGGATGGCGATACGCTATAATTATTGGCGAAAACACGCATAAAAAAGCAAAATCAACGGGGTTCGGCAAATTTAATCCATCTTTATTTTTTTCAAGTCTTCTCTTTTGCATAAATCTATATGTTGCAAGTGTTTATATGCCGAGTGCCTAATAATTAACCTTCGTTATCTAAACAAAACCAAAAATGATTGTTTTTGGTTTCCAAATTAGCCGAAAATATAGTTGCACCCTGATTTTTGCTCTTGATTTAACCAGGGCTTAGACGAAGTTTTTTGCTAAGTCGTTATGCAATAACGGAATATAAAAGTATTTGACCGGCAGCAGGGCGAACAAATGGCTGGTTTGTGGCGTACAGTATATTAAGACCAGCTGACAAAAGGAGTTAGAAATGTTGGTGCTAAGCAGACAAAAGGATGAGTCGATTATGATCGGCGATGACGTGGAGATTATCATCGTTGATGTCCGGGGCGATAAGGTGCGTCTGGGCATAACGGCCCCGAAGGCTATACCCGTGCATCGCAGGGAAGTCTACGAGGCCATTCAACGCGAAAAGAACGAAAAGCAGCCTGAAACGACATAAAATTCAACGCTGACGAAGCTGCTTTTTCAAACTTCCAACGCCGTCCTATTTGAACGATCTTTTCGAATAGGACGGTTTTTTATGCGCAAAGCTTATTCAGACCTCAGAAAAACTTCACTTCTGCCTCTCGAAAAATATCTTGAAAATCCTCGCCCATTTCAAAAAATTGGTTCGACAAAAACCAAATTTACACTATATTTGCAGATGATTTCTTAACAGAAGCTGTCAAATTGGGAGGCCAGATTATGGACAGGACCAGGCTCTTAACAAACGCACAATTAAGCAGATTCGCTCTACTATCAAAATCCGGATGGGCTGTACGCCTGGGGATTGTAGCAATGTTTTTAGCGACACTCAGCTGCGGCGTTTCCAATATCACCTCAGCGGCGCAGAGCGGGAAAATACCTGTTATCTTCGATACCGACATCGGCGGTGACATTGACGATACGTGGGCGCTCATTATGCTTCTTCAGTCGCCCGAGTTCGACATCAAATTAGTCACAACTGCCGTAGGTGACACTCCGGAGAAGGCAAAGATTGTCGCAAAGATTTTAGAGATTGCCGGAAGGACCGATATACCTGTCGGCATAGGGATACGACAAAACAAAAGTGGCCACAGGCAGCGCGACTGGGTAAAGGATTACAAACTCTCATCATATCCCGGCACCGTTTATCAAGATGGCGTGCAGGCCATAATCGATACTATAATGAAATCCCCGAAACCAATAACATTAGTTGCTGTCGGCCCCTTGCCCAACATCGGAGCCGCGCTACAGCGCGAGCCCCGGATAGCTAAGAAAGCAAAATTTGTCGGAATGCACGGCAGCGTCCGCAAGGGCTACGGGGGAAGCTCAAAAGTCAGTGCCGAATACAACGTCAGGGCTGACCCCAAAGCTGTGCAAAAGACCTTTGCCGCCCCGTGGGATGTCACCATTACGCCTTTGGACACTTGCGGTATAGTCTATCTTAGGGGCCGGAAGTATCAAAAAGTCCTCAAGAACGACAGCCCTTTAACTAATGCATTGATAGAAAACTACCGCGCATGGTACAAGCAGGGTATACTAAACAGCCAAAAGGATTTAAGCGACGCAGAAGTAAATAAAAGGGTGAATCAAAAGTGCAATTCCAGCAGCACAACACTTTTTGACACCGTCGGCATTTACTTAGCTATGACAACTAAATTAGTTAAGATGGAAAAGCTCGGTATCACCGTTACCGACGACGGGTACACAAGAATTGATAATAAAGCCAAAGTGATTAATTGTGCCATGGAATGGAAAGACTTGGGCGCTTTTGAGGATTTCTTAGTCGATAGACTCATAAAGTGAGATGCCTGCACCGAATTGAATCTGAAAACAAAACGCAGGAGAGCGAGGATATAAAATGACACAGGACGTACCGACGGTCGCCGTGGTCGGCAGCAGCAATATGGACTTGGTCGTAAAATCGAATAGGATACCCGCGATAGGCGAGACTATCCTCGGCGGAGATTTCATAATGGCCCCCGGCGGCAAAGGCGCGAACCAGGCCGTCGCCGCCGCAAAATTAGGCGCTCAGGTGTTCTTTATAGCCAAATTAGGCGACGATATATTCGGGTCGCAATCACTTAATAACTTCAAGAAAGAAGGCGTCAATACAAAGTATGTCCTTCAAACAAGAGAGGCACCCTCCGGCGTGGCTTTAATAATGGTTGATGGCGACGGCAACAATCTAATCGTTGTCGCTCCCGGAGCCAATCAAAACCTGTCGCCAGAGGATGTTAAGGAAGCTGAATCAGACATTGCTTCGTCGGGCGCGTTGGTCGCACAACTGGAGGTGCCGATAGAAACAATTGAATTTGCAGCAGGGTTGGCAAACAAATCCAACGTGCCCTTTATTCTGGACCCGGCCCCGGCCCAAAAGCTCAGTCCACAGCTTCTTAATATGGTGGACGTGCTGACACCGAATGAAACGGAAGCTCAGATCCTTACCGGCGTAGAAGTAAAAGACCAGGAGAGCGCCGGCGCCGCAGCTCAGAAACTACTCGAATGCGGAGTTAAAAACGTCATATTGACTATGGGGGCAGATGGGTATCTTACGGCGAGCAACGAAGGAACAGAATTTGTCCCTGCCAAAAAAGTGAAAGCCGCCGACAGCACGGCAGCAGGGGACGCCTTTACCGGCAGCCTCGCCGTTGGCCTGGCCCAGGGCAAAACGCTTTCCGAGGCCGCCTTGTTCGCAAATAATGTGGCTGCTCTCTCTGTTACTAAAATGGGGGCGCAACCTTCTATGCCGACACTTCAGGAAGTTGAAAGTTTTATAAGCAAGACGGAGCAATAAAAAATTGACATAATCTTGGCGCTTTTGAAAAAAGGAGGTTTCTGAAATGGTTATAATTCAATCTTACCCCTTAGCCGTGCTGATGTGTTTTGTCACTATGTTTTGCTGGGGCTCATGGGCCAACACGCAAAAATTAGCCAGCCGGGAATGGAAGTTCCAGCTCTTCTATTGGGACTATTGTATCGGCGTGCTTCTGTTCTCGTTGATTATGGCCTTTACGATGGGTAGTTTAGGCAGCTCTGAACGCTCCTTTATCGCTGATATCAGCCAGGTGACCGCGACAGCCTTTCTGTTTGCTTTTTTAGGCGGTATCGTGTTCAACCTCGCCAACATCCTCCTCGTTGCAGCTATTGATATTGCAGGTTTGGCAGTTGCTTTTCCCATCGGAATAGGCATCGCACTCGTCGAAGGTGTCATTATAAACTACATTTTAGACCCAAAAGGCAATCCCGTGCTGCTCTTCGCAGGTGTCCTGGCAATTATGATTGCCATTATTATTGACGCATTGGCCTACAAAAAACTTCCCACAGAAGGCCAGAAAACAATAGGAAAAGGAATAGTCATCTCTGTTGTCGCCGGCGTTTTGATGGGACTTTTCTATTATCTGGTTCAAAAAGGAATAGTCGCTGATTTCGTAAATCCCGAAGCAGGCAAATTGGGTCCGTACGCTGCCGTCGTAGTCTTTTCTTTAGGTCTGTTCGTCTCCAGCTTCCTTTGGAACAGTATCGTAATGGCAAAACCATTTGTTGGTGAGCCTGTCGCGTTCGGTGACTACTTCAAAAAGGGCAACCCAAGATTACATTTGATCGGCATCCTCGGCGGCATCATCTGGAGTATTGGCATGTCTTTTAACATTATTGCATCAGACACCGCCACTCCTGCAATTTCTTACGGTCTCGGTCAGGGAGCAACCATGATAGCTGCCTTCTGGGGCGTATTTATTTGGAAGGAATTCAAATCGGCACCGCCCGGTACAAATAAACAGCTCGCTCTGATGTTCGCATTTTATATAGTCGGTTTGGCCCTGTTAATCATAGCAATACCTGTATAACAAAAAACACCAACTCCATCCATGCGGGCAGGTAAGACTATGAGGTGCTGCTTGAATTAGCGCTGGCTTTCTTTCGATATTCTCCGGCACATAAGAATGCACCTTATCTGATTCACGAACTCCGGCGCACTTTGACGTCGATGTATTTAACGCCCCATTGTAAGGCCGCTTCGTGCGTGTGGAAGAACAGGTCCAGCCGGTCTCCGCGGATAGCGCCGCCCCTGTCGAGCACCTTAATGGTCTCGCTATTGTTGTAGCCGGCCACGACCAACTCAGTGCCGAAGGAGTATCTTCTGTCGGCCGCCGCGAAGGTGTCGCCCGGCTGTATTTTGTGACCGCAGGCCGTTATACCGTCCGCATATTCGCCGCAGCATCTCTCGCAGGGACAATAAGCCGTTACACGCATCTGCACCGTTTCCCATTTGTCCGCCTGCTCGGTGTTCTGCTCGGTCTTATCGAGAGCGCTGCCTGGTTTGCTGCTTGTCTGTGGTTGAGTGGGCTTGTCCTGTATTTGCGATTCATTCAAAACCGGCTGACTGATGCCGTCTGACTCGGTAGTGGTGGTACTGAGTAACGTTAGCCGGCTGTTGGCCTGTGTGAAAACCGCACTGAAAATACGGCTAACGATAGAGATGATTATCGCCAGTAAAATTACAGCGATGAACACCTTTGGGCCTAAAAAAACGCCCCAATAGACTCTATTTCTCACCCTCGCCAATGGACACCCTCTCCGAAACTACTTCTATTGGATTAGCAGGTAATCCTGCCCACCATCCATCCTTTAGTTGACTACCCCCTTCCGTGGAGTGTTGAAGGTATTATACCGCAAATGCCTTCTGAATCCAACAAAATAGCCGTGAAACGGCCTATAAGAAGCCAATTTGTGGGAATTTGGCGAAAAGACGAAAGGTTTTAT
>DATLBB010000366.1:0-8446 GCA_035527155.1 Sedimentisphaerales bacterium
TCCGCCGTGTCCCCGACCCGGTCAAGATAACCTTTCCCCTTATGGCAATAGCAAATAACGGCAATTATATCGGGGTAATCTGGGAGCCCTCTGATATGGTGGCGGCAACTTTCGATTCGCCGGACAGGATTTACGATTCCGGTGCCCATGTAATTGCTCTGTCGGCTCCCGATGTGGGAGAGCTTCGTTTTGAGAATGAGCTTTTTGCCCACAGTCCTTTCAGGCTTGAGGCTAATAAGCTGCTGAAAGCCTCTATGCTGATAATCGGCGGCAAGGGGAAAAGCGTTATCCCTGCCGTTAAGCATTACGTGGATATAAAGGGATTGCCCGACCTGCCCGAATTCGAGGGAGGTTTCGACGCCGCCGTCAATCTGCTTGCTCACGGCTGGATGGATTCTGAAATCAATAACAATGGCCTTTTCAGGCACGCTGTCTGGGGTGATAGTTTCGGCCCAACTGTAGCCGCCGATGCCGCAATGTTCATCGACTGGCTCGCAAATCATACCAGAGATGATAAACTCCGCGCCAGACTCAATACTGCCGAGGAACAGGCACTGAACAGAATCCCCTCGGCACAACCTTTTTCAAGTGCCGTCTCGCATGTGCGCCTGCCGACGGCACCTCTTGTCTTTGGGCGAACTTATGAATTCGTGCAACACCGACATAATGAGTCTCTGCGGCTGCTCAGGAGCTTTGACGAAAATGGTATAAAACTCTATCGGCCGGGCAGAACGGACTACTCGAAAACTCATTTTGCA
Source organism: Sedimentisphaerales bacterium (assembly GCA_035527155.1). Lineage (GTDB taxonomy): Bacteria > Planctomycetota > Phycisphaerae > Sedimentisphaerales > Anaerobacaceae > CS2-K091. The sequence goes on from DATLBB010000366.1 coordinate 759, forward strand.
AAACATGCTAATGGTCTCTCAGGCCGGGACATGGTCAGGATTCTTGAAGGTGCGGCATTATCGCCTGATGAAGAACTCATTAACAAAGCTCTCGAGCTGCTTGATAAACAGACCGTTCTGTATGCCAACACTGTCCCTCGTGGAGCGCAGACATGGGAAGTGCCCCTGCACACACCGGACATATTGGCCTCGGCACACATGATTAAGGCCTACGTTCTCGGCTATATTATCTCAGGCAAAGAAAAATATCTCGAACAGGCACGCTATTGGGCATGGACAGGTGTTCCGTTCGTCTATCTTTACCCACCCACATCCGGCAAAGTGGGTCTTTACGCAACGACTCCGGTCCTTGGCGCAACCAACTGGCAGGCGCCTTTGTGGATTGGCCTTCCCGTGCAGTGGTGCGGCCTTGTTTACTGTTCGGCTTTGCATCTGCTAAGCGATTACGATGCGGAAGGCCCATGGCAACAAATTGCCAAAGGAATCACGACTGCCGGCCTGCAGATGTCCTGGCCCGTAACAGATAAGAAACGGCAGGGATTGCTGCCGGATATTTTCGAGTTGCAGCAGCAAATAAGTGCAGGTCCCGCCATAAATCCGGGGACAGTTCAGGCCCATGTCCCCGAGCTTTATGAAAAAGGCAAGATATATGATATGAAGAAACTCCCGAATCGTGGCTGGTTTATCCATGCGCCCTGTTTCATAAGTGATATTCGGGAAGACAACAGCGCAGTTACTTTAACAGTGGATGGATGGCGTAATAAAACCTACTATGTGCTGATTTCAGGCATTGAAAAAGAACCGAAGGACGTCGGCGTGCGAAAAGTTTTTCAGATATCGACCGAACCGCCTCCTTTTAAACCCGCTAAGAAAGAGTTTTACAGCGAACGCGGCTATCTCATAATCACCCTGAAGGGAAAATCGCAAATTCGAATCAGATAAAAGACGCTATTCAAATTTCGTCTGGTCACGATGGATGTTTTATCTGCGAGATTACTTGCATCTAATAGGGCAAGCAGCTATTATTAGCGCATAGTGTTCAGTTTTGTTTTTCCAAACGCGGGTTAAAGGAATCGTAGAATGTCGATATTTCGTTCGCCGCATAATCCTATAATTGGGCCGAAGGATGTTAAGCCTTCCAGCAAAAACTTTGAAGTCATCGGCGTCTTCAATGCCGGTGTTACTCGTTGCGAAGGCGATGTCATTCTGCTTCTTCGGGTGGCCGAGCGCCCAATTAGTACGCACCCTGACATGGTATTGGCCGGCGTTTACGATGTCGCCCTGGGTAACATTGTCCTGAAAGAGTTTTCGAAAAGTGACCCGGAAAATGATTTTTCCGACCCGAGGTTGATAGTGAGGCCGGACCAGACATATCTGACATCGATTTCACATTTGAGGCTGGCACGCAGCGCCGATGGCATCAACTTTGAGATTCAAGATACCCCTGCTCTTGGCCCGGCAAATGAGATAGAAAGCTTCGGCATCGAGGACCCGCGGATTAGTCTTATTGACGGCACATACTATATTACCTATGTTGCGGTTTGTCCTCTTGGGGTAACAACCTGCCTGGCGTCTACGAAGGATTTTAAGTCTTTCCAGCGTCACGGAGTCATCTTCTGTCCCGAGAACAAGGACGTTGTGCTTTTCCCGGAACGAATTAACGGTAAATATTATGCCCTGCATAGGCCGGTTTCGCCCCTGTTTAAGAGGCAGGACATCTGGATTGCGGAATCGCCCGACATGAGATGCTGGGGAAATCACCGCTGCCTGATGGCCCCTGATGAAAACTGCTGGGACCAGATAAAGGTCGGCGCAAGCGCCGTGCCTTTTAGAATTGAGCAGGGCTGGCTGGAGATTTATCATGGAGTGGGGCGGGATAATCGCTACTGTCTTGGGCCCGTGCTTCTGGATGCCGACCAGCCTTGGAAGGTTATCAAAAGGGCGGAAAAAGCTATTTTCGAGCCGCAGGCCGATTATGAGACAAGTGGTTTTTTTTCAAATGTGATATTCACCTGCGGCCTGCTCTATGAAGCCGATAAACTCAAGATTTATTATGGCGCCGCCGATACTGCTATTTGCTATGCGGAGTTGTCCCTGGAAGATATCCTCGACGGTTTGAATTTATAAATGTAGCGTTCACCCCGTTAGAAATTCCACAACGTGTAAGCTGATACGCCAGGCTAAGATTTCTAACGGGGTTCACGACATAAGGTTTTTCTTTCCGGTCGTTAGTCTTTATCTTTAGACAGTTCCAGCGATTAAGCTTTGAAGAAACCTTTCTTTTTGCAATACTGATACAGGAAGGAAACAGCTATCAGCGCTCCTCCTAATACTATAAAGCCCGCGATCCGGTAGACACTTTCTACAGTACTCATATCGTAGGTAAACACTTTCAGCAGGACAAGAGTGAAAAGGCCCAGTGCTATGTATCTGAGCGTAACAACTTTTCGCCAGAAGCCTATTACCATCAGGCCGGCTGCGTAGAGTGCCCACATAACAGATATGTACATCTGAGCTAAGAATTCCCAGTTTGTAACCGGCTCCGGCCCCCGGCCCCGATAATACCAGTACAGGTAGATTTCCCCCGTCAGTAGAACCCACAAGAGAAATATGGCAGTTAGTGAAGACGCATAAGCCAGGTACTGTTTTTGTCGAGCTTCTTTTTCATCACGCTCGAGCAGATAGGCTGATGTCGGAAGTGCTGAGACGAAAATGAGTGCGATGATGAACGTAGGATTAGTGAAGATAATGAACGGTTCGCGATGGAAACCGAAGAAGAAAATCATTACAAAGACCGAACCGATGCCGGCAAAGAGCAATGCGAAGGTTTTGCATATCTGTCCTCCCGGGCTGAATGGCCGCGCGGCAAAGGCCAGCATCGATGCGGTCAAAATGACAGTAAATCCCTCGGAAAAATACTGGTAGTAGGGAGCGCTCAAACGTTCGCCGAGATTCAGGACTATATGATAGTGCCATTCCATCACAGAGGCGGCAAATAATGTCAGGACAAAGCCCATGTGGAGCAATTGTGTAGACATTTCGCGCTGGAGAGTATCCAGATGCCCGGCTCGCCGGTAGATAAGATGGAACAGATAAAAGGCGACACCCACAAAAATACAGGACACAAAGGGTATGTTCAGAATGATATCAAAAGGTTCTGAGTGCAGAGGCAGCTTAGTGAGAATGCCCAGACCGCTTAGCGCCAGGGCGACAAAAGAAGCGATTCTTGTGCACTTACTGTCATATACGTTACCAATAAGAGCAAGTATTACTGCTTGGGCGGCCCAGGCCATCACCGCTGCATATATTTTAAAGTACAGCGGTATCGCAACTGTTATACAGAACAAGCCGATTGCCAGAAAGGTAACCTGCAATCGCAGGTCAGCTCTGCAGCGTTTTCTTATCGCTTGCATCATTACCAGATGTGCAATAGCCATCACCAGTACGCACAGCGCGAGTGCGTTTTTATGGTCGACATACAAAATCCTGTACAGATAGTAGAATACAATCGCTGCGTTTGCCAGCGTCAACAATGGTGCTTCCCTTTCGGCGATAGTCCTTTTAACCAGCTCATAAAGGATTGGCAGTATCAGGAATATGGTAAAGAACACAGCCAGCCAAACAAGTGCGACTGCCAGTTGCCCACGACCGGCAGGTACATAGAACTTTTCGAACCACCTCGTGTAAAGAATAAAGGTTCCTGTAAGGGCGAGGATATTGACTGCACGCCATTTTCTGAAGAGCGAGCATAACATCGTCCCAACGCTCAGAATAGAGACGTAGGTAAACAGCGCAAATGGCCGGTTTACAGGTATTGACAGGATTACCGGAGACAGGAACCCGCCGAGAAGCGCAAGGAAAGCCATCACTATCTCATCAAGGCCGACCGCATACAGAAGCGCCGCCGCGGTTATAATTATTGAAAGGGCGAAAGCAGGGGTCGAACTAATTAACCCATAAAAGCCATAGGCGGAAAACACTGCGGCGTAAAGTATGGCAAAACCCAGCGCAGTAACACCCTTGGCGACAATGCCATAGCCGCGCAATCTGGTTAATTCGCCCACGCTGATTGCCAGAAGACCGGTAATCGTGGTTATGATAACTCTGCCGATTTCCGTTACCCAATGTTCGTAAGCGTATTTCAGGAAGAAGCATATTCCCACGATAAATGTTATGATGCCGACGATGTTGACCCATTTGGTTCCGATACGCTGTTCAAGAGACAATCTTGCTGCTTTAACTTTTTGTTTAACTTCTGCATCGCTATCTGCAGGTTTTTTGCCGGACTGTTTGGCCTTGTCCCCGGAAGCAGGGTAAGAGTTTGGTGGCATTGCAGCTTCGGGTGGCTTTCCGCCAACCGCCGGTGTTTGTTCACCACCGGCTTGATCCTGTTGGGCAGGCGGCTCCTGCTTCTTTGGTGCTTGCGATTTCGGAGTTGTCTGTGGTGGTTTGGGTGGGGGCAATTCAGCTTCAACTGCATGGCTGGGGGGTTCGGGTTGCTGCGGCGCGATGGAATCCAGTCTCTTGTCTATGCCTTTGAGCCGGTTATTCATCTTGATGACAATGAAAAATACTATAACCGGCAGAAGAAGTGCTGACATTAGTATAACCAGTGCAAGAAATGCTAACATTTCCATTTCTGTTGCCTCCTAAGTAGTTCCTGTTGCGGAAAGCCTCTTTCGCTATGTCACCCCTGCGAAACCTGTCCTTCGACTTCGCTCAGGACAGGTTTCGCAGGAATGACAAATGCTGTTTCCGCAACAGATACTAAGTAAAGAGAAGTAAAGCGGTTTTATTCGCAACAATGTCATAAGCATTTAATTAATAATGCCGAAATAACGATATAAAATTAGTCTGAATAGCTCGGTAAGTCAAGAATAATTATCTGCTTGTTCTTGTGTCGCCGGAAGGTCAGCCGGATAATGTCACAAAGATAGATATTCACTTGCCATTTGCCGGCACTTTTAGTATTTTGACGCGTTATGGATAACGGACGTTCGCAATCCAGTTCCAGGATCACAAGCTACTTGTCTATTCGCCGCTTATATAGCTTTTTAGCTGCACGTCCCTTTAGCGTTATTATGTTTGGTGCGATATTTTGCACCCTGGCCGTAAAATTCTTTCATTCCTGGCGTAACAACCTGGTCAATGAATACGTTGGCTGGATTCTTGCCGATATATCGGTGCTGTTGGGAATCGAAGTTATCCTGGCGTTGGTCTGTTTTGGCTGGCCTCGCAAATTAGTTGTCCGCATAGCCACCATTTTTGCTGCTATTGTATGCACCTGGTCGGTTATGAATGCCAGCTGGCTGATAAGAATGGGAAGGCAAATCCTGCCCCCGGTTCTTTTGTCGTTAATCCGTGACCCCTTAAGCGCGCTGGGTATGATTGGTGTTAATCTTGCAAAAATGCCGGAGGCAGCCGTAATCCTGCTTGCGCCCAGCGCTGTTGCTCTTACCTTTTTCTTTTTCGTTTTGGCAAAGCCAAAGCTGCCTGGTTATAACCAAAAACGATTTATCAAGAGAACCATTATTTGTATCATTATTATCCTTACCGCGGTTTCGCTTCGAGATGTGGTTGTAAGGCAAAGCTCATCACAAACAATTTCTGAAGAGATGCGTTATAATTGTCACTTAAGAGCGATAACAAGCCTTTTTTTCTCCGGTACCGGGCAGTTAGCTAAAGCTGATTTTGAAAATGCCAAACGTAGAATACCCGCTTTTGACCAGGTACAAATTACGATGTCACCGAGTTCGCCGCGGATAAACCATAATGTAGTTATAGTTATCCTTGAGGGAGTTCAATACAGGTACACTTCGCTGGCAGAGCCTCGAAGTAACCTGACGCCCCATCTTGCAGCTTTGGCCGGGCAGGGTGCCGAGTTTGTAAATACCCGCTCGACACTTACCCATACCACAAAGGGGTTGTTTTCTCTTTTGACCGGCCGATTTCCTTCCGCCTCTCAGGATCTTGCTGAGACGGTTCCCGCTGCAAAGCCCTATGCCGGCATCGCCACGATTCTAAAGAATAGCTTGAATTTTAGGACCGCGTTTTTTCAATCGGCAAAGGGTAACTTCGAAGCTCGGCCGGGACTTATCTATAATCTCGGCTTCGATAAGTTCTGGGCCAGAGATGATTTGAACGACCCTAACGCCTTTATTGGCTATCTGGCCTGCGATGAGTTTTCAATGTTAAAACCAATTAGCGAATGGATAAAAGCTGAGCAAAGACCATTTTTGCTGATGGTTCTTTGCTCGGTTACCCATGACCCTTACGAGGTCCCCGAGTGGTTTGCCGAGCCGGCCAAAGAGCCGGTGGAACGTTATCGACAGGTGATTTCTTACACAGATAAATTTATAGCTGCACTGGATGCCGAGCTTGCAAAGTTAAATCTTGTGGACAATACTATTTTTTGTGTTGTCGGAGACCACGGCGAAGCCTTTGGCGAGCACGGCCTGCTTGGCCATGAGCGAATTGCCTTCGATGAGGTCTTGCGCGTACCGTTCTGTTTGCGGGCCCCATCTTTGGTTAAGCCGAAAAGCAAGGTTATAGAGCCGGTCAGCTCCATCGATTTAGTCCCGACACTGCTGGCTCTGTTTGGTTTCGATACCAACAGCGTTGGTTTTGACGGTACAGATGCGCTCGGGCATATTCCCGATGACCGCCGGGTATATTTCTCCGGCTGGATGCAGCAGGGGCCCACAGGTTTTGTAAAAGGTGATCGCAAGTTCATATACAATCCGATGGACAAAATGGTCTCTGTGTATGGCCTCAGCACCGACCCCTTTGAGTTAGTTAGAATCGAGCTGGCTGAGCAGCAGGCTCAGGAAATTGCCGATGACATTATCACCTGGCGGAAAAACAGCATTTTTCGCCTCGACCAGAAGCGGACCGGCAGGAAGGTGCTCTTTGACTCCTGGCTTTGTCGCTGGACCAACAGGGTTTCATCAGTCAAATATCGCAAAAAAGAGCACAAGTAATCTTTCTCTTATGCGTTTCTTACCCACCATACGCTATCTTCGCATACGCTGTCTACGCTCTGCATTTGTTCATTTTGTTCACAGATACGTTGTTTTTTGTAAACATCAGGCAAATCCTTCTGTCATCTAACACTTTACGGGCACTGAATGTGTAAAAATAGGTTGGTTGGGAACAGTTGGTGTTGATAAAAGACAACGCGTTGTTAAAATGCGACATCTGCCTGTTGTTGAAGCTAAAACGGCATATAAAAACGTAAGTGTTTTTGATGCGAAATGTTAGGTGAAAGTGTAGGTGTCTTTTATTTTTATTTTGTGTTGTTGGCATATTCTTTGCAATTTATTTTGTTTCGCCCGTTGGGCAACGATATTGGGCGGAACATCCTAAAACCTAATAAAAAATGAGGAGGAGGAGATGGGTCCGCCCGATTTCGGAAGATTCCAGAATCGGTATTGCCGGTACTGAAAATTTGGCAGAGCCGGTTTTGTTAACAATATGCGGGGTCGTACCGGAGGAGGGACGACCCCATTTTTCTTTGCGCAAAAACTCCTTAAGTAACCAAACGACTTACGCCAGCCGTTAATCGTCAAACGCAGCAGCATTTTTTGCCTTTGAAATTGGGTTTGATTGGGTTTGTTTTTTCCGCGTCTGCGAAGTGATACATTTTCATAATCCTTTGTTGAAAATACGTTTACATTCATTTGGGCTTT
>DATLBB010000367.1:0-10691 GCA_035527155.1 Sedimentisphaerales bacterium
GACATTGCTCCACTGGATATACCCTAAAGACCAAAGCACCACCAAATAATCTCTGAGACAGTATGCCAGGGGAGCAACAATAACTGCACAAACAGCCGGTAGAAAATTTTGTTGCAAAATAATATCGTATCGGGTATATCGCATTGCGTATTTTCTTTGTGATATGTATTACACAATACGAGATATTAGATATGGTTTTCACGCTGCATAGATATATATTTCGGGAGCTTCTGAAAGTTTTCGTGCCTACCGCGTTAGCTTTGACGCTAATCCTGAGCCTTGGCAGTATTCTGCGTCCTGTGCAGGAATACGGCGTAGGCCCCCGCCAAGTGGTTCACCTTATGGGCTATTTTCTGCCGATAGCACTGACGTTCGTATTGCCGATGGCGGCTTTATTCGCAGCAGCTTTAGTCTATGGCCGATTCGCAAGCGATAATGAGCTTGATACCTGCAGGGCAAGCGGAATATGTCTGCTGACACTTGTTTACCCGGGCTTGGCGCTGGCGATTATGGTGGCGATAGCAAATTTGATTTTGAGTTTCCACGTGGTGCCGACTTTTGTACACCGAGCGGAAAGAGCTCTTAAGGCCGACGCCAAACAGATACTTTTCCGCAACATCCAGCGAAAAGGTTTCTATAAACTGCCGCCGGAAAGCCAATATGTAATTTATGCCGACCAGGCCAATCTGAAACAAGATACGCTTTCAGGCGTGGTCGTCGCTGAAGTAAAATACAACGAAATACAAAACGTCGTCACGGCCGAAAGCGCCAAAATAAATTTCAATCCGCATGAAAGATTCAATGAGGTCCAAATAACCGCATATAACACATATCAAATTGGCACTGAAGACGAAGGAGGGTTCTCCGCGGAATGGCTGCCGTTGACAATGGAGTTCGGCTCGCTGTTAGGCGATGATATAAAGTTCAAAAAGATTGGCGAAATGAAGGAAATCAGGGACATTGACCTGATGCTGTTTTATCCGATTGCAAAATTAGCTCGCGACATTTACGCCCAATTTACCGTGGAGTCATTAGCAGAAGATATTGCCGACAGGATAACCAATGAACCCGGCAGCTTCTATAAACTGCACAGTGCTGAGAAGTTTGTCGAATTTACCGCGAGTCATTGCAGCGCAGGGGACGGGAAAGAAGTCGAATTGTCGGGCGAAGTTGTAGTGGTTGAATACGATATGGCCAGCAAGCAACGTTTACGCACTTTGCAGTGCGCAAAGGCTTCGCTGCATCTCGAAGGCGATGAGCTGGCGCCAACTTTGACAATGGAGCTTTATAACCCTACATGGCACAGGGAGGAGGGCCCGGAAGGTTTGGCGATGGGGTGGCTTCGTATTCGCGGCTTGATTATACCCAAAGCAGTGATAGACGTAACAAATAAATTCGGAACCGAAGATGGTCTGGATGCTAAAAAATTGGCTTCGCAGTCGGCACTACAAAAAGGGCCAAGCTCGAAACTCAAGGGCCTGCAAAATAAGCTTCAAGAAGCAATACAGAATACGTTAGCTGAAATAGAGGCTGAGATACATTCTCGGCTGGTATTCGGAATAGGCTGCGTGTCGCTGATAATGATTGGCATTGGTTTGGGTATCATTTTCAGGGGCGGACATCTACTCAGCGCTTTCGGCGTAAGCTCGCTACCGGCAGCGGTGCTGATAGTGTGCATAATGATGGGCAAAAATATTACTAAGAACCCCAAAGTACAGACCGGTTCGGGCATAGTATTAATGTGGGCGGGCCTGGTGTTTTTGTCTTTGTTAGCTGTAGAGATACATCGCAGATTGTTGAAAAATTGATTATTGACACTTCTACCTGCAATAAGCAGGAGCAAGAGAATATAATCACATAACAAACTAAAACAGTAAAGCTGATATGAAGCTATTAGACAAATATGTCGCAAAGAATTTTATGATTGGCTATTGCATAGCTTTTTGCGTGCTGATAGGCCTTCGAATAATCATTGACTTGTTCGTAAATCTCGATGAATTTACTGAGCATCCCGACTTGTCTACCCTTGCGGTCGCTAAAAATATATTGAGCTTCTACGTTCTGCACAGTACGCTTTACTTTCGCGATTTTTCGGGAATGATAACTGTAGTTGCGGCGGCTTTTTCACTTGGCAAAATGGTGCGCTGCAACGAATTAGTAGCCGTGATGGCTTCGGGAGTTAGTCTAAAGCGCGTGATTGCACCGATAGTGCTCCTCGCATTGCTGCTGACGGGTCTTTTGGTAGTTGACCAGGAACTTTTGATACCACCGCTTAGCGATAAGCTTGTACGCGGCCAGGACGCTATTCGCGGTCAGGAATCTTATGACGTATGGTTTATAATTGACGGCAATGGCTCACTAATTTGCTCTCGGGAATTTGACGTAAAAACATCAACGCTGTATAATCCAATTATCATCCGACGCCGTAAGAAGGCCAACTCGCTCATTTGGGAGGTAATAGGCCGAATTTCAGGCGAAAAGGCGGTTTACGACCCTAATACCAGAGAGTGGGTTTTAACCAATGGGCGATTTACCGAAAAAGACTCCAGAAAGGTCGCCCAGCCGATCCCTTCTTACGCCACCGACATCACTCCAAAAGACATCCCTGTCAGACGTAAGTCCCAGCACTTAACTTTGCTTAGTTCTCGACAGTTGGCTGTTCTTGCATCCCAAAGAACAAAAATCAAAGACCTTGCCCAGCTTTACAGCCAGAAGCATTTTCGCATTACCGAGCCGATTATCAACCTGGCAATGCTTATGGTGTGTCTGCCGATTTTAGTTTGTCGCGACCCAAAATCGATGAAGACCGCTGTTATGATCAGCTTCGCCACGACGGCGGCTTGCTTTATCACAACTTTTGTCTGCAAAATGCTTGCCACAGAGGTCATCTTTGACAAAGTAATGCCGGAGTTGTGGGCGTGGCTGCCGGTCTTTATCTTCCTGCCGATAGCCTTCATCGAACTGGATTCGATGAAAACATAGTGACGGCAAACAATTAGAAAGACAGGCAGCGCCAGCAACGAGAAAACTGCTAAAAATCGAATCTCAACTGAGTGCCAAGCACGTTGATATCTTTCCAGTCGTCACCGGATTCGCTCGACTGCCAGAGGTAATAAACGCCACATTTGATATTCTCTGATAATTTAAAGGAAAATCCCGAATACACCCTGTTTGTTTTGAAACCATCGCCATCGAGATTAAAGAACACCTCATTGGCCACATAAGGCTGCAATTTAAGCTCCGTAAATTCGAATGGCAATTTTACCGCGACCTTGTTCCTATATCTCCAAAGGTCCTTGTTGTCCTCTCTGTCGCGATATTCAAATCTTGCCCTATTACTCACGTCAAGGTCAAACAACTTACCTTTTAACGTAATATTCAGGTGCGGGCGATTTTCCTGGGTCCACTCACTTTCGCTGTCTCCTCTTGCGAATACCTGCCGGTAGTTGAAACCCAGGTCTATCCAATCCGCAAGGCTCTTGTACACAAATCCCAAATCTGAATGATGATAATACAACTCCCCGGCGTCGTCGCCGAGCCGAAGTTCCTCCTCAAAGGTGCATTTCCAGTCTTTGTTAATGTCAAAGGACGCACCAACTGAACTCCAGGATTGAAAATCTCCATCGTCGAAAGCAAAGCAAGTCCCACTGACTGACAAGACGGCTATTAGCGTTACAAAAAAACAAGTCCAATTTCCTGCTTTCATTGAGAAACTCCTACAAGATAAAACACCTTGCCGGCCCTTCTGGTATTTACTCCAAATATACCAGACAGCCATGTTCATATCAGCCTGCTGATTCTTCCCCTGGTGCGCGATGACCTGTAGTTGACAGTCTGTTTTTCTCGTCCCAATTGGCCTTTCTGTTTTTTTCATTTGCCGCCTTACTCATCCCGGCAAATACTATGAACACTACCCACGATTTTACAAGACGGTGAAATATTGGGCAAGGCTTCGTAGGAAAAAATAATGACTTTTTCAATAATTGTGGGCTTTCCTTCAACACACAAGTTGTCGTGCTTTTGCATGCACTGAACTACAACTTATTATATACAAAAATCCGACAACAGAATTTGGGAAGGTTCGGCAGGAATACTGTGATTTTTTCCTGCGATATAACAGAGAGCCGGCAGGTGATTGCATACCGCGCCCATCTTCCATCAATTAGAACGTTGCCCTTAGCCGTCTTACCTTCGCCGACGAACGTGATGTCGAATTCACAAATTTGGGCAAATTTACACCTCTGCGGAGCCTTTTGACTTTATTGCCTCGTGGATTTCTCTGTTTATCCTGACACTGCACCACTGTCGGCCGCACATTGAGCAGTAGTCATCTGAGGTCGATTCTCTGGCCTCCACTTCATTGCAGACTTCGCGGTGCATTCTCTCGGCTGTTTGCGGGTCGAGTGATTCATCGAAGTGCGCCCTCCAGTCCAGATTGGTCCGTGCTATGCTCAGTCTCTTATCCTGCTCGGCAGCACCCTTTAAGCCGCGAGCAATATCCGCAGCGTGCGCTGCTATTTTTGCGGCAATAACACCGGCCCGGACATCGTCGGCGTTCGGCAGGCCCAGATGCTCTCTCGGCGTGACATAGCACAAAAACGATGCGCCGTAAAAGGCAGCGGCAGTTCCACCTATCGCTGATGTGATATGGTCGTAGCCGGGAGCAATGTCGGTTACAACCGGGCCGAGGACGTAGAACGGAGCGCCCCGGCAAATTTGCCGCTGGATTTCCATATTGTGTTGTATCTGGTCAAACGGCACATGACCGGGGCCTTCGACCATTACCTGGCAGCCCTTCTCCTGCGCCCTCTGTGTAAGCTCTCCCAGTGTTCTCAACTCTGCGAGCTGGGCCTGGTCGGTGGCGTCGGCGATGCAGCCGGGACGAAGGCCGTCGCCAAGAGAAAAGCAGATATCATATTCGCCCATTATGTCACACAAATCATCGAACACTTCATACAGGGGATTCTGCTTGTCGTGATATAACATCCATTTGGCCAGTAATGCCCCACCCCTGCTGACAATACCCGCCACCCGCTTTTCAAGCAACGGCAGATGCTCTTTTAAGACGCCTGCGTGAATGGTGAAAAAATCCACGCCTTGTTTGGCCTGTCTCTCGATAATCTCGAGGATTATTTTGTTGTCTATCTCCTCTACATCTCTACCTTCTATGACCTGATAGATTGGCACTGTTCCGAAGGGTACAGGGCACAGGGCTAACAATTTTTCGCGTGTAGCATCAAGGTCTGCGCCCGTGCTCAGGTCCATAATCGCATCGGCACCGGCGGCCAGTGCTGCCTGCATTTTTTCGATTTCAGCCTCTATGGATGAGCGAACACTGCTTGTGCCGATATTTGCATTTACTTTTGTTCTCAGTGCTCGGCCTATGCCGACCGGCTTGAGATTAGTTTTAAGGTGCAGCTTATTCGCTGGTATAACCACCGTTCCGGCAGCGATATTTTCGCGGACAAGCTCGGCATCAAGTTTCTCGGCCTCGGCCACGAATCTAATCTCGTCGGTAATTGTCCCTGCTCGCGCTGCTTGTAACTGTGTTGACATCTTATTCTCTGCTTCCTGTTAAAGAAAAACGCTTCCTTAGTAGGAAGCGATCTGTCCGTTAAGCTAATTCATCAGATTTTAATATCACTTTCCTACGCAGGCATATCCGCCGGTTTGGCGATTGTCCTGTTCAGGTTCAAAGGGTTCTTTCTCAGGCCCACACTTTCGGTGAGCCACCCCTAGCGAACGGCTTTTATTATAGCTTGTTGGTTCCGGCAGTCAAATATATATTAGCATTGACCATATATGGGCGACGCTACCGCTTGTCGCAGGTCCTCTTTCAAGGCATCTGCAGAAAGACATGCACGCCCTTTTTATTTGAGGTAACGATATCCCATTTGCCATCCCCGTTCATATCGGTTACCTCATACTGTGTCCCAACGCCGGAGTTGTCGTCGATTTTGTGCGGAATGAACTCAACCTTGCCCTTCTTCGGACGTCGAAGTTCAAACCAGTAGAGAACCGCAGGCTCCTTGCCGCCGGGGTCTTTGCCCTGGTGTGCAAAATATCGCTTTCCGGTAACCAAATCCTTAACGCCGTCCCCATTGATGTCAACGAGACGTATCGCGTGCGGCTGAGAAAACTTATCAAAGATAACATGCTGCTTGAATTGCGAGCCTTCTGCCGCAGCGACCTGCTCGAACCACCAGATGCCATAGTTATGGGCAGAGCTGGAGATTACGTCGCTGTCGCCGTCGCCATCGATGTCATAAACGAGCATATCCGCGCAGTCCGGGCCCAGCTTTGCCGGGTGCCACTTCCAGTTCTTCTGTGTGCGGTCTTTCCCAGCTTCCCACCAGCCTGAGGTGAACAGCACGTCGTTTCGGCCGTCGCCATTGACATCACCGCAGCCGAGGCCGTGGCTGTAACGTTCCGTGCCCGGTGCTTTCGGGCCGGCGATTACGTGCATGTCCCATAGACCTTCAAGGTCTTTCGGCACACCGAACCAGGCCATCAGTCCTTCAGGACGAACGCCAAAAATCAAGACGGGTTGGCCGTTGCCTAACAAATCGACAAACAGCGGCGTCTCGTTGCAGGCGCTTTTGACAACCTGGCGCTCTTTCCAGTGGCCGGGTTTGTTCTTGGGATTCTCATACCATCGGCACGGCTCGCCGGGCATCCCGATGATAATCGAATCGACCCAGCCGTCACCGTTGATATCCTGAGAAAAGTTGGCAAAGCACTGACTGTAACCTTTTGAGCCGTCGTATTGTCCGACAGGCCGAATTTCGTGCATCTTCCAATCCGGCGCCGCATACCATACATCGCCGGCCAGCACATCAATCTTACCATCGCGATTAACATCTCCGACCGCAACGCCCTCCGAGCGAAAGGTCTTGTCCACAATGATTTTTCTGAAGTTCACCCCGTTAGAAGTTGTTGTCTTACTTCTAATGGGGCGTACCTCTTTTGCCCACGCCGGTATACCGGCCAATAGTCCCAATAAGACCAACAGAATTGTGCATCTTGTCTTCATGCCTACCTCCAGTTTCAAACTTGAACCGTAAACTACTTTTGCCTCATATTGAGTATATGGTACTGCATGTTGGCTAAAGTGTAAAGCAATAAATTGGTGAATTCCGTGGTTTCGATTATTAGCTTTTAGCTTAGGTGGAGCAGCAAAGGCGAATGTGGACAATTGTGGGTTAATATCTTGCTGCCGGTTTCGGTTACAAGAATATCATCCTCTATTCGCACGCCGAGTTTGCCGGGTAAATATATGCCCGGCTCAATCGTGATAACATCGCCCGCCTTAAGTTTTCCCTTGCTCTCAGCTTTGAGGAAAGGCAGCTCGTGTATTTCCAAACCGAAGCCATGTCCCGTCCCATGGCCATAAACGGGCAAATCGTATTTACTAATTACCTCCCTGGCAGCAGTATCGACCTGTACCATTTCGACGCCGGCCTTTATCATTTTTATCGCAGCGGTTTGTGCCTGCTGAACAGCATCATAAGCCCTCTCAAAAAGTCTCGTCGGCTTGCCTACCGCGAAGGACCTGGTAATATCGCTGCAATAGCCTTTGTACCTGGCCCCGAAGTCTATCAATATCGTATCTTTTTTCTTGAGCCTTCTTTTGCTCGGCTGGTGATGGGGACGCGAGGCATTGGGGCCAAAGGCAACAATTGTCTCAAAGCTATTTGTCGCCCCTAACTTGCGAATTTGAAAATCGAGCATGCCGGCCAATTCGTTTTCGGTCACACCCGGCTTTATGTACCGCAGCATTTGCCTAAAGGCTCTTGCTGCTATTGAAGCCGCGGCCTTGATAACAGCAACCTCACCGCTGTCTTTGGTCCTGCGGACGGATTCGATAATATCCGCAGTTGGTTTCAGCCGAAGTTTAACGTGTTTTTTCAAAGCCTCGAAGGCAGCGACCGAGGTGGACTTCTCAACAGCTACGGTTTGCACCGATTTTAGTTTCTTTAGCAATTTAGCCACGGCTTCAGCTAAGGAATTTGTTCTCTGGATTATCCGGCAGCCAATACACTCTTTCTGCGCCTGTTCGGTGTATCTGCTGTCGGTTACAAGATAAACTACCCTTTCGGTAATTACCGCCCAACTGTCGTCGCCTGAGAAGCCGATTGTATAAGTTACATTGGCCGGCTTAGTTACTATAAGGCAATCTATCTTCTTTCTACTTAGCTGGCGGCGAATCGCTTTTATGCGTTTTCTTATCGCTTCTTTGCTCATCAATACAGTGTTTGTAGTATTACCTTTTGCAATTCTCACTTTTTGAGCACGTTGTTTGCCGGGGCCCACTTCTTCTGCCAGGCCGGGTAGTCTTTGGCCAGCAGCTCTGCCGGCCCGCGGCCGTACCAGGAATAGCCGGTTCGCCGCTCGTGTTCAATCTCAGCCAAGGTGTCTTTTATTTTACCATCCCGGCCGCAAAAAATCGGCCGGTTAGTGCCGATCTGATAGAAGCGTGCCCATATCGGTGGAGCAGTTGCGTCCTTGATGACGACCTTATCATAACCCCTCTCCGAGTCGTCTGGCTTATTAATCTGCCGAATGCCCGTGAGCTTGGCACGGTCGAACCACGCAACGGCGCCCTGAATGGCCTGGATGATTTCCACAGTAGGGTTGTCAATACTCATGAGGAACTTGACTATGCCAACGCTCTCGCCACCGCAAATTGACACTTTCTCGTAGATGCGGGCCGGCCTGGGTTCAAGGGTCTTCTCGTCATGCTGCTGACACCAGGCGGTGCGCCTGCCGTTTACCACTATCTGGCACCTGAGGATACACTCGATGCCTTTCCGGACAGTTTCTTTGGCCTTTCTTCGCCTGCCCTCATCCACAAACTTATAACCGGGCTTTTTTTCTGCGATATCGCGCAGCACGCTCATCGCGCCAATCATGGCATTATCATTAAATGTTATGTACCTCGAATAGCCTCTGGGATTTGGGTAGCGCTGCGGCCAGCCGCCGTTTGGGTACTGGGCCTTGAGCAAATAGTCCACACCATTGAGAAAGCCCCGCTTGAAACGTTCGAGCCTGGTGGCGTCATAAACTCTGGCCAGGTACCGTATCTGCGTATGCGTGGCGCCGTTGTCAAGTATGGAGTCTTGCCTGTCCTTACCGGTACGAAGGCGGGCCTTGTCACTATCGCTGAGGACACGGGCCATGTCGATACCTTTCGCCCAACCGCCCGTACTGCGTTGGTAAAGCAGAACATTGTCGGCAATTCGAACGCCCTCGTCGCCGGCGTAAAACTCAGGTTTTTGAGCAAGGCAGCGGCCCCAGGAGATGGGCCTGACAGACTCCTTCGGGCCCGGTGCGCCGAGCACCATTGCCGAGGTAAACAAATACAGCAAACCCATTACTATCCGATGTGTCATTTTTTTCATAATCACCGTAACAATTGATAACAACATCCTGTCAAAAAATAAAGCTTTTTTGCCGGGCCTCCATTTCCCACTCACCAATCGGGCTGCCGGCGGCTGCCGTCCTACTTTTTATATCTTGTCCCACGGGCTGCATACCACTACAATACACCTCTGAACTAACCAAACGTGTTGATTCTTTATTAAACAGATTATACTATGATATTGCCCATTCGGACAAGCATTCGCCCGTGGCGAACACCATACGCAAATTACGCCCTGATAATTGCCAACGTGTTTTTTTTTCTCATCACGTACTCGCCTCATTATTCCTGGCTGGGCGGCATACGCGTACTGGAACCGCTCAAACCCGCCGCTGGACAGTTCATGCTCATCCCAGGCAATTTACGCCTGTGGCAGTTTGTAACCTACGCCTTTCTGCACGGCGGCATCTGGCATATCATCGGCAACATGTTCTTCCTGTACCTGTTCGGAAACAATGTTAACGACAAGCTCGGACACGCCCGTTATTTGTGTCTTTATCTTGGCGGTGCGGTTTTCGCCGGAATTGGTCATATAATGCTGCACAATAACCCCGTTCTTGGTGCCAGCGGAGCGGTCGCGGCGATAACAGGGGCTTATCTTGCACTCTTCCCGCAGACCTTGATAACCGTCTTATATTTTTTCTTCTTCATCGGCACAATGGAGGTGCCCGCATTGTATTTTATCCTCTTTAAACTCATTTTCTGGGACAACATCGTTGAACCGAGATTTTCCATTGCCGCGGTCGCCTATGATGCACACCTGGCAGGATACGCCTTTGGCATCTTAGCGATGGTAATTATGCTCGCCACCGGTTTGATTACCAGCAGCAGTTTCGACTTGTGGGCAATGATAAAACGATGGAACCGGCGGCGTCAGTATCGCGATACTGTTTCGAGCGGTTGCGACCCGTTTAGCGGCCAGACAACGACTAAGCAAATCAAAGTCAAAGAGGTTGAACAAACTGCCGCCGAGAAGCAGCAGGCCGAAATTATTACGCGGCTTCGCAACGAAATTGCCGGCCGCATTGCGCAGCGCAATTTGCCGGCCGCAGCCGAATTGTATTTGGAGCTTATAGACCTTGATAGTGAGCAGCTCCTGCCTCGCCAGTATCTGCTGGATATTGCCAATCAGCTTGCCGGCGACAATAAACCGGCCCAGGCGGCCCAGGCGTACGAACAGTTATTAACTCACTACAGCAAATACGAATACGTCGAGCAGGTTGAGCTGATGTTAGGCATATTGTATTCGCGGTATCTCCAAAAACCCGAC
>DATLBB010000368.1:0-7475 GCA_035527155.1 Sedimentisphaerales bacterium
GATGCGGTACATAACAGGATCTCGCATGTTCAGGTTTGGAGAAGCCATGTCAATCTTCGCCCGAAGGACACGAGAACCCGCCTCAAATTCGCCTGCCTGCATACGCTCGAAAAAGTCAAGGTTCTCCTCGACGCTGCGGTCACGATAGGGACAATTCTTCCCCGGCTTAGTCAAGGTGCCGCGATACTCTCTGATTTGGTCCGGCGTCAGGTCGCAAACGTACGCTTTACCTGCTTTGATAAGCTGGACGGCGTACTCGTACATCTGCTCGAAATAATCCGACGCATAGAACAGGCGGTCTTGCCAATCGAATCCGAGCCATCTGACGTCCTCTATAATCGAATTTATGTACTCCTGCTCTTCCTTGATTGGATTTGTGTCATCGAAGCGCAGATTGCAAAGCCCGTTAAACTCGGCTGCGATACCGAAATTAAGGCAGATACTCTTGGCGTGTCCGATATGCAGATAGCCGTTCGGCTCAGGCGGAAATCGCGTTACGACGCGGCCGTCCCATTTATTAGTCTTGGCGTCTTCTGCGACAATCGCCCGGACAAAGTCGAGCCTGGTTGCAGAATCATTTGTGTTCATATCAGCACCGCCTTCGGCGTTTCCCTTGCTGTTGCCTTATCCGGTGTTCGGCGTAAGGTTCTCAACACTGCTCTCTATTCAGGAACGCACTGGTCGCTTTAGCTAATTGGGGTACTTTATTTTGAACGACATCCCAAAGGATATCGTCATCAATACCAAAATATGCATGGGCCAGCATATCTCTTAGTCCAGCGACTTTTCGCCATTCGATATTCGGCAATTGTTTTCTAAGTTCATCAGAAATATGTTTGGCGGCCTCGCCGATAATCTCCAGATTGCGAACTACGGCATCATAGGTCTTTTCCTCGCGTATAAGGTCTGTCTGAGTAAGGCCCTTCGTGAAACGTAAAATCTTCTCGCAGCTTTGGGCGATGTCCTGCAAATACATTATTTCGTCACGCGACATGAATGATCTCCTGCTCAATTGTCTGCCGAATCTCCGGCCGAAGCGCTTTGTCAGTTACAAGGTCAACTCCTGTCCCCAGCAACTCTTCAAGATAGAACCTTAAGTCCATAAAGACATCAAAATTTGCTTTTTTGTCAAACGCCACCAGCACGTCCACATCGCTGTTGCCGGTCGCCTCGTCGCGGGCTACTGACCCAAAAATCGAAAGAGCCCTGACCGAAAAACGCCTCTGCATCTCTTCAAGATTGTATGCAAGTCGCGCCAGAATCGCCTGCTTATTCATAGCAAATTTCCCTTTAGATTTATCCGTCTTTATTAATGGTCGATATTTTAGCACATCATAGCTATCCAGGCCAGCCAAATGGGTTTGGTAAATCTAAAGTATAAAATATACGTAAAAATTGACAGCGAATTTATCAATTTTGCCTGCCAGAGCACAAAGTGGATAGGAGCACCGTATGCTTATAAGCTATACACTTACAATCTGCTATCATATTGCTTTTGACTTGAAGGTCCATATACAAACGGCCGATATATTACAAGAAACTTGACAGACGACTTATCTTTTGCATAATACAATATGATGTGATATATTTGACCTTGTTGAGCCGGCTACGAAGACCGCTGACGGCAGCGGTGTTCGTAATCTGCTCGCAGGGCTTTTGTAAGGGGCTGCATTTTGCGATTCTCCGCTAAATGGAAGCCACACGAGCAGGACAAAATTGAATGGACAAAGAAACTCAGCAGCAAATCGAGCAGATAACAGGTTATAAATTTTCCAACCGCAATCTTTTAACCAATGCATTCACCCATTCCTCAGCGGCCGACGATCGCTTTTTGAGTAATGAAAGGCTCGAGTTCTTCGGTGACTCGATTTTAGCTGTGGTTATTTGTCAAATCCTCTTCGAGCGGTTCCCAGGTTACCTGGAAGGTGATTTAACGAAAATAAAGAGTATGCTTGTTTCCCGCGACACCTGCGCTGAGGTAGCCGGGCAGCTCGGCCTTCAAAAGTTTCTAAAAGTCGGCAAAGGTTTGGCCTCAGACCGGGCTTTGTCAGGTTCACTTGCCGCCGGCCTACTGGAGGCCGTTATCGCAGCAATCTATTTTGACGGGGGACTTGACGCCGCCCGCAGTTTCATCTTAAGAACTTTTGGTCCACTAATCGACCAAGCCGATGCAGAACAGGCCCAGGGTAATTTCAAATCCCTATTGCAGGAATACGCCCAGCAGCGGCTTAACGCCACGCCTGTTTACGAACTGCTTGATGAAAAAGGCCCCGACCACGACAAATGTTTTGAGTCTCAAGTTTTTGTCGGAGACCGTCATTTCTTAAGTGCCTGGGGCAGAAGCAAAAAGGAAGCAGAGCAAAAAGCCGCTTTCAACGCCCTCGTCGAATTAGGCTTACTTGAAAGCGCTTTACCAGACCATAACGATTGAAACGCCGGTTGGTTAAATGGTAACTGGTAAATGGTAAATGGTTAAATGATTACGAATCACCAATTACCAATCACCCTGTAATCAACCACGCCACACTGTGTAAGGCCAATGCAGCTATCACTATGAACACAATAATTGAACCGAATAAAATCGCCGCCTCTTTGATAAAATTGCCTGTCGTGATTTTTGGAAGTTTCGTTACTTTATAAATGATGGCTATCGCCGCCGCTAACGGCAACAGCCAGAGCATAGACTGTGGATTCCCCCCTAACTTTTCCGGTGCGGTAAAGGTCGCAATTACAAAAATAGCTTTTACCAGGATTTTAGCCTCCGGCTGTCTGCACGCCTCGCAGATGAGCCAAATAAACAGCGTTGACAACACACAAAAGATTGAGCAAGCCCGCTGTGCTTGTGTATATCTGTCCGATTTCGTTTGGCCAGCCGTGGACAGGATAAGCTCCGCCCCTGGTCAGGTGCCCCAGTGCCAGCACTATCGGCGAATTCATAACTTGTGCCCCTACGACATACCACGGCGTCGCTCCGAACAGGTTAATTACACCAATTGAGCCGATATATATGCCAACGCAGAAAGTCAGCACAATAGTTACGAATATGATTATCGACCGTTTTTTTTCTTTGAGCACGAAATGTCCCGCACCCGGCACGAGCCAGGCCAGCAATCCCACAATCAGTAAAAACAGCGTTTGTTTTTCTTTCGTATACCGTGCCATTATAACGATTCCTCAGATTCCGGCGGTTGATTGCTATCGGCCGCCTGCTCCTCTTGTCCGACCCATCTAAAGTTCATACGTTTTAATATGTTTTCAGGATTAAAGTGCACCGCCGCCAGGCTCTGGGATTGAATATGCTCTTGAGTATATACTTTCAGCGGCTTGCTCTGTTCGTATTCTTCCTGATGAACTCGTTTAATGCGAATTTCCTTTACACAATAATAGCTCATATCCGGCTTAAATTCCATAACCAGAGGCCCGGTATCAACGGTGTTACTATCCTGCGGCACAAGGGAGTAAAGCCTATCTATAAACTGTCTCTCTATTTGGGCTTCATTTACTAATAACCATTTTTGGGCTTCGCTAACGAATAACCGTGCCCCCGGCTCATCCTCGCTTTGAACAGCTAACCTGCCCATTGTCTCTCGCGAGATTCTCCGCAGGTTTGCCGAATTTACAAGCTTGAAGGTTTCAGCAGGACCATTTGTTGCGTTTGGGTCATCGGACACATTCGGCTCGTTGCCGTCCTTCTTGTCCTGCCGACCATAAAGCTCATTAAATTTCTCAATAGTGCTCTCCCAGCCGTCCTTGGCCACCAAGCCGATAAACTCCTCGGCCTTCTTCCTGGTAGCATCCATTGCTGCAAGTCTTTTTAAGTCTTCCGTCACTTTTTCTTTTACTGAATAAACATCCTGTGTTTCCAAATCCTCCTCCGGCGGACGGTTGGGGTCCCCTTCATTTGTCTGCTCGTCTGTTGTCTCAAAGCTGGACTTGCTTACGCTAAAGGTTTGATTTATGCTTTCAGGCTCAGAGGCCTTTTCAGCGTCTATCACCCGCACAACCGCCATTATTCGGCCTAATATATCTCTGACCGGCCCAATATTTTCATACATTCTCGGCTTTGATATGTCATGGGGCCCAAGCTCGCTAAGGCCCAGCTCGTCGATTGCAAATACTATTTGAGTCAATCCTACAAAGGTCCCCCCGTAGCCCCTCAGATAAAGACGACCAAGGTACTCATCTGCCATCATGCCGGCCGCACCAAGCAGCCCTGTTTGCCCCGTATATACTTTGACTTTGTATTTTTTGATTAATCCCTCAACAGCAGTTTCATAATCGCCGGCCCGCTGTTTGAGCTGCTCGGCACTGAGGTCCTCAGGCTCCGTATCTATATCCTGCAAACCCGCCTCGGTAAGCTCCTTTGCCTCATCCAGAATACTTTTTGCCTTCGAATTTATTTTATTTTGCAGCAGGCTTTTTGAAATGATAGCCGCCACCTCTGCATAGCTTTTAATGCGTTCGGTTAACGGCGAACTCGGGTCGTTCGGGTCCGAAGGCACTTCTTCAGTGAATTGTTCCCTATTTTTTTGGTAATATTCTTCTGCGTCTTCATGCGTAGGAGGCGTTACTATTTTGGAAATATCATCGAGCCGGCACGCAATGTATTCAACCTGAACCCTGTCGGCCAGCTTGTATCCGAAGCCATAGGGGGTTTCCTCGCTCACGACACCGGGAAAGAATTTTTTATATTTGTTAAAATGCTCGATTAGCCTTTCCTGGTTCGGTTCGGTTTGAGTTTCGGCAAACACAGCCGAATCAAATTTCACAAAGTTCACATCAATTGTCTCCCCCTCGCGGCTCACCGTATGCATTATCTGCGAGCTGGTGATATCTTCGCTTGAGCAGCTCATCTTGGCGTACTCCAATATTGCCAGCAATTCGCCGAACGTTGTCAGTATCTTTTCCTCCGGAATCCCCGACTGCTTTACTACCGAGCCGATTAGCTGTGAATATGTTGCGCCTCTAAATTCCGGTATCTGCGGTATTGCTCTTGCCAAGAGTCTGCCTGTGTCCTCGTTTGATACCCTCACTCCCGCGAATTTAGATTCGTTTGTTAAACAATACCAGTATATCTCGCCGGGCATCGAGCGTCTGTAAATATCGCTGATTTGCTTATCACTGATCCTATAATCGTTTGTTCTTATCATTTGCTGTATCTGATTGACCAATGCCGGCGAGGTCCTCTGCTCGCTTAACAGCAGCTCGCCCAGCAGAAGCGGGTGCAGGTCCTGCGTTTTAAATAATGGAACACCTATATTTCGAAGCAGGGCATCGGCCCCCGCCATGCGCAGAATTCTTAATTGTTCCTGGGCCAAAGACAAATCATACCTCGTTACTTCTCTGTTATCAGCGAAGTATGCCACAACCTTATGCAGTCCGGCTGCTCTTCGACTGAGATATTGCAGGAAAGTACCGCCGCCAATAAAGCCAAAGAGTATAACGATGACCACAACGGCCATCACTTTTTTATTGTTTTTGCGAAACCATTTCACTAAATTCATATCTGTGCTCCATGCCCACTTATCGAGTTTCAAAATTCCAAAGTATATGTAACATTCCGTGCTTTGCAAGAAAAATAACACTTTCCTCAAAACCGGGATTTACAATATACGCAACAGGCAATACGATATACGCAATGAACGAGCGAAAGACTAATTATCCGAAATCAGGGCGGGCCTTCACCGAGGCTGTTCGTTCAATGCCCGGCGGAGTCAATTCGCCCGTGCGGGCCGCGGGCGCGGGCGATATCAGCCCGCTTTTCATCGAGCACGCAGCAGGCTCAAAAATCTACGATATTGACGGCAATGAATATATTGACTACGTAGGCTCCTGGGGGCCGATGATTATTGGACACGCCCATCCGAAGGTGTTAGAAGCCATTCAGGCCGCGGCGAAAAAAGGGACCTCTTTCGGAGCACCGACATTGGCCGAGACCACGCTGGCCGAAAAAATAATTGCCGCTTTCGACTCCATCGAAAAGGTCCGCCTCCTCAGCAGCGGCACCGAGGCGGTAATGACCGCCATTCGGCTGGCCCGCGGCTTTACTAAAAAGGATTTGATAATCAAAATGACAGGCTGTTATCACGGCCACAGCGATTCACTGCTCGTTGCGGCAGGTTCCGGCCTTGCCGAGAGCGGCAGCCCATCGAGTGGCGGTGTACCTGATTCGATTGCGGAGCTGACCATCGTAATCCCGTATAATGACATTGATTCGGCCAAGAAGGCCTTTGAAATGCACAAGGGCAAAATCGCAGCGGTCCTTCTCGAGCCTGTCGCCGCGAATATGGGCGTAGTGCCACCAATCGAGGGTTACCTTCAAGCGCTACGGAGCTTATGTGACCGGAACGAATCTCTTTTGATATTCGACGAGGTAATAACCGGCTTTCGCATTGCACTTGGTGGTGCACAGGAGCTTCTCGGCTTGGCCGCTGATATTACGTGCCTGGGCAAAATCATAGGAGGGGGTCTTCCCGCAGCCGCAATCGGCGGCCGAGCAGACATTATGGATACGCTCGCCCCGGTCGGCCCGGTCTACCAGGCCGGCACCCTCAGCGGCAATCCCATCGCAACGGCAGCGGCTAATGCGACACTGGATATACTAACAAAAGGAAACTGCTACCAAAGACTCGAATCTTCGGCAGCCCTGTTAGAAACCGGCCTGGCCAAGGCCGCTAAGCAGGCCGATATTCCCGTAACAATCAACCGTGTCGGCTCGATTATGAGCTGTTTCTTTACTGACAGGCCGGTACGAAACTTTGCCGATGTTCAGTCAACCAATATAAAACAATTCAAGAGGTTCTTCGCAGAAATGCGAAATCAGGGCATTTACCTTGCCCCAAGTGCCTATGAAGCAATGTTTGTTTCTTTGGCCCACTCGCAGAAGGATATCGAAAAGACCATCGAAGCAGCACTAAATGCTTTCCATAAGCTTAAAATTAATATCTAAACTCGCATTTCCTAAGTAAACAGTAACAAATGAATTGAATTCTGATAGTAGCGGTCAAAGTCTGTACGAAAGATGAGATTGGCAAAAGGCAAGGCACAAAAACCATGTCCTCGCGCATACTTTCAACAAAGTGGCTTTGAAAGCCGAATCTCTTGATAGTTCAAGGTGAATTTGGTAAGATTATTGTTGTCAAACAGAGAAAAGTACAGAAACGACCCGGCCTGTGAGTATGATAAGGCTGAATGCGTTAATTTCACGGAGTAAAAGGCTGCAAGATGTGTGAGTTCTGTCTAAAACATGGCGAAGGGAAGAAGTGGTATTTGCAGGCAAGGAACTATTCTGACGAGCTATTGAGTGACATCCGTCGGCGTAGGATGATTGAAGAATTTTTCTCGAATCCTGACCAGCTCACAAGAGGTATAGAGCATCTCAACCGCCTTGAGAAGACTCCTAAGTTTATAAGGAGTATGATTGTCCGCATTATTACCGGCCGGCAGAAGAAGACCCACTTTGGGCAGGTAGTGCC
>DATLBB010000369.1:0-8497 GCA_035527155.1 Sedimentisphaerales bacterium
CTGAACCTGTCGCCGATGACCTGGTATCACTCCGAAGATTCCACCGGTCGGCTTCTCACCAATGACCAGGGACACCTCGTCTGGCAATGCCGCAAACCCGACCAGCTTGTCACCCACCTGAAGTCGCCCCTGAACATCAGCGGCGCAGGAGATGTCGCCGAATTCCGCATCCTCTTCAAAAGCAGCGGCCAAGTCCTCGGTCCCGATTGCAGGCAGAAGCTCTGTCACGATGATTGCGTCATCTGTCTGGCCGGAACCGGCGATTTTCGCATGGGCCTGTTCGATTCATCGGGCGGTCGGCGTGTTGCACGCGACGGCGAAGGGCTGGAATCGGATATATTCAAAGGATGGCGGGGCTATCAGTGGCGATTCTCACCACATCTCCAGGCCGGCGAACCGAAACGCTGGTACGAGCCAAAACCCGATGGGTCCCGCGATTCCCACACCAATACACGCTTCACTCGCCCAAGGCGTACAAATGACCGGTTGTCCGCAAATATATTTTGTTTTCGGCAACCGCCGGAGTGGCAAAAATCTTCTCCCCGAAATTGTTCCTCGCCAGAATCTTCAGTTTGTCATCGACCTGGATGACCGTGACGATCCCGCGCGCGGAGGCAACTACAACCTTGTCACCCGCGACAATGGGTGAAGCGATGTA
This sequence comes from Sedimentisphaerales bacterium, assembly GCA_035527155.1. Lineage (GTDB taxonomy): Bacteria > Planctomycetota > Phycisphaerae > Sedimentisphaerales > Anaerobacaceae > CS2-K091. The sequence goes on from DATLBB010000369.1 coordinate 659, forward strand.
TTGACCCGTTGCCCCGATTCGTTCCCGGAAGACTTCTTTACCGGTCGAGGCCTCCAGGCAGGTCAACAGGCCACCGTCCCGCAAGAGGTAGAGTTTTCCCTGACAATAGAGCAGAGAGGAAGTTTCAGGAATACCTCGATGGATTTCCCAGGCCACGTGCGATTCGCGGGCATCCTTTGTCGCTCCGGGGCGAATGGCCACCAGGTTCGGCCGGCTGATAGCGGCAAAGCCCGACATCGTTTGCATCCATTCGGCTTCACTGATGATTTGGTTCTTGTCATGGTCGAAGATTTTCAGCAGAGTGTCCATGTTATTGACCGGCAAACCATAACCGGGATTGTCTTTGGGCAACTCCGGTCGCTGTATAAAAGCAAAGCCTTTCGTCATTTCGTCGCGCTGTATTTGATTGTCGTGATTCCGGTCGAACTCCTCGACGGTGATCTTCCAGGTTCCAGCCGCATCCAACTTATCATCTCCGCGTCCACCCAGGGCCGCGGCGCCGGCAAACAGGAGCCCATCGCCGGTTATGGGGATACCGACTGTTTCGTTCGAAAAACCACCGGCCCACCATATCTCCTCGCCGGTGGACGGATCGTAGGACGTCAGCCGTTTGGAACCCAACACGACAAGTTCTTCCGCCTCGCCATGACGCCAGATCATGGGCGTTGATCAGCCTGCCTTGAATAATGATCTCGGCTGCTCCCAGGCCGTCTCGCCTGTGTCTCGATTCACCGCCAGCAAGCGAGACGTGCCGCCATCGCCGTCCAAAACCAGGATCACTTTGTCTTCATACAATATGGGCGAGGTCGCCATTCCATATTTGCTTTTCGGCGTGTCGATTTTACGCTGCCAGACCTTGTTCCCCGCGTGGTCATAACAAAGCAGCCCATAAGTCCCGAAATAGACGTAAACATGCTTATCGTCCGATGCCGGAGTGGAAGACGCAGGATTATTCAGTGGATGGAACCTTACCTTTTTTTCGGCCTGGATAACCTGGCGCCACAGGATTTTGCCGTCTTCACGGTCAATGGATAAGGTAATAAGCTTATTTTCATTGGTGGATTCATAGGCCGTGAGAAAGATACGGTCGTTCCAAATGACGGGAGACGAGTGTCCCGTGGGGATGACGGCTTTCCACAGAACGTTCGAGTCCGGACTGAAATGAACAGGAATTCGGTCCACTTCCGCTACTCCCTGTCCATTGGGGCCGCGAAATTGATTCCAATTGACCTTTCCTTGCTGGCCGTTCACTGTCAAGTTGAACACAAGAATAATAACCGCATAGATACCGGCGTTTGCCGTTAAGTTGTATCTATATCTGAATTGCATGGGCTCTGCCTCCTCTTGTATTCAATGGTAAACAAAACATTTGACCAAAAAAGACGATAGGTCCGGATTTTACGGTTTTTTCCCGCTGTGTAAAGGTAAAAGCTTTACGTACGTTCATTGTTTCCCGTCAGCGGAATTGGCACAGGATGCCCGCACTGAGCAGCTTGCCGCAAACAACTCTGGTGCGCTCCGCGCCGACATCCTCCGCCCTGTGCTCCTGCACGATACAAGCCATTATAATACAAAGATGCACCCTGCGATTTCAATACTTACTCCGCCAACATTCCTGTCAGAAAGAACCAACATTCTAAATTAACTTGACCTTTGTCAAGTTATCCGCTATTTTATACCCGTAGACAATGAGAAGGCACCTCCGGCGGAAATGTTTACCCCGTGAGATAGTGAAACGTTATCTCACTGGGGCGGATTTACAATCAACATTTTACAAGCCGCTCACTGGCCGCGCACAGATGCCCGGAAAATGGCTCCATTTTCGCGACTTGAAGCCTACAACGGGACTCTATGAGACGGCCGGTTGGTGTTCATTACTTCTCAACGACTCGCACTAAATGGAGTTGGCGTGTGCCATCCGCTGTGATTCCCGGAACCAAGATCGCATTTCCCCACCGGTTCCAGCGTGGAGCCGGATCGATGCGAAGTTCGCCGCGCTGGTAAGGCCCTCGTGAAAACGCCTTCGATCGAATCGAAGCTCCGTCAGATCGTCGTAACAGAATGTACTCGTTTTGTTTGCGGTTGTTCGTGGAGAAGCCGTTGGCAAACCACTTTGCGTCAGGCGACAACGAAATATCCCCGCCGGGAGATACAAAATCGTCGTCGGTTCCAATCTGCCCGATGATGGACTGTTTCTCGACGTCATACCGGACTTGTCGTTGGCCTTTCGCCCCGATGATGACCGAACCTTCATCCCATTCGGGATGCCCGCCAATGTACTCGTGCGTCATCAAGCCCGTTCCGTCTGTTCTTATGGAGCACGGTGCGTTCACAGCCATTGAATTGTCTCCAAATCTGGCACGAGCGAAGAAGTACACCAGGTCGCCACTACGATTGCACAACGAGTGATTGATATAAAAGTCGGCTTCGTTGATCCTCCCATGTTTATTCCACAATAGATCTCGGAGTTGCCGAAACGAAACCAGGAGTTTCCGCTGGCCCGTGGCTACCTCCACCCGAAATATCCCATCGTTCCTGGGAGCAGCAACCTGGGCAGTCGGGTCGGCGACACCGGGATAGCCAGTCACGGGGCGCAAGCGAGCCATGCGGCCATAATTGATTGCCAGGAAAAAGTCACCAGTTGGGCAAACACCTCCATTCGCCACGGGCACATTATTGAAACGGTATTCCCGGATTCGACGACGTTGCCTGATGTCATAAAGCACAGTGAAGACCTGCTGCGTTTCTGGGTCTCGGTCGTTGAAGAAGAACTGTGACTCGGCGCGCTTCGGATTCCAGTAGAACATGGTGCCCTGCTGAAAGTTCCAGGCAAGAGTTTTCTCGATTGCAATGACACGGTACTTATCCTGTGTATCGATCAGAACAATGTCGGCTGCCTCATGGGGCTGCGGCATATGGTCATGAAAATCAGTTCTAAGCGAAAGGATGTACCGCCCACTTTGGTTCCAGGGTATCGTCTGACTTTGCCCTATGTAACCGAAGAAATGATGTCGGGGGCCGTTGGTGATTTGTTCTACTTCCAGCTTGAGCTCTTCGGTTCTCTTCAGCCGGATGTCCTTGAACTCAACTTTCGTCCCTTTGTCGTGGATCTGCAATCCGATACCCCCCCGTTTCAAGTGTCCTCCCTCGACGTTGTCGATGAACTCAGATGCGATTTTGCCATTAATGAGGAATTGGCATTGGCGGCCGCGTGCGATGATATGGATTTCGTTCCACTGACCTTTCCTGACATCTGCCGCCGTCAAAGCTCCGGAGATTCTGCTGTGATGTGGCTTACCGTCCTCGTCGATGATCAGCCGCGTCCCGCGGGGGCAGGGATATTCCTTGCGCCTGGCGAAGTGGAAATCCCACGCACCGAGAATGTGAGGACCAACGCCGACATGGCCGAGGTCGGCGTGATAACCTTCGAATGGACGCTTGCGCGTAACGTCGACCCGACTGCGAATTTCGACGCCGCTGTTGCCGTCAGTGCGCAGACGGTAACTTAGTTTGAGTTCAAAGTCGGTGAGGTTGTTGTCCCGCAAAACGAGATAGGACAGCCGGTTCGTACTCCCGAAACCGACGATCGCTCCGTTGCTTACTGACCAGTCGGACGCACTCTCCCTCGGAACGGCCCGCCAGCCCGAAAGGGTTTTGCCATCGAAGATGGAGGCAAAACCGTCTGCGTCTGTGGCCCGTTGTGATAAAGTGGGAGCGACGATGCGGTCGGCGGCCGAGTCCTTTGCCGAGAGAGGCGAGCAGATGAACGCCAGGAGCAGGGCAACCGTCCGGAGTGCCAAAAATGCGGTTCTTACGACTGTTTTTCGGAAGTTCATCTTGTTCATGGGCCTTTTCCTTTCTGCCAGATTTCTTTAACCGAGATTTCCATCTAATTTGCTCAGTTTAATGTGCTCAGCAACATTCATCCCTGCCGAAAATTCTGCCCTTCTCTATTTTCATGCGCTTATACCAAAATGGACAACAGCCATTGTATCTAAGTTCATTGCGTTTTTAAAGGCAGATTCGATGGCATAGTGGTTGTAATACATGTGGTCTTCTGCCAAAATCTTTTGGAACGGTCCTACCAGCCTATCTGGGCCGATGCGCTCGCAGGGGCTTTTTTTTCAGAGAACTGTTAGATTTTTATTAAACAAACAGCAAGAGTTCATTTGACATAAGTTAAGCTTTGTGTAAAGTCTTAAGGGCCGTTGGCGATTAGCTAACGCACCTTCTTAACTTATTAGGAAAATCCGAATGGTTTCTTTAGTTTGTTTGTGTTTATTGTTGGGGGCTGGTTTCCTTCTCAGGGTTCGTATCAAACTCTTTCAAAAACTTTTCCTTCCCGCTTGCGTGTTGGGTGGGCTTTTGGGACTTCTGATTATCCAGATGTTTGCGGCCATGGATGGTCTGGGTGAGCCGATTCAGCGAATAAACATCGCCATTTCCGGCTGGTCCGGGCCGTGGAGAAAGCTCCCGGCGTTTCTTGTCAATATTGTTTTTGCATGCCTGTTTTTGGGTGTCAAGCCGCCGAAGTTATCCAGTCTCTGGCGCCGGGCGGCGCCGCAGGTGGCGTACGGCCAGATTGTCGCATGGGGTCAATATGTAGTCGGTCTCGGACTATGGGTCTTTGTTCTCGGCTGGGTGTTTAGTCAGTTTCCCGCTATGTTTGCCGGCATCCTGCCGGTCGGTTTCGAGGGTGGTCACGGCACGGCTGCCGGTATGGGGCCCGTCTTCGAAGCTCACGGCTGGGCGGAGGGCAGAGAGTTCGCTTTGACGAGCGCAACTTTCGGAATACTCTCGGCTATCATCGTGGGGATGATACTTATCAACTGGGCCATCCGTCGCGGCTACGTTCAGGGCAGTATTGACCCCAGCCAGATGGCCAAAGCTGACTCTCCGGGTATCGTTCCCGCAGGCATCCGAAAGAACGCAGGAAAACTGACCGTAAGCGGAGATGTACTGGAAACGTTCAGTCTGCATATCGTAGTGGTCGGCATCGCCGTGGGGATAGGCTACCTCATAAAACTGCTTCTTGTACTTGCGGAAAGCTCAGTTCCCTTTTTGCTCAAGCATAAATTTTTGAGCAGCTTTCCTCTGTTCCCATTGTGTATGTTAGGCGGCCTTGTCGTGCAGATTTTTGAGGAGCGTTTCGACAGGCACAAACTTATCGATTTAGGTTTAATACGGCGAATCCAGAATACCTCGCTGGATTTTCTCGTAGTAGCGGCAATCGCAACGATAAGACTGGAAATAATAGTGTCGGGGCTGGCGCCTTTGTTAATACTGGTGGCGGCGGGTATCGCCTGGAATGTTTTCTGCGTTATGTACCTTGCCCGCAAAGTGCTGCCGGACGCCTGGTTCCAACGTGCCATCGCGGAGATGGGCCAGTCGATGGGCGTAACGGCTACGGGACTTCTGCTTCTGCGGGTGGTTGATCCGGACTATGAAACTCCGGCTGCCGATGCCTTCGCGTGCAAACAGCTCGTGCACGAGCCGTTTATGGGCGGCGGATTGTGGACGGGTGCCGCTATCCCTCTTATCGCCGTTGCAGGGGCGGGGCCGGTGCTGGGGATTGCCACGTTTGCGCTTGTTTTGTGGCTGGTCGTACTATTTTACTTTAGGCCAGGCTTCTCCAAAGACCGGTCGGGCTAATATAAAGCGCAAAGGCAGAATTGGTCGTTGACGGTAAAGAGGTTTTTGTGTAGAATATTAAGTTAGATAAGGTGGGGGCAAACGAACTTTATTGCTTTTAGTGGTGAAAGTAGCTCAGTTGGTAAGAGCACTGGATTGTGGATCCAGGGGTCGCGGGTTCGAATCCCGTCTTTCACCCTTTCCGGGGGGCATCAGTTAGCGATAAGTACGGCTATAGACACTATTATACCAATTGTAATTAAATGTTGCGCTTTACATAAAGAGTAGCGAGCCATCCCCAAAGCCTTCGGCCCTTCGGCTTCGCTCAGGACAGGCTTTGAGGCTGCCACCCAGACAGTTTTTGGCCCAAAAACATCGTTTAGCGCTCAATCGACCGATTGGATAAACACGTACCCTGCTTTCGCAGGAATCCAGTTTTTGGGCTGTAGACCCCTGCTTTCGCAGGGGTGACATAGCGAAAGAGGCTTTCTGCAACAGGAACTAATTAACGTAAAAAGCGTATTTTACATTTTGGTATGGTCTTGCCATCTGTTATAATATTTATCGTAGTTGCTTGCATAAGGAGCCGTTTATATCGGAGGATACACACAAAAATTAATCCGGTGAAGAAAGGCTGAAATGAGCAGGAGGACAAATCTGAACATCTGCCGGGCGACGCCACTTTTTCTGGTGATGGTGTTGACAAGCTCAGTGGTATTTGGGCAGACGATTGAGCCGTCGCCGTACTGGAAGAACCAGATATCCTACCCGAATGAGCCGTTTCGAGTGGTGGGGAGCTCCGCCAGCGAGCCTGACTGGGTGAAGTTTACCATCATTATTCTTTCCCCTTATGACCCCAACATAGTCTACTTCCAGGACAGCCTGCAGTACACGTTCCACTACCATTTCGCAACGGAGCTGTTAGACCCGTTCGTCGGGATGAGCACGAGTGAATATGACCAGGTTACGCTTTATGAACAGGGTCAACAGGCTGTCCTCGGCGCGGTCATAATGCCTCCGAGCGGAGGTTATCCCACTCCGCCGATCCTTCCGGAATACGGTATCCAGTTTGTCCGGCTCGACCCATATACCAGAGAAGAGATTGCCGAAATGTTTAACGTGGTCAAGGCAAACATCATCACCGATCCCGGTGTGCAGGCATACTACTTTCCCAGCTATGAACAACTCGCAACGGCAGAAGCAAATCGTGATTGGTTTGACTCGCAGAGTATCCCGATTAGCTCTACGGGGCGATGGGCAAAAGGCAACGCCTGTTACTCAGAAGGATGGGCGCTGGGCAGACTGAAATTCTTCGCGGGCGACCAAATTCAAAGTGCATACCTGTCCGGCGAGCTGGAGCCGGGCGACATCCTTTTGACGGACGGCGTTCCGGCTGAGGTTCCTTTCGTTGCAGGCATCATTACGCTGTCGGCGTCAACGCCGAATTCGCATGTGGCGATACTGGCAAAGACTTACCGCGTTCCCTTTGTCCACTTGGCGCTGGCGGAGGATGTAAACCGGGCCCAGGAGCTGGTTGGCCGCAAGATCGTGCTGCGTGGTTACTATACGTACAACGGCTGCGAGGTCAGGCTGATTGACGTCGAAGGCGTTCTTGATGATACGACGATTGGCGAGATATTAGCACTGAAGGCGCCGCCCGCTTTGGACATTTCGCCGATGGCGGCTTATGGTTCGTACAGCGCTTCTACGGAAGGTTTATTGCCGGCGGACATTAAGTATTTCGGTGGTAAAGCAGCGAACTATGGAATACTACGGAGCGCCATCCCGAACAAGTCGCCGGTTGCAACGGCATTCTCGTTTGATTTGTGGAACGAGTTTCTTGACCAGACGATTGTCCCTCGTGAAAGTGTAATTATTGAAGGTGGTGAATATCTGCTCTTCTGGGCTGATAATGATGAAAAGCAAGGACCTACCCACACGAACTTCAAGCTCAGCAGATATGGTGATTACGTCGGCCTGTATGATAAGGACGGAGCTACGTTGATTGACGGCATTAGTTTTGGTACGCAATATGAAGATGTTTCTTACGGCCGGCTGCCGGATGGAAACGACAACTGGGTCTTCTTTGGTTATGGTACCGCCTCGCCGAACATGCCGAACTACAGCGGTAGCAGCGGGGCAACTGACGGCTTGTTCATTAACGAGTTCATGGCTGAAAATGACCACACTATCCAGGACCCGGACGGC
>DATLBB010000370.1:0-4656 GCA_035527155.1 Sedimentisphaerales bacterium
ACACTAAAACAGTTATGGGAGACAAAACCATGTTTGACTTAAACAAAGCAATTAGTAGTTGGCGAATCGGCTTGTCAGAAAGGCAGACTTGTGAAAAGTCGGATATCGATGAAATGGAAAGCCATTTGCGTGAAGAAATCGACAGCCTGACAGCATCAAAGTTGTCGGAACAAGAGGCATTTTTAGTAGCTACTCAAAGACTCGGAGATACAAACAGTCTTGCTGCCGAATTTGCCAAAGTAAATACATCGATATTATGGCGCAAGAGGCTTTTCTGGGCCGGTGCAGGGCTCTTAAGTTATATTGTAGCTACCTATATCGCAAAGTGTGCTTCTACAGGTTTTGTTCTGCTCGCTCGGTTTACCGGAGTCAAGGGTTATTCACTCGGCATCGTAGATTTAATTTCTCAGATAGTGTTTTTCCTGGCAGTGGTATTCGTATTATATGAGATAAGTAGAAGAAAGGACATGCAAGGCGGGTTGTTCTGCAAAGTTGCTGACAATCCATGGGGTAAATTTATACTTTTTGCAGCTGTCTTTATGATTATAGCGGCAGGGTTAGCTGCCAGAATTCTTGCCCGGGCTACAATGGTTCGCATGGTTGGTTTAAGCGAATACGGGGAAATTGCAATATTTGGGGCGTATGCGGGACTTGTATGGCAAATAAGTATGCCGCTAATTCTATTGGTGGTAGTTATCTGCCTGCGTCCTTCAAAACTGCGTAAAGCTGGGGCACAATCTTGAAATATGTAATATTGAAGCAAGTTATCCTCGCCTGCTGGTCATAAAGAGAATGACTTTCTCGTATTGTTCCGGGGAGATAGCTTCCTTTAATATCCTGCGAATTTCCCGCATAGGAGTCCGCTGTGTTGTATGTGTGATAATAATATGCTCGTTTTGCAGCTTTTCGATTAGCTCTACAAATTCGTTGATGTGTATATGCCTGCCGGCCTCGGCCCTGCCGGAATGCTCGGTCTCGTAGAATGTGCACTCGGCGATTAAAATCTTGCTCTCAACAATATATTTTAATTGTGAAAAATCGATATACTGCGTATCACCAAGATAGGTAACAATTGGTATCTCGAGAGGGTAATCAATTTCGATTCCCTGCTTCTTTAGCTCGACGATTTGTGGTCCCATAAGCTTGGCGTATTCGGGTTTAATCTTTTTTCGCTTTTCGATTACGGTGTAACCAACAGAGCCTTTGCTGTGTTTTGTCGGGAAAACTCTTGTAAACAAATTCGGCTTTATCTGGTATTCATCGCCGGCTTTTACACCAACCAGATTAGCTGGCACTTTATTGCCGTCCAGCCGGGACCACGCATCGATAATCTCTCGTATCGGGCCCAATAAATTCTTGGGAGCCAATATTGTGCCTGGAGATTGGCCGGAAAAATTGCGGTGCGACAGATAATACGCAATGCCGGCAGCGTGGTCCATATGCCCGTGCGTAAGTAGAATGTGATTGATGGAGATAACCTGGTTCGGCGCTTTGCCAATATCGAAACAGACGTCCAATTGGGGCATTGCAACCACGGTCTCTTCGCCCGCGACCGAATAGCCGATGATTTCCAGCTCATCTATTTTGATATGTGCTAAATTGTGACTAGCCATCAGATTATCCTGTATCTATTTCCCGCTTCTCACATTGCAGGAAATGGCAAAATGGGAAATCCAAATTTTGGAAGTCTTAATAGTAGAAGCGTAGGTTGGTTATGTCAATTTGTTTTTGACATTAAGCGTTTCTATTTGTATATTGGATTAACAATAAGCTGGCATATAATCAGCTAAAAATCATACATTTTGATTGCAGAGACCTTTCTTCGTGCCTAAAAGAAAGATTCGAAATAAGGGCAGTTGGATACGATACCGACTTTTAATAGCCGGTGGTCTTATCCTTTTAACGGTTGCGGGGATTGTCATTACTCTGTTGTTACTTGTCCCTTCCATTGTTCGTCAGGAATTGATACGAGGGCTGTCAAGATTTTGCGACGGGCCGATAGAAGTTGATGGCGTTGATATAAATTATTACGGGCCGATATACATTGATGAAATCAAGCTTTTCGACAGGACAGGCCGTGAGTGGTTGGACGCTAAAGGCACAACAATCAGTCTTACAAACTGGCCAAGCAGAAGACCTGTCGTGACTCACATAGAGGTCGATGGATTGAACCTTGAGATAATGGCAACCGGTACGAAACCGGCATTGCCTTTGAAGGGCCCTTCCGCACGGTCGACGGCTCTAAACAATAAATTCGATCTGCAGAGACTTATTATCAAAGAAGCTGCCATCACCGTGGCTGATGCGAACGGATTAAAAGAAGTCTATGACAACCTTACGTTATCTGCTACAAAAAAAGAGAACTTTTACAATGTTTTGCTGAACAGGATAGAACCTGAAACTTCGGAGTTGCTCGTGGTTAAAGGCAAAATTAATTCACAGACTTTTGAAGCCAACCTTTCGGTGCAAATGAAACACACGGTCCAAAAGTTGGAAATGGCTTTTTTATTTGCGGCATTGAATATCCCGAAGCTTTCGGCTGAAGGTAAGCTCATGGCTGATCTGACACTTACAGGTTGCCTGAAAGAGCCGACAGGATTAAAACCGGCTGGTATCATTAGCTTTGATGGATGGAAAGTCTTGATGAATGACAATATAATTGCAGCTAATCTCGCCACTGAAGCCAGAGTGAAAGACAGACGTTTCGACTTTGATAATCTAACAGCAACTGTCTGCAATGGCGATTTCACGGGCTCGTTTTATATCGAAGCCAAGCAGAGCCAGCCTATAGAATTTGGTGGTCAAATTTTGGCACAGAAGATGAGCTTTCTGGAGTTAACATCTGCCCTGGCCAGGCAAACCAAAAAAGCAACGAAGGGCACAGTGACACTGAACTGTAATTTTACCGCAAAAGGCGGTGATTTGAAAAATCTTGGAGGTGAGGGGCGTATTTTGCTTGACGATGCCGACATAAGCGTCATTCCAATAATACCTCTTGTTTTTCGCACGATAGGATTAGCACAGCTTGACCCAATGAAAATGTCCGATGTCGAGTGCACATTTAGTATGTCCGGGCCCGCTGTTACGATAAAAAGTGCGCACGTAGCCAATCGTTTTGCCGCAATAAAAGCCGAGGCCGGCGGGACAATAAACCTCCAAACAGAAAAGATAGATATGTATGTTGTAGCCGTGCCTCTTAAACAGATTGATGCTGTCTTCCAGCGCGTGCCGGTTGTCAATATTTTTGCTAACTTGAAAGATAAGCTGACACGTTTACACATCCGTGGTAGCTGGTCGGACCCTCCAAAAAAACTGATTGCAAAGGAGCCGATAAAGGACATTAAAGACAGTACTGTCGGTTTCCTTAAGGATGTGGTAACAAATAGCGGCCAAATCAGTCAAGAGATGCTCAGGCGATTTGGCATTTCGGCCCGATCCGGACAGAAGGCAAATAACTAATTCAGGAAACCGGTTTTATGCCTGATAAGCGAACTCACAGAGGCCCACATCCGGCAGACGAAAAATTGTTTGCGCCCGATGCAATTCCCAACTTGCAATTGGCGACCGCTGACTTTTCACTTTTGCTGACAAAAGGCTATGCCGAAAAAAGTGCCCTTAAATTAGTCGGTGACAAATTCTCACTTACGGAAAGACAGAGATTGGCCGTTATGCGCAGCGCCTGCTCCGACCAGCATCTCGTCTCCCGAAATCGGCGCTGTGTTGCACTAAAAAATCTTGCAGATCAGGAGATTGCCATCGATGGCTATAACGTCTTAATAACCATTGAAGCAGCGATGAGCGGCGGCATAATTTTTAAGGGACGGGATGGATGCTTTCGTGATTTGGCAAGCGTACACGGCACATATCGTAAAGTTACCGAAACAATACCAGCTCTGCAGCTTGTAGGCGAATTTTTGAAAGAAATCGGCGTAAGCAAAGCTGTGTGGCTGCTGGATAGCCCGGTCTCGAACAGTGGGCGATTAAAGACACTAATGGGTGAGCTGGCACGCAAAAGCGGTTGGAACTGGGAGATTGAGCTTCTCCTGAGCCCCGATGCAGAACTTAAAAAAACCGATGCTTTTGTAGCCGGCAGCGACAGTGTCGTGCTCGATGCCTGCAAGAAATGGGTTAATTTTGCCACGGAGATAATAAAACACAAACTGGCGTCTGTAAGAGTGATAGATTTATCCGGTCCAGGATAATTCCAGCAGTTTATTCTGTCTGTAAGAGTTCAATAACTGTCTGAAGGTCAATCTGCTCGAGAGAGTCGCAAACCAAATCAGCTTCGCAGAGTTTTTCAGCGTTTGTGGAATTTGTGACAGCGATACACTTTGCCCCGGCGGCCCTGGCGGCCTGCACGCCGTTGGGAGCATCTTCTATCACAACGCAATTCGCCGGCTCTATGCCCATACGTTCTGCAGCAAGCAGGAAAAGCTCGGGGTCGGGCTTTTTATTTGTAACGTCGTCACCCTTTATATAAACCATTTTCTGATATGGAACCTTTGCAGCGTTCAAAACAGCTCGGGATTTTTCAGGCGTGCTGGAGGTCGCGATTGCCACTCGAAAATCTTCTCTTTGCATTGCCCCCTCTATCAATTCCAACACACTGGGGAAGGCAGGCAGAGGTTCTTCACTTAGAATCTTGAGGAAATATTC
>DATLBB010000371.1:0-6488 GCA_035527155.1 Sedimentisphaerales bacterium
CGGTTGCCTTTTTTGAAGAATTCAAATAGTCCATTCATCACGCCGGGCTTTAGTATGTACACAACCGCGATGGCTACGAAAACTATGCCTATAATTTTAATAACAAGGTCCATAACTTTTCTCCTAAATCTTTTTGGCCAGTTCCTTAATAAACTGTCGCAAATTTTTGGCTATATCATCTCGTTTGAGTGCGAACTCGATATTAGTTTTGATAAATCCCTCCTTATTTCCGATATCGCAGCGTTTTCCATCCAGCAGTAGCGCGTAGATTGGGCGTTTCTTTACCATCATCCGCATCGCCTCAGTGAGTTGAATCTCGCCGTCTTTGGCCGGTTTTGTCCGGCTGATGTACTCAAAAATATCAGGTGTAAAGAGATACCGGCCGGCAATCGCAAGGTCTGAAGGCGCCTCCTCCTCGCTTGGCTTCTCGATAAAATCCTTCACCTTGTAAACGCCTGGTTCGGCTTGCTCGGCATCAATCACCCCGTATCGGCTGACCCGCTTCCGGTCGACCTGCTCCACAAGGACGACGGGTGCATCGTGCTCCTGGAATAGCCGCTGTAGCTGCCGGGAAGCCGGCTCGGTGGAGTCTATCACAGTATCGCCCAGCAGGACAACAAACGGCTCGTCCTGGACATGATGCCGGGCACAGTATATTGCATCGCCAAGCCCCTTCATTTCTTTCTGCCATACGAAATGAATATCCGCCAGCTCTGAAATCCGGCGGACCGCTTCCAGCTCGGCCTTTTTGTGCTTCTGGAGCAGTTGTGTCTCCAACTGAAAGCTCCGGTCGAAATGCTCCTCGATGGCTCGTTTGCCCTTACCGATAATCATCAGGACATCGGTAATCCCCGCCGCCACTGCCTCCTCCACCACGTACTGGATTACGGGCGTATCCACTATTGGCAGCATTTCTTTGGGCTGTGACTTGGTGGCAGGTAGAAAACGGGTCCCAAAACCTGCTGCGGGAATAACGGCCTTGCGAATCATGTCCCCCCCTTTCCTTTAGTACAGACTATTTTTGGCTTGAGAACCTTGATATCCAACTGACCAAGCTTCTTCTTGAGCTCTTTATACATTTGCTCGTTCTCGTATGTACCAACGATTGCTCCGCCTGAGCCCGTGAACTTGGCGCTTGCGCCTGTTGAACGGGCCGTTTCCACCATCTGAATATTCTCTTCATTCAGACGGTATATCTTTCGCCTTCGGTCGAAGTTCGCATTGAGCAGGCCGGTGATTTTCTCTAATTCCCCATTCAACAGGCAGCGTTTGACTTTATCGGTTAGTCCCGCCCAATAACACATCGCGCCGACTACGTCCCTATCACCGCACTCGAAACGGTCGCGAATGTTGTTGTGAAATACCTCCGTCGGCTCGCTCAGGTCGGAACGGTAGGCAATGTACAGCTTGTCAAGCAGCTCCGGCTCAAGTGCTTCGTAATTACCATATCCCTGCTTGGCCATAATTTCTTTACTGAAATCCATATAAACCAGGCCTTCATACACCTGAATCACCCGGTCCTGCAATCCTGCGGCAATCCGCAATTCGTCCACCTCTGCTGAAAGTATCAAATTCGCTTGCATGTACTTGGCGATGCTGACCCCGTAAAAGGCCATAAGTGCCCGCAAGCACGCCGTGATGATTGCGCTGGAACCGGCCAGACCCACACCGTGCGGTATGTTCGAGCTGTAGCGGATAGTGAATTTCTTTTTGTGCAGGTCGATATGGTTTTCTGTGCAGTAATCGTAGAACTTTTTTACCGTTGCCTTCAGCAGTCGGATGCCGCCGTAGTATCCGTGTAGTCTTACGTCCTTGACAAGGTCGTCGATACTGCCGAACCGCGAATGGTCCTTATGGCTGGGTAATATCTCCAGCTCCGGTGTCTCGTATAGTACGACCTCTGCACAGAAATTACCGAACGCAAACGATATCGTTTTGCCGAAGTACCCGTCTGACGGATTTCCAATCAGTCCCGCTCGCGGATAGGCCTTGGTATGGATAATCATTATATATATCCCATTATACAAACGGCATTACGCTCGGCCGACACTATGATATTCGATTCCCTGTTTCCTGACGTATGAGGGGTCATAGAGGTTTCTGCCGTCGAAGATGACAGGTTTTTTCAGTTTGCTTGTAATGACTTCGAAGTCGGGGTTCCGGAACTCCTGCCAGTCGGTGAAGATAACAAGGGCGTCGGCGTTATCGAGTGCATCGTATCCGTTGCCAAAGATTTCGATTTTGCCGTCCAGCGCCTCCGCCGCACCGGATGCAGCTTCAGGGTCGTAGGCTTTTATCTTCATCTTGCAGTCGAGAAACTTCTTTATGCAGTAAATTGCCGGCGATTCCCTGACATCGTCCGTCTTTGCCTTAAATGCCAGCCCCCAAACGGCCAATACCGTTGTGTCTTCTCGGCCGGCAAAATAATCCTTAATCCGTTGTGCAAATCGCTCTTGTGCATTTATGTTTACCTGCTGTACCGACTTGGCTATGGCCATTTCAACACCGTGTTCAGAGCCTGTATGAATCAGCGCCCGAACATCTTTTGGAAAGCAGCTTCCACCGAAGCCGACGCCGGGGAACAGAAAGGCCGGCCCAATTCGAGAGTCACTGCCGATACCTGCTCTGACCTGTTCGATATCTACACCGAGCTTCTCACAAAGCACCGAGACTTCATTCATAAAAGAGATTCTCGTTGCAAGCATTGTATTCGCTGCGTACTTTGTCATTTCTGCCGAAGTTGGGTCCATAAATAATATCCGGTTGCGCTTCCGCATAAATGGGCTGTACAACTGGGCCATTTTCTCCTTAACAGCCGGATTATTTGTCCCGATGATTATCCTGTCGGGATACATAAAATCCTCGACGGCGGCTCCCTCTTTCAAAAACTCGGGATTGCTCACATAATCAAAGGGTATTTGGGTTTTGGATTTTATAATGTCCGTTACTTTCTTATATGTCCCTACCGGCACGGTGCTTTTTGTCGCGATAATTCGATAGTCGCTGAGGTTTTCGCCGATATCGCCGGCAACTGCGAGGACGGCTGATATATCGGCTGAGCCGTCCGCTCCGGAAGGTGTCCCCACTGCGAGAAAGATAATGAGCGAATTGTCCACTCCGAATTTTAAATCGGTTGTGAAGTGCAATCGGCCGAGCTTTTCGTTGTGTTTTATTATCTCGGTCAGAGCCGGTTCATAGAAAGGGATTAGCCCGTCTTTTAGACCGGCGATTTTCCCGCTGTCATTATCCACGCATACAACATCGTTACCAGCCCCTGCCAAACACCCCGCCGTTACCAATCCGACGTAACCAACCCCAACCACACAAATCTTCATTTTACTATCTCCCGCTGCGTACCCTGTGCCCCGGGACCCGTGCCCCGGTCTTCGTCGATGACCTCTATCATATCAGTATCTATCTCGACGCTTGCCGCCTGGCCAAGCATATCTATCCGCAAGACCAGACGTGTGGAGTTTCTTGTTTTGACGACAATGCCCTGCAAATCGACTAATGGTCCTGCTACAACCCGGCACCGTTGCCCTGCTTTGATGTACTTATGCGGTGCAAGAGAGACACCGGCTTGAAGGGCCTGCTCAATTTGTAATAGTTCTTCAACAAATCTCTGTTGGTCTTTGACTTCGATTATGTTCGCTACCCGATTCGTTCGCCAGAGTTCAATCCGCTCGTTATCTTCGGCACAGAAGAAAACATACCCGCTGAATAGGGGAAGAAGCGAACGTATCTTTCTGTGGCTGCGACGCCGGACACGCCAGCTCATCGGAAGAAAGTAATTCACTTCTTTGCGAATCAAATCCTGCGCCAAGGCCTTTTCGTTTCTGCTTTTCGTGTGAGCGACCCACCATATGCCGGTAAAATCACGGATCGATTCTGTCTCAGGCCAGATGATAGGTGGATTATCGCTTGGCTTAAGCAATTCAGTTCTCCTGTTCTAATCGGTTGAGTTTAAGCGCCGTTTTTGTGACGTACTCAATTGTCGCCGCTGGTAATTCAGAGTAAAGCCGAATATTATGCCTTCAAATTATAATAGTGGAACGCTCAGTTCTGCACACTTAAATCGGTACAATTAGTTTACAGCGTTAAAAATCTTTGTCAAGTGCGACGGATACCTTTGGCGTTTTTATCCCCAATGGGCTGTAGATGTGCATTGCCAAAACCCGGAGAAATTGACCAATTGACCAATTGACCATTTACTATTTTCGATTGACGATTGGCAGTTGTGTGTTTATTATTGAAGGACCCTGTCTTGTATTTTATGGCAGAATGGGAGCACAAGAATGATTACCGGTTTTTGTGGTTCGAACCGCTTTAGAAATTCTATGACGGGCAGTAATATGCAAAAACGGAAAATTTCTAACCGAGTGGGCGTTTTGTTCACCTGCATTGGCAGAAGGGTCTCCCTGCTCAATAGCTTTCGACGAGCGGCCGGACATCTGAAAGTGAACGCTTCGTTCTTTGGCACGGATACCACTGAGTTAAGTTCCGCCCTGCAGTTATGTGATAAAGCCTTTCTGGTTAAGCCGGTAACACATCCTGACTATATCAGGCAGTTGCTCAATATTGTCAAAACCAACAGGGTGAAATTGCTCGTCCCTACTGTTGATTTGGACCTGAAAGTTTTGGCCGAGAACAAGGCAAAATTTGCCTCAATCGGCTGTTGCGTGCTTATCTCACCTCCGAATGTGGTCGATATTTGTCAGGACAAGAGGAAAACGTATCGTTTTTTACGCAAAAACGGTTTTGATACTCCCGTTACTATCAGTGTAGCATCGGCGCTTTCGAAAAAGAAACTTAATTGGCCTTGTTTTCTAAAGCCCTGGGACGGCTCCGCCAGCAGAGGAAATGCTGTTGTCAACAATCGCAAAGAGTTGTTGTTTTTTGCAAAAAGGATACCAAACGCTATTTGCCAGGAATTTATCAAAGGTACTGAACATACCTGCGATGTATATGTTGACTTTGGTATGAAGGTCCGTTGTGTCGTGCCGAGAAAGCGCGTTGAGGTAAGGGCCGGCGAGGTGAGCAAGGGACAGGTCGTAAAGCACCCCGACATTATGGGCCAGTCTGCAAGATTGGTTGAGACGCTCGGCGCCGGGCCGGGCGTTATAACTTTGCAATTGTTCCTGACACAGGATGATAAGGTGAAATTCATTGAGATAAATCCACGATTCGGAGGCGGCGCACCTCTGGCTATCAAAGCAGGGGCAAACTTCCCAAAATGGATATTCCAGGACCTGCTCGCTTCAAAACCAAATATCCGTTTCGATGCTTTCAAAGACAACTTAATTATGCTTCGCTACGATGGCGAAGTCTGGGTGCAAAAACCATAACGAGAACCGCAGCGAAATGATATTTGATAATATAATTGGGCCGGCAAAGTCGGCAGAGTGGTTTTTTCGCTTTTGGCCTGTGTTGGCCTCTTCTTTTGTTGGCTCACTCGCAGCTACCTGGCTCTGCAAAAAAGTCGCCATAAAATTCGGCATCGTTGACAGGCCTGACGACCTGGTCAAAACACACAAAGAGCCTATAGCATACCTCGGCGGTGCCGGTATGCTCATCGGCCTGATAATCGGTGTGATGGCTGGTATAGCCTCTTTGCGCAACGAAGAATTTTTCAGCCCGGCCTTGAAATGGTTACTGGGGATACTCATCGGCGGCACAATAGCCTGTTTTGTCGGACTCGCCGACGATATATTCGACATAAAGCCGAAGCAAAAAATCCTCGGCCAAGTTGCCGCTGCCGTTATGTTGCTGTTGGTAGGTATCATGCCCGGACTGCACTACATTGCCGTACAATTGCATCTGCCAATGCCACATAATATCGAGATGGTTCTGGGCGGTATTGTTGTCATATTGTTTGTAGTTGGTGCAGCGAATTCGTTAAATTTGCTTGACGGGCTCGATGGACTTTGTGCAGGCGTGACCGCGATTATTACTATTGCAATGCTGCTTCTGTCAATATACCTGGCAACGTGGGGCTACAGTGAGGTTGGTGACCCCGTTCGCATTATAATTTGTCTTGGGCTTGTGGGAGTGGTCTGCGGCTTTTTGCCTTTCAATCGGTATCCGGCCAAGATATTTATGGGGGATGCCGGAAGTATGCTCCTTGGTTTTATGATGGCTGCACTCATGCTCTTATTTTCAGAGCGGGTGCCGCGATGGTGGATGGCTTCCATAGTCGTCTTTGGTTTGCCTATCCTCGACACTGCCGTCGCACTTGTAAGGAGATTGCTTAATCACAGGCCTTTGTTTGTTTCTGACCGGGGCCATATTTACGACCAGATGATTGACAGAGGAATACCTCTAAAAAGGACCGTCACAATTTGTTATGTCCTCGCCGGCATTTACGCTGCTATAGGACTGCTTATGAGCCAGATAAGAACAAGATATGCTGCAGGCGTGTATGTTCTTGTTTTTGTGGTATCGGGCCTGGTTGTGTGGAAAAAAGGCTATCTGAAAATGGAAGGCCTGCG
>DATLBB010000372.1:0-13076 GCA_035527155.1 Sedimentisphaerales bacterium
GGTCACGGTACCCAGCCTGAAGGAATAAGAAATCGGATGTTCGGCTCAAAAGGCGTGCTCGAAACCGAATATGGTGGACAGGTAATCATTCGCGGCGAGAACTTCTATCGCGGCGGCAGAAGCCCCGGCATATACAAGGATGGCGCTGTGGCTAATATCGCGACGTTCCACAGGAACATTACAAGTAAGAACTTCGATAATACGACGGTTGCGCCGAGCGTTCGCAGCAATCTTATTACAATACTCGGGCGCACCGCTGCCTACGAGAGACGAAAGGTGACCTGGGACGAGATTATCAAGAACAACAAGAAATTGGACGCAAATCTTAAAGGTTTGAAAGCATAAGTAAGGAAACTGAGCACGAAAATATTTGATTGGTTTTTTGTGAGTTTTTGGAGGTATGCAAGTGGAATATTCGCGTATGACCCGTCGTGAAATGATGGTGAATGGTGCCTGTGCTGTTGCGGGGCTTGCACTGATGGGTTCGTGTCAACCCCCTGAACGTGCTGGTTTCAAAATTGGTGTATGTGACTGGACAATAGGCAAGACGACGCATCCTGCTTCGCTCGAGGTGGCCAAGCGGTTGGGACTCGACGGTGTTCAGGTGGACTTTGGCAGTGGGCAAAATGACCTGCCTCTCTTCAATCGCGAGCTGCAAAAGAAATTTCTGGAGGCAGCGAAGAAGCACAATGTTGAGATAGGGTCGCTGGCTCTGGGAGTTCTTAACGGCGTCCCCTACAAGAGCGACCCTCGCGCCGAGCGATGGGTTGCTGAGAGCATTGATGTTGCCAAGGCGATGGGGTGTACGGTTGTGCTCGTTCCCTTTTTCGGAAAAGGTGGCCTGCGAGACGATAAGGAGGGTGTTGACGCCGTTGTCGAGCGGCTCAAAAAAGTATCTCCGAAAGCGGAGAAGGCCGGTGTTGTTCTTGGCTTCGAATCCTGGCTAAGTGCTGAGCAGCACCTGGATATTATCGAACGCGTCGGTTCGCCGGCAGTCAAGGTTTATTACGATGTCGGCAACTCTCATAAAGCGGGCTACGATATCTATGAGGAAATACGCCTGCTCGGCAGGCAAATCTGTGAATTTCACGCCAAGGACTACGATGACCTCTATGGCAAAGGCACCATTGCTTTCGAGGAGGTCCGCCGGGCGATGGATGATATCGGTTATCGCGGATGGATTCATATCGAAGGGGTAAAGATACCGCTTGGAATAGAGGAGAGTATTCGGTACGATGCCCAATACTTGCGCCGCATCTTTCCGCCGAAAATGTAGACGCGGAACAAAAAGACCTGCTGAGAGGTAAAACGATATAGATTATGAAAAGTATTTTTTTGACTGCGGTTTTCCTGAGTTTGCTCGGATTAACGTCTATTACTACAGATGTTGCCGGCGCAGTGAATTATCTTTCTCCGCAGGCCCTTGTTTCATCAGAAAATGAAAACCTGCTGTATGTTGCCCATGGCAGCGCAAAGCAAGTTGCGGTCTTTAATACCAGAAGTTGTAAGGTTATAAAGACAATAGCTCTTCCCGCCGAGCCGACAGGTCTCGAACTGACCGCTGATGGAAAATACCTTTATGTTACCTGTTCAGCGCCAAAAGGGTGTGTCTGCGTTATTGAGACTGATACCAATAGGATTATCAAAACAATTCCAGTTGGACACGGCCCACGCTCTCCCGTACTCAGCCCCGATGGTAAAATGCTTTATGTATGTAATCGTTTCAGCAGCGAGGTCTCCGTGATAAGTACTAAAGAAAATAAGCGCGTTGCCGGGATTAACGTCTTGCGGGAACCATTCGCTGCCGGTATTACGCCGGACGGAAAGTGGCTTTACGTTGGAAATCATCTTCCCGATGGACCGGCAAATGCAGAGTCTGTCGCTTCCAAGGTCAGTATTATCAATGCGAAAACAATGGATGTTGATGTATCTGTTTCTCTACCAAATGGAAGTACGGGACTTCGCGGCCTTGCTGTTTCCCCGGATGGCAGATATGTATATGTTACTCACATACTCGCCCGCTATACATTGCCCACCACGCAGTTGGAACGCGGATGGATGAATACCAATGCGCTCAGTATTATCGATGTAAGTAATAAGGAGCTGCTGGACACTGTTCTTCTGGATGATGTGGATTACGGGGCTGCTAACCCTTGGGGTGTTTGCTGCACGAAAGATGGTAAGTATGTCTGTGTGACCCACGCCGGAACCGGCGAATTGAGCGTCGTAGATGTAGCTGCTTTGCTGGATAAAATTAAGAATTATCAGAGTAATGATAAAAAGGCCCGGGGCCGGACAGAAAGACAAGATGAGCTTGGCGGTTATGGTTCCACGTTACCTGCGTTTCCTACAGGTATCTCGAATGAGCTGAGTTTTCTTTATGGGATTCGGCATCGCGTCAAGCTTCGCGGAAAAGGCCCGCGAGCGCTTGCAATTGTGGGTTCTAAAGTTTACGTGGCAGAATATTTTACGGACAGCATCACATTGGTTGATTTAAATAAGCGGCCAGGATATGAAACCGTTGCCTTGTCCCTTGGCCCAACACGGCGAATGAGTGAAAAACGCAGAGGAGAAATGCTTTTCAACGACGCCTCGATTTGCTTTCAGCAGTGGCAGAGTTGTGCAAGCTGCCATCCCGGCCGGGGACGTGTCGATGGCCTGAACTGGGACCTGCTTAATGATGGTATAGGCAATCCCAAGAACACAAAGAGCCTGCTGCTTGCACACGAAACGCCGCCGGCCATGATTACAGGCGTGCGTGACCGGGCCGAGGCGGCTGTGCGTACGGGAATCAAGCACATTCTGTTCGCCGTTCGCCCGGATGAGGACGCCCTCGCGATAGATGAATATCTCAAGTCGCTCAAACCGCTTCTGAGTCCTTATCTGGTCAAGGGCAGACTAAGCAAATCAGCCAAACGAGGACGAAAGATATTTGAGAAGGCAGGATGCGCTTCGTGTCATAAGGGACCACTGTCCACGGATTTGCAGAAATACAATGTGGGTATAGGCGAAGGCAGGGATAAGGACCGGGAGTTCGATACGCCTACCCTCGTGGAAATCTGGCGGACCGCACCATACCTATACGATGGACGGGCTGCAACTATTGAAGAAGTATTGACAAAGTACAATCCTGGTGATAAGCACGGAGTAACGTCTAATCTGACCAGGAACGAAATTAGTGATTTGGCTGAGTTTGTTCTTTCGCAGTAGGGTATAAATAAGGGAAACTTCGTCGCTGTGGTATTGAAGTTTTCATCTGATTTATCAACAGTAAAAAATTGTATTGAAATTGTCTGTTGACTATTTGCAGAGAATTAATATAATTCTCCACCATATTTAATTTTTTTTAAATAATGAACCTTAATGTATGATTTGCAGTAGGTTACAGAGATTAAGGCAACGAGATATTATAGGTCTTGTTATAGGTGGCAGATATGATAAGTGTTAAGGAATTGCGGCGAAGTTTTGGACCAATCGTAGCTGTTGACGGCATATCATTCGATGTCGAAAAGGGCCAGGTATTGGGACTTCTTGGGCCCAACGGGGCTGGGAAGACTACCGCTATGAGAATGTTAGCTTGTTTTCTGAAGCCTGACAGCGGGACAGCTACTGTGTGTGGGTATGATATTCTGCAGAACTCCATCGGAGTCAGGCGGTCGCTTGGATATTTAGCGGAGAATTCACCGGCCTACAATGAGATGACGGTAGCAGGCTTTTTAGATTTTGTTTGCGATGTCAGACAGATTAAGGGCAAGGAGCGCAAGCGAGCACTTGACCGGGTTGTGCCGATGTGCGCTATTGAATCCGTATACCACCAGACGATTGAAACACTCTCAAAGGGATATATGCGCCGTGTAGGGCTGGCTCAGGCGTTAATTCACGACCCGGAGGTGCTTATTCTTGATGAGCCAACTGACGGTTTGGACCCTAATCAAAAGCACGAGGTGAGAGGGCTTATAAATAGTATGGCTAAGGAAAAGTGTATTATTATCTCAACTCACATTCTCGAAGAAGTTGAGGCTGTTTGCGCGAGGACAATAATCATTGCCAGAGGGCGAATACTGGTGGATTCAACGCCTGAGAAGTTGAAAGAGAAGTACCGGTGTAGTATTGATGAGGTCTTTCGTAAGATTACGAAGGCTAAGGTCGCTTAGACTTTAGTTTTTTCGGTCGGTCCCGAGAGGGACACCTTTCGGTGGAATAATAGTATGACATTTACAGAGGAGTGCAAAAATGCATAGCTTTTGGGCAGTGTTCAAAAGGGAGCTGAAAAGCTATTTTACGACCCCTATTGCGTATGTATTTCTTGTTATTTTTCTTTCTTTCTCAGCGTACCTGCCATTCAGGCAGGGCTTTTTTGAAATGCGCCAGGCAGACATGCGTGCGTTTTTTATGAATTTACCGCTGCTTTTTATTATTCTGGTGCCGGCGACGGCGATGCGTCTGTGGGCCGAAGAGCGAAGGGTCGGCTCAATCGAGCTGCTGTTCACATTGCCGATTACGGTAACACAGGCAGTTCTGGGTAAGTTCCTCGCAGCATGGTTTTTCCTTGCGATTGCGCTGGCTTTAACGTTCCCTATGCCGATTATCATTTGTTACCTTGGGAATCCTGATATCGGCTTGATAATTACCGGTTACTTAGGCAGCTTGTTGATGGCGGGAGGATTTCTTGCTATCGGCTGTTTCTTTTCGGTGGTCAGTAAGAACCAGGTAATAAGTTTTGTCCTGTCGGTCGTTGTCTGTGCGGTGCTTGTTTTCGCAGGTATGCCGACGACACTAAATTACCTTTCGACATTCTTGCCTGCCGGTCTGGTCTCGGCGATAGAGACAATGAGTTTTCGGACACATTTTGAGTCGCTCCAGAAGGGTGTGATGGAGTTTAAGGATATTTCTTTCTTTGTGTTGTTGATTGTTGGTTGGATTGCTGCCAGCAGTATTGTTTTAGATGAAAGGAAGGCCAGCTAATGAACCCCGTGAGAAATTTTAAGACGGGGTATTTATAAGGGGATTTATAATAAAATGGCACAAAAGAAGCGAATTTCTAACGGGGTGAACCGGACGATACGAGCGATTATTGGTGCGATCTTTGTGTTGGTGATTGTCTTCGGTGCGATAAGCATTTGCCAGCACGTCGGAAAATCGCTGAAGGTGGATGTTACCGACCAGAACCTTTATACGCTTTCGGATGGTACCAGGTCAATTTTGGCTAAACTTCATCAAAAGGTTATATTGAAGCTTTACTACGCGAAGACCGCTGCACTGAAAGGGCCCGACCAGATTAAGTATTTCAACAACTATTACGAGTTTGTCAGAGCGTTATTGGAAGAATACGTTGCGGCGGCCAAAGGTATGGTCGAGCTGCAGGTAATCGACCCGAGGCCTTTTTCACAGGACGAGGTTCAGGCATTGCAGTATGGCTTGAAACGATTTTCTATCACGGAGGAGGAGAGTTTTTTCTTTGGTTTGGTAGTGCGGACCCCGTTTGGGGTTGAGAAGGCCATACCATTCTTTTCGCCGGACCGACAGAATTTCGTCGAGTATGATATAAGCTACCTGATAGACACCGCCATTACCCGTCAGAAGAAGAGAATAGGTATAATGAGCTCACTGCCTGTAATGGGGCAAGACGTCAGCCCCTACATGGCCCAGATGATGCGGATGCAGAACCAGCAGCCGGAACCACCCTGGACTATCGTCGAGCATTTGCGAAAGAAGTATGAGGTGCAAAGTCTCGCTACAGATGTTAATGAGATTACGGATGTTGATATCCTGCTGGTTATTCACCCTAAAGACCTGGCTGAGCAGACACTGTTTGCGATAGACCAGTTTGTGCTGGAAGGCGGCAAGACGATTGTGTGCGTTGACCCTCATTGCATGGTGGATAAGCCGGACAGGATGGCAATGCAAATGGGCAGGCCGACTTCACAAAGTTCGGATATTAATGTGCTTCTGCGGACCTGGGGCATTGAGATGCCGGAGAATACCTTTGCCGGCGACAGAAGCCTGGCGGGGATGGCACCTATGGCCCGGGATAGAAGACCAGAGAAAATCATTGGTTTCCTTAATCTGACGCCCGGCTCGAAATGTTTCAGTGGCGAGAATGTTATCACGGCCGAGCTTAACCAGGTAAGTATTTTATTCGCTGGCGTGCTGAGGGAAGTTGCTGGTTCAGGTGAGCAGGAAGGCGGTGCTGAGGTCCAGCGAACGCCGCTTATTATGACGACCAATCGAGGGAATAGCTGGAAAGTTACCAGTCCGTATGAATTGATGTTCCTGAATCCTTCGAGTCTTATGAGCAAATTTGTCGATGGTGACGGTGTCAAGCCTGTGCACATGGCTTATTTGGTGACGGGTCGTTTCAAGAGTAGCTTTCCCGAAGGCATTGAGATTGAAGTTGAGTCCGGTGAGGAGGAATCTTCGGAAGAGGCAAAGGATCCAAATGACAAAAAGAAAATCAAGAAGCGAATTGCCGGTCTAAAAGAAGCCCAGGAAGATTGTGCAGTCGTGGTTTTTTCGGATGTTGACTTTATAAGTGATTCGCTGGCGTACCGTGACTTTTTTGTCTTCGGCAAGGTTCCCAATGGGGACAATGCGGCTTTAATGCTGAATGTAATTGACGACTTGGGTGGTTCGAGCGATTTGATTTCAATCAGGTCGCGGGGGAACTTCAGGCGGCCATTTACTGTTATTGATAGAATAGAAGAAAAGGCAGAGGAAGAAGAACGTGGAGAAGTTGAGAAGATTAACTTGCAAATTGCAGGCTTTCAGAGCGAGTTACAATCTATCCTGGCTTCAGCGAAAGAGGGTGAAGAAGGGGTTATAGGCAGTTCTATCCTGCAGAAGAGAAAGGACCTTGAATTGAAGATACATCAGGCCCGGCGTGAATTGCGTAATGTTAAAATGAGGAAACGTGAGCGGATTGAGCGTTTGGGCAATATGCTGCAAAACGTTAATATGTTAACGGCACCAACGGTGATATCGGTGATTGCCATAGTGTTGAGTATCTATCGGAGTGCAAAGAAAAGGCATTATATTAGTCACGCCAGTGACGCTTAATTCGTATTTTATGAAGCGTTAAGCGAAAGGCAGACACGCTTGACAAGATACAAGTGGAGAGTCTCATAATGAGCAACAAAAACCTGACGATATTAGGCATTATTGTGGTTTTGACAGTAATATGGGCTGTGGTTCAGTCACACATCTCAAGCAGGCCCAGGACGGAGCCGGAAGCGCCGGCTTATCTTGTTCAGGGGCTTGACCCAGCTCAAATAGGCAGCATCATTTTAGGAACCGGTAAAGACACAGTGACGCTGAAGCGCAGGGGAGAAAATTTTGTGGTTACTAACAAAGACAATTACCCGGCAACTACAAGCGTAATAAATGAGCTGATAACATCGTGTCTTGATATCAAGATAGCGGAGTTGTATACAAGCGAAGCAGCATATCACGAGGACCTTGAAGTAACGGAGGGAAAGGCCCGCAGCGTTGTCAAGTTTTTGACCCCGGAGCCGGATTCAACAGTTCTCGCTGGTGTTATTGTGGGAAAAGCCAAAGAGCTGGGCGAAGGCACTTACGTTAGACTGGTTTCGAGTGACAAGCTTTCAAGTGACAAGGTTTACGTGGCGTCAAATGTGCCCTGGATTAAAAACGGGGCAATGGATTACATTGAGCAAGAGCTTATTTCGGTGAATCGTGATGATATTAACTCAGTAACAGTCAGCTCTCCGAGTGGTGAATATACGCTGAAAGCAAAGGAAGGCGGCAAAGACGTAGTGCTGGAAAATATTCCTGCAGGCAAAAAGGCCAAGAGCAGTGAATGTGATAGTGTTTTCACCGCTTTGACGAATCTAAGGTTTGATGATGTGAAGAGAAAATCATCTGACTTGACCTTCGACAAGCAATTTGCGTACAGACTAAAGGACTCGACTGTTTATACCTTGGGAATTGCTCAAGAAGATGGTAAGACGTATGTGAGTTGTCAAGCAGAGTTTACGGGTGAAATACCTCAAAAGGAGAGGAGAGTTGAGTCGGAAGAGGAGTTGAAGAAGAAAGAAGCCAAACTGCTTGCCTACGACAAGGCAAAAGAATTTTCTGTGAAACATCAGGGATGGGTTTACGAAATCGCCGAGTTGAAGGCGAAGAGTCTGACGAAGGAGCTTTCAGAATTGGTGGAGGATGAGAAAAAACCTGAAGAGGTAAAGCAGCCGGACGAGCCTAACTCGGTAAGGGAAAAAGAGCCGAGCGAGCCTAATTCGGTGAAGGAGCAACAGTAATTTATATGTGGTAGTCTCTACTTAATCTGACAAACAGGCTGCTTCTTTCTGTTCTGTTCAGCCTTTTTTTTCGAGGAGTTCGGTTACCTTCATAGTTAATTCCACTTGTTCGGCTTCGCTTAAAGGAAGCTCGCTTTCCAACATTCCTATATACTTGTTAATTTCTGAATCTTCTTCTCTTAGCTGGTCTATCTTTATATTTTGGTCCCTAATATTCTCGTCCAGTTCTGCCAAATCCAGACCCAAGTTAAATTTCTTATCCAGAAAAGAAAGAGTCAGCTTTATTGCCTGGAAATCTTCGCCGGCTGCCAAGTAAAATGGTATTTCCGGCCAGAGACTCACGCCGGGGATACCTCTGTTTTTAGCTACCCACAAAAGATAACTACTGATAGCCGGCGGCCCCTGCCAATTCATATCTTGGAGCCCGTAGCCTCGGAGCGATTCGGGGATTTGGTGTTGATTAAAAACCACAGATATCCGTCGCGGGCTGGTATGGGCAATTGGAGAGGAAGTTGCACTAATAGTATACAGCTCTTTTATCTTGCAGTAACTTTGAGCCAAATCTGCAATCGCATTCAAAAATCTGTATCGCTCGAATCGAGGCTCATTGCCTTTAAATATCACCAGGTCATTTCTTTGGCTATAATAAAATTTACCTTCTGGAAACTGGGCGACGTCATTTTCAATTACCACTCCCGCTAAGGAGAAAAAGTCCATCGGCTCAATTTCACAAAAACTTTTACTCTTGAACTTTTTATTCAAATACTCAATCACCTTCGGGCTTAGCTTGCCGCTATCCTGTTCCCAACCGACAATCAGAGAAGGATTTTCGAAGTTGGGTCGCTCGGAGAATCTAAAGATGCTTTTCATCTTGCGGACCTCCTTCCTTGAAAAGCTCATCGATATGTTCCATCATTTTTTTCTGTTCTTCTTCAGTTATTGGTCCCGGCTCAGCGGGCCTTGCATACCTCAATTTCTCAATCTCGTCTCTTACTTGTGGAGGTATCGCCTCCGCGTTATAAAGGCTTTCTAAAAATTCTTCAATATTTTCCTCTACCGTTCTGGCTAATTCGTCCAGTTGACTGAGGTCGACCTCAACATCCAGGATTTTGGTCAGAACCTCAAGAACGGATTTTGAGCCTCTGGGATAGGGCCAGGGAGCTCCCTGCAGATAATAAGGTATTTCACCCATTAGACAAACAGCTTCCAAACCCCTCTTCCTGGCTACACCTAACAAAAGCCCGTTCAAACCGGTGATGGTACCCTGGCTGCTTCTTCGGTCAATCTCAGACATTACAATGGTATTTTCATATTCCTTTATTTCCTTTATTAAGCTTTGCTTATTAGGCACCGCCCAAACTCTCGGTTTTACTGTGTGGTGAATTTGAGTTACGGCTGCTCCGGAAGTATAGACTCTCCGGCAGCCAAATTTTTCCGCCACATCCAGAACCAAGTTAGCTATTTTGTATGCCTTTTTGCCTTCGGCATATCTTGTTCTTCCTTCAGTCGGCTGCTCCTGGCCGATGAAAAATATTAAGTCCTGATTTTTAATTCGTTGGAAGTAAAATTTACTGCTGGGGAACTGAAGGTCTTTCAGCAGACCTCTCTCAATGACGACTTTTCGAGGCTCGAAGAAATCCAGGGGTTCAATTTCGCCGAATTCCTGAGCTTTTAACGCTCCTCTCAAACTATCTATCGCACTTATTCCAATGTTTCCAATCCCCGGCCAACCACAAAGCATAATCGGAGTGTTAAGTTCAGGTTCTTTGTAAAGTTTGATTCCCATTGCTTTATTTCCTTTCTATTTTCTTTTGAATCTCCACTCTTGATTAAGGTTTGTCCATAGGGACTCCATAGGAGAGCAAAGAATGGGAATGGTTATTCCTGCTTTTAATTTTTACCTGGACATTTTTAAGACGCCTGCTCCCTGGATTTTTCCCTGCTTAAGTAAAATCAGGGC
The DNA here is from genome assembly GCA_035527155.1 of Sedimentisphaerales bacterium. Lineage (GTDB taxonomy): Bacteria > Planctomycetota > Phycisphaerae > Sedimentisphaerales > Anaerobacaceae > CS2-K091. Next base: position 10,234 of record DATLBB010000372.1, read on the forward strand.
CTCATTAGCTTCTTCCAGCTTAAATTCCTGAACTTCGGGGACAATCGGAATTTTAGCCGCCAAAGGCAGGAAATCTTCAGCATCTGTTTTGGTAATATTGGCTACACTTTTTATTTCTTTTTCCAGCCAGAGATGAGATGGGTAATCTAATTTCAGCAGAGTTTCTTTGTCCCTTTCTTCCTTTCGGATTGCATTTATAACCAGCCTTCCTCCTTTTTCCAGGACTCTCATAGCTTCGACCACCGGTTTCCAGGCAGGTGTAAAATCAATTACGCAGGCCGGTTTCCCCGGCGGAGTGTCTCCGGTCGCTCCAACCCAGTCGGCACCCAATTTTCTGGCCAAATCTTGATGCTCTTTCTGCTGCGGTCTGGTGAAGACAAAGACCTTGCAGTTCGGATATTTGTTTTTGGCTGTCTGAATGACAATATGGGCGGAAGCCCCAAAACCAAATAGACCAAGAGTTTGGCCGTCTTGCAGGTTGGCCAGTTTCAGAGCTCTGTAGCCAATTGCCCCGGCACACAAAAGAGGAGCTGCTTCTGAGTCGGAAAACCCGGCGGGAATTGAATAGGCAAAATCCTCTGAGACCACAGTGTATTCACTATAGCCGCCATTTGCGTGACAGCCTGTACCCTGAAACTCTGCGCATAGATTTTCATTTCCCTCGTGGCAGAAATCGCAATGTCCGCAGGCGGAATTTATCCACGCAATTCCCACACGAGCTCCTAATTTATATTTAGCCGCTTCGGAACCCAGACTTTCCACTCTTCCAACAATCTCGTGGCCCAAAATTATCGGTAATTTCGCTTGCAGCCTTCCTTCAATTTCATCAAGCTCGGTATGGCAAATGCCACAAGCCGAGATTTTTACCCGAATTTGCTTGGGACCAGGCTGAGGAATTGGCAAATCCTCCAGCTCTAAAGGCTTTTGTTCAATCGGAGCAGCTTTTTTGAGTATCATTGCCTTCATTTCTCAGCTGTCAATGTTAATGTACAACAATTAGGTTTTCAACGTCTGTCCCTGAGTCTGACTCGCGTTTTGGCTGCCGCAGCTTGCACCTGGTCAGCAGTTCGCAGCTCAATCTGCCCGTTCAGTCGTATTAGGTTGCAGCGTCCATCGTGAGCGGCGTTGGCTTCGTACACTAAGACGTTTCCGCCGGACATGTCCTCATTCTGGCCGGGGATATAAACGTATTCCTGTCCATCCGGAGCCGGACAGCGCAATAGTTGTGGGTCTGCTCCCCATTGCACCAAGGCTTCCAGGGATGGCGGAAAGCTCTCATTGTCGGCTGCATACATTCGTAAGTTCTGCCAGATAGAACGCAGATTGAGTTGGCACTGTAAGGCCAAGGCCTGGCGTCTTGTATCTACCAACGCCTCACCATACTGACTGCCTGCATCTCCCACACTTTTGATAATCCACCAAGCCCCAAAGCCAAGAAGGCCAAGGATAATAAGGGATATGACAATACCAACAAGCTTGCCGACATCCACACTTCCTCGTTGGGCCGATAAGGACTTTTGACGAGTAGGTCCTGGTTCGATAAATTCTTTCTTTGACTTTGCCACAATTTCGGCCTCTCTTTGCTTTTCATATATTGGGTTCAATTTTCGTTGTCTGTTTTTATCCGCTAAGCAGGCCGGGTAAAGGCAGACCAAGTAAAGCGCAAAATAGTGCGACTAAGGATAATATAATCGTCCGTAACCATCCGAGCAGCAAAAATGCTATAAGGATAAATATCCCGAAGCGAGCAAACTTGTTATACGCGTTCACTGCCTGACCGGATTTCAATAGGGCATAGACTAAACGTGAGCCGTCTAACGGCGGTACCGGAATTAGGTTAAACACAGCTAAGATAATATTAAACAGTATAGCCAGCAATACAAAATCACCTAATAGTGGTAACGCGCCAAGACCAAAGAGATGGAAAGCTCCGGTTAAAATAAGAGCCAGCAGTATATTAGCAAGGGGCCCGGCGGCGGCCACCCTAAAGATTTGCTTTTTGGTAAGAATCGAGAAGTTAACGGGTATGGGCTTTGCCCAGCCGAAACCTATAAGAGGCGGTAGAATAATTGTCCCGAACAGACTAATATGTGCAAGAGGATTCAGAGTCAGGCGTCCCATTCTCCTGGCTGTATCATCACCATATCTATAGGCCATCCAGGCATGCGCATATTCGTGAATAGTCAGAGATACAAGAAAGATAGGAAGAACAAACAAAAAGGTTAAAGCTCGGTTAGCTAACATTGCACCCAATAGTATAAAAGAAACGATTTTTCGTTTCAACATCCTACACCAAAACAAAGTTTCGGTCAACCCCGCACCTATTTTGAAATCTCGCTATTTGTTCAGCAACCAACATTAGTGGTCGCTGAAAATTGCCTGCTGCTGTTCACAATGAGATCGCAAAATAGGTGCGGGGAAAGTTAGGGAATCAGAGCAGCAGGAAATAAGGATGCCGGGCTACGCCCAGACGAGTAGGATATCAGGACATCAGAGGAGCAGCACCGTAAGGTGTCCTGCGGAGAAAAACCAACCTGATATCCTGATAAGCTGGTAACCTGATGTGTTGGGACAGCTTTTTAAGTAAAAAAAGATTGATTTAGCCCTTCTAAATATGTTAAAATGGGGTCAAGATCAAGTGATTGACAATCGCGACTTTAAGGCCCAAAGGTTGCAGGGGCTCTGTTTTGCAATAGGTCGCAAAATGGGAATCTGCAAAGATAAAACCGCGATTATTGGCCTAAAACATCGGTGAGGAAGGGAAAAAAGATGTCTAAATGTGTGAAAGTATTGTTGCTATCAGTAGTATTGATAGCCTTTTTGGCCGGTTTGACGGGTGCCCA
>DATLBB010000373.1:0-62170 GCA_035527155.1 Sedimentisphaerales bacterium
ATTTTTTTTTCATTTCCGTCCAACACACCTGTAAAATCAATACTGTATGGGGTATGTCCTACCGGCCTGAATCCCGTCGTCCCAGGCCATTCATCCGAGTCCCAGTTGCCGGAATTCGGGTCGGCAGGTGTGGCATCTATGTCATTGGCGAGAACATAATTGACGGAGAGATTATCCTCCATTGCCTGGAGTTCATAGATGTCGTGAATGTATATGGGAAGTACGATGCGAGAATCTGTCAGCCCCAGAGAATCGTTGATCGTGACCGCTTTCGGGCTCCATGATAACATTCTCGAATCCGTCAGGCCAAGGGAATCGCTGATTGTCCGAGACATAGTGCGAACAAGAGTCCTCGCATCCGTGATCCCCAGAGATTCAGCCAAAATACGAACAAGTGAAAGCAGCGAAGTCTTAGCATCTGTAACACCTATCCCATCGTTGATTGTTCTTTCAATTGGAGCAAGAGAATACGTGACTTCCATCGTCACATAATCAATGTAAACATTGGAATTATTGCCTGTAGGGATAACAGCAAGAGCCACACCGAAATCAGCATCCTTCACCCACGCAGCTGTTAAAGAATTACCCCAGAGATTGTCTGCTGCCCCTATTGTTATAACCGTCGGCGTCGTGACCGTAATGGGTATTGGTGTTGAAGCAAGGTTTGTCCCTACCTTCGCTCCATCGACATCGAGCAATTGAGCCAACGCAATCCCGCAAGCACCTACCGTATAGTAAGCCTCGACCTTGACCGTGATACCGAGAATTGTCGCACCGGCCGGAATAGCGCTGAAGTCAAAACCCTTGGCCTTCAACACATAAGATTCGATACCGCTATCAAAAGCGGCGTCGTCAATATAGGAATAACTCCCTGTATTGTTTTTGATATTGTCCGGATCGATCCACGTCAAATGATCGTAGGGAGCCTCCGACGTTGTTGAAGCAACTGCCGGATATTTCGCCCCTGTAGTCGCCATAGCTTACGCCGCTCCCCCTATGGCAACGCTGTAATCGTAAATAATGTTTGACGCTGCAGCTCCGCCTTCCACACCTGACATTTCGTCGGTCAAACCGAGCGAGTCCGCTATCGTCTTATAAATTCCTTTTGAACTGATTCGAGCATCGGTAAGACCGAACGATTCGTTAAATGTTCTCAGCGAATCGATGATTCTTTCTTCTGCATCCGAAATTCCCAACGACTCATCAAAGCCCCGAACAATGGTTTTGGTCAAAAGATTTGCATCGGCAATCCCGAGCGTATCGGCGAGAATCTTAATTGCCGCATAATTACGAGCAGCAGCATCTGTAATCCCCAATGATTCCGCAAGTACCTTACTTTCACCCTTGATTTGCGCATCCGTAATTCCAAGAGACTCGGCCAGCGTTCGCAGTGCATTGCTGATATGCCCTTCGGCATCTGCAACGCCTAATGATTCGTCGAATCCGCGAACGATTGTCTTTGATATGCTTTTGGCATCGGTGATGCCAACGCCGTCGTCAAACGTCTTTTCATAATTTTCGCCAGCAGCCACCACCAATTCAAACGCACCAATGTCCCAAGCCGATCCCTGCGGTCGGGCTGTGCCTATAATGTCATCGTCTTCGGTAAAAAGGTCAGGTGTACCAGCGTCGTATAATTGTGAATCCGCATCGGTAACACTAAAATCACCGCCGGCAGCATCGGTAACTAAAGCAGCCCAATCATCTGCTGACTGTGTGATTGTTATATTGGTGGCACTGTCCCCTGTGTGGTCATCATCAGAGGCACAATAAGTCATTGCCACCGTTCCGGTGAAATCATCGGTACAGTTGAAAACAGCACAGTTAGTAGCCGTGACAGTGCCTGCTGCTTGTAAAATTCCTGAGTAACAGTTATACACTGTGCAGTTATAAATCGAAACACTTGAACAATTTGTAAAGTTCATCCCGATATGTTGAGTATCATCACCTGATATGAAACCATAGACGACAGTATTCCATATAGTCACAGTTGCCGTAGCGTCATTTACGTAAATCCCCGAAACAGTTCCAGTACCTGAACAAACTCCCTTAATTATGAGTTTAGACAATCGGATGTCTGTTGGTGTTCCTACTGCTACTACATAAATACCAAAAGAAGTCCAAGACGACGATTCTGTCATCAATATTTGAAGATTATCGTAACGAACATAATCCTCAGAACTTGTTATAGCCGATACTGAGCCTCCGCCCATAGACAAATGATATTTTGTGGCATCAAAAATACCAGTACTACTTGGAAAGTCTGTTCCTACAATCTGGATATAATTGTTAGCCCCTGTAGTCCAGCCAATGACAGTTACAGGAGCAGTATCGGGTGTAACACCGGAACTGTCACGACACGCGGCGGTCGCTATCATGTCATCGTTTATCAGATGACCAGTGGTAGTACCACCAAGAGCGTCCTCCCACGCATCGAGGGATGTGTAGTTTCCACCTCCAGCCGGTTCAATAATTCTGATTACTTCTGTAGCCACTACTCAAGCCTTCTATCAATTAGATTATCTTCAGTCTGTTTTTTTGTAACCGTTACCTTTTGTGATATGCCTGTGTAGCCCGGCAAATTTGGCAAGTCAAATCTGTACAGCGAGCGTATGGATATTGGATTGCCTTCACCATCCACCTCTCCTGTATCAAAGTGCCGCCTGTTGAAAGCAGCGAACTGGTTCTTGTTCACATTACTAATCTCAACTATGACATAAGTAGGCAGTCCCTCACTTGAACCCCATGTGCAGGGAACTTCCTTAGCGGAGATTATGTCGCCTGACTTTCTACCACCAGGCCCGTCTTGTTGTCTTACCAAACATTGAACTGCCATAACCCACCTAATTCAAAACTGATGTTGGTTTAGTAACTGGATAACCTACTTTCTTGGCATATTGCCAGAATCTCTGTGCCTCTTTAATACGACTCACGGGAAGTGGAGGCGGTGAACCGGGCAGGATGAAATAGGTATCGTCGCTAATAGACAATACTAATAAGGTCCGACAATCCCACCGACCAAGTTTATCCTCAGTCTCAAGCTCTAAGTAATGAACCCCCTCACCGGATATAGTAAACATGATTTGCCAGTATTGACTCCATCCGCCTTCCGGGTCTTTGAATCTGCCGAGTTTCTGTACGAGAATTTCAGGTCCGTTAGGATCAACTGCGGTCAGTTCCGTATCCAGTCCTCTACTATCGTGATACCGCACTCCATATATTGCAGCTATATTAGGCTCGGCAATCTGCCAGTCCATTATCGGAGACAGACAAAGATTTGGCTCATAAGCAAACGGGACATCGTTTGGCTCTAAGTCTGGCGGCCGTACTACTGACCAAGCCGTCACATTAAGAACGAAAACAAGCAATAATATAGCAATTCTCTTTGCCATGATTACACCTTTGAATTTTCGATATTTGTTTATAAGAAAATCTGGCAATCCGCTGAACTTCTGCCGGACGCCAGATCCCAATACTTGTAAACTTCACGGTTTGTCTTAGCCTCTTTCGAGAGTTCCCGTGCTTATCAACTGCCTGACCATGCCGTCTATGAGTGGATACCCCTTGACCTGGTTGTAGCCGCCTGCGTAGGTGACACTCTTTGAAATAGGCCCGACAGTGACGCTCGTGCTGCTTATAACGCCGGGCTTTATTATATCGGCGAACAGCGTATCACCGCCCACGACACGCAGGGCCAGCTCGGCAGTGGCATCCTTGAGACGCTGAGGCATTTGATCCGAGTCCCAGTAATAGCCGTCGGCATCAATCGCGTATGCGCGAGGCCAGGCGAGGGCCTGTAATTCGTTCGAACGAAACGATTTCCATCGCCCGCCATATCGAACATCGAGATATTGAGTAGCCAGCCGTAATGCCTTTTCCTTGACGGCCTCTGCGGCCGCAATCCAGGCCGCCGATGCGCTGTGATTTGTGTTGTATGTGTCGGCGTCCGTTACTGACAGATAGCTGTCGGCATCGGCCTTGCCGGTCCCATCTTCTACCACAAGAGCCATTGGTGATTACTCCTGTTTTTCTTTGTTCGTTTCGGGATTCTCGTGCTTTTGAATTGCCTCTACGATATCCACCTTCTTTGTTAATTTGGATACGTCAATCTTGTTTACTTCGGCGTATTCTTTCAGCTCTGGTATGGTCATACTCTCAATTGCTACGCTGATGGGTTTGGATTCGCCCGGCTCGGGCTCAGGCTCAGGCTCGGGCTTGGGACCATCCAGATTCGCAGTCCCGGATCTCAAAATATCCATAGCATCGACCGGCCAGAAACGTACCCATTTCTTTTGAGATATGAGCCAAAGACTGACCTTGCCCCTTTCGTCAATAGCTTCGGTAATCGGCCTTGCACTTTTTCTCGCCGCTTCCATTGCCCCATTCTTTTGTGCCAACATGACATCGACATTGATATCGACCATAACAATTACCCTTTAATAAGATTTAACCTTTACAGATTCGGCCCTGGTAATTGATACCCGTGCCGACATGCGTTCCGGCAACCACCGTCCAGAGCCTGAGATACTGATATACCGTACCCATAAACTCGTTTCTAAATGGCATACTGATTCTGCCGACAGGCGTGACTACATCTCCGTTAATGGCTGCTGCCGCCCCAACGGCAACGGCGGCAATATCCGTATATACGCTGGCAAAGGTCGCGGAGTTTGAGCCCTGTAACAGAATATCGTATCGCTCATCGCCATCGGCACCGGCTCTCACGGCGCCAAGCGTTGTCGCATCAAATACGTTTGTTCCCGCTGCGAATGTTTCGGTAGTTGCTATCGCATCGCTTGCAACTCCAGGTGTCTTGGCCGTCAATATAGCATCATCTGAGGCAAAGGCGGCAATATCGACTGTCGGGTGCGCCGTCATGTTTGCGGCGTATCCGGTTCCGGGAACTCCGCCCAGAACAAAGGCTTCTATTATGCTGGCCTGAGTATCGGCGACCAAAGTGCCGACTTCGATATGCCCGTCGATATTATCCAATGCACCGTTGATATCGAAGTAATACACTTTCGTATCAATTGTCATCGTGTCGCCATCAGCGCCGGCCGCCGTCGTTCCGAGTGTTCCGGCGTTAAAGATATTGGTTACTGCCGTGAACGTTTCGGTTGTTGCTATCAAGTCGCCGGCCACGCCTGTGGCTATTGCGGTAACGATAGAATCATCCGCAGCAAACGCCCCCATTCTGACCAAAGGATGCGGCGATGTAGAGCCTGCGAAATATTCCGTGCCTTCCGTACCCGTTCCGTTGATTGTGGCCAAAATGTTTAGCTGTGTTGCGGCAGCAGTAGCGCCAATTAGAATATCTTCCACCTGGATCGGCACGTCTTTGAATCTGTACACAGTTGTGCCGATTGTCATGGTATCATTGTTTGCATCGACGGGATTCACGTCAAGCGTAAGCAGGCCCTGCGATGAATTGCCGCCCGTGCAGTTCGTATCGAGAGTCAGCGTGCCCTGTGCCGCCGATCCATCGACGTCAATGCTGGCAATATCAATAATAAGCTCACAATCAATAACGCCCGCACCGACATCGAGTCTCTTTGCAACACCGCCCACAAGGGCGGCTGCCGATGCAGCAATGGCGCCTGCATCCTTCAAAATTAAATCCGATTCGTAAGTAAAGTTGTGTCTCATAATTTTTACCCTTATGCCTGGATATTGAGATTAGAAACAAAAGCTTGCCGGCAATAAACCGGCAAGCCGACCTTGTTTGTTTACGTGATTAGCCCGCTCTTTTTGCCAGCCTTGCGGAGTATGTAATGCTGTTCGTGGCACCGACCGTAACGGTATAAAGTCGGACATACGGATATATCGTTCCGCAGAATTCGTTATCGAACGGCAGGATATATCGACCGATAGTATCGTCCCTGTTGGAATCCGACCGCTTTGTCTCCATAGCACCTAAGCTTATGGCACATCTGTCAACAAGGGTTGCGGCGGTGCAGGCGAGGTCCGGCGAAAGCTGAGCAATGATGTCATACATCTCATCGTTGCCGACAATATCCATAGCGGTAACGTCGATGATTATATCGCCCTGGACCAGCCCTTCGCCGATCAATGGAATAACTGTAGCGGCAGCAGAAGCGGCTATTGCCCCCGATGCCTTCAAGGTTAGCGTGGCATCGTCAACTGTGCGGTTTCTTAACATATTAAACACCTTTCAAAAATCTACGTTTTGTGTTAGTTGAATTTTGTAAAACAAATTCACTGCCGATTACGCAACGGCTACGGCATCGCTTATAGACCAAAGCCTTGCCGCGGCTCTCGGATGCTCGATGCAGATTCCGTTGTACCATTCGACGCGGGTCAGTTCGGTCACTGTCGCGGCCTGCTCGCCAACCATACGGACGTCAATGTTTCCATTCTGAATGCCCTCAATCATCCCATCGCCGACCGATATGCAGTAAATCGAAGTTGCAGTGGCGGCGACTCCAACGTTGTTGGATACTTCAAGGAAGTTCAGAATATCGGCGCCGGTATGATCTCTGTCTGCGATAATAATCGGAAGCTCGTCGTATAACATGACCGCTTTGCCAAATTCGTCTTTGGTCCAGGTTATATTCCCACCTACCGCTGCTGTGCGGGCCGCAACGCTAAGACGCCTGCGCATTTTCTTGTTCATAATCAAATGCGTGGGATTATCGACCGAGTCAATCAATGTATCCAGGTTCAACAGCGACAAGGGATCGCCGCCGTTTGTAGTGCCGTTGGCAGTCAACTGAGCGCCCGTCAATCTGACCTGCAGCCCGTCAAGACTTGCCGGAGTTGTGACCGAACTGCCTTTGATGAAAGCCAGGGTCCATGCGTGGGCAAGCGCCTTGATCTTCATAATCTGGTGACGCTCACGGACTCCTTCGCCGCCGGTCTTGATTATGAACGGATCGATCGACAAGTCGCCGCCGGCAATTACAAGCGGCTCTACCTGCGGATTGATAATGCCCGTGCTTGCGGTATATCCAGCGTTGATTCCGCGAAATCCGATGCCGGGCAATGTTTGCTCCTGGTTATACGCATAGGCGTTGCCGGCGATATCCCTGAACGGCAATACCCTCAAGATGTCTGAGGACATGGCATACGTCTCAACAACCGCCGAACGCTGCACTTCTCCTCGATTGATCATAAGCTTTGAAGCTTCAATCAGTGTCAAACTCATAACAGTCACCTTTCAAAATTCTTTTACTTTGTAATTCCCAACTCATGTGCTTTTTTAAGCCTTTCGGCGGGCGGCAGTTTTCCGAGTTCTTCGTTAGTGAACTTACCGGCTTTCGTTGTGCCTGTCGGAACAGCGCCGCTTCCCGATGCTCCCGTACCTTCAAAAGCCGAAGCGAAATCGTTTTGTGTTTTCATCTCCGCGACCAGCTCGTTTATAGTCATTGGGTGACCATCCGAGCCCGTCAATCTGGGATTATTGTCAGCTCCAAGCACTTCGACAATGAAGTTGCCGTCAACTTCACGAAGGCGTGTCTGCTGCCGGACATGAGGCATAAGCAATCGGACCGAACCTTTTTGCTCGGACAATGCCTGCGTCGCCACAGAGACAATCTTTGCCTCTTCGAGAGACTTGGTCATCTTTGACAGCTTTTCCTCAAGCTTAGCCTTTTCCTTTCCGTGAGCGTCGATTATAGAAGCCTTCACGGCTTCAATCTGCTCTTTGACCTTTTGCTCCGGCGTCCAGTTTGCCATTTCCTCGACCTTCGTAATCGCCTCACGCGCTTTGGCCGGATCGAGATTTTCAAACGCCTTTAGCTGTTCTGCTGCTTTGCGATTGTTTTCCCGCTCTTTGGAAAGGGCCGATTGCAGCTTGCTCACTTCCGCCAACTCAAACCCATCCACGGACGTCACGTCCAGGACGAACTTGCCATCGTCTCGCTGCTTATACTCTTTCTTGATTTCCTCAGAAATCCCATCCAGATTGTCCAAAATTGCTTTAAGTGCCATAACACAAAACTCCTCGGCTTCACGCCTTTTAATGAGCATCACGCTCATCGGGCATCACGCCCTGGTATTGATTTTTTATGCGGGCTACACACCCGCTTGATTAGCTTCATGCGGGCAATAAAAAAAGGCAGCAAGGTGGTAAGGCACCTTACTGCCATATTCTTATTCTTACGTCTCGTTATGATTGGCCGGTCACTTCGAAAGCCCGCACATTTTATTCAATTGTCTAACCTGCTATTACTTGACTACCTCGCTTACCATATATTACACTTCCGTACCCACGGCTCAATGCCGTTCCTGCACCAAATGTCAAACCAATAACCCATGTAAAAATCATATCCTGACTTAAAACTATGGATATAATTAGGAATGGTCTTTATCTTTCTGCATTCATTCCGCGGAACTTCAAAGTAATGCTCATCATCGTATTTGATCTTCCAACTTCCGGGACAAACGCCATTAATGACAATATATGTCCAGGGCAAATCTTTTATCCACAAAACCTTGTCGCCAAGATTTGTCCTGAACATCCACTTAACGCTTAACCAAATTATCTTTAGCTTGTAATATAGTTTTCTCATTATCCGGCTACCTCAAAATTAATGCATCCAAACATGGGACCCATTAACCAGCCCCAGCCTTCGTCAGCTTCAATTTGCAATCCATCTTCAGCTATATCTTGTCTGCCGTAACCAAAATACGCTTTCGGTTGGTTGCACTTACGCAAGCCGTCTGTGATTGATTCGCCAGTCAGCCATTTACAATCTTTGCAATTTCCCATATTGTCTAACCTGCTAACTTTTCAAGTTCCTTTAACGTCAATGGCTTATTCAATCGGTCGATGAACTCGTTTAGCTTTAATTGGCCGGACCGAAACATTTTAGCCCGACCGATACCCAGGGCATCGTTCTGCACTTCGGTATCCTGTTTTTTCAGCCAGGCCGGATATGTTTGCGTTGCCGGTACCTGCCCGTTCATCGAAGCCCTCGTGCCGGGATCGAGTTCCTTAGCGTTAATTCCAAGCTCCTTCCAGGACCGCAAAACCGGGGCGTCGGAACAGCGGCAGCCAAAATGAGGAATACCTGGTTTTTCGCCAATATCGAATACCTTGCCATCAAGGTTCATACAGGTCATACATGTTCTTGAATCAAGCGTAGATATCCACTGAATCCCCTTAACAACATCGCCATTGGCGGCATAAACCTCATTCCTTGCCGCGTGCGCCACGTTGCTTACGCTTGTTCTGACAATAGAATTAAGATTGTGCCTTGGAGCGTTCAAGATGCCGTCCGTGTATTGAGCGGCCCGCGTCCCCTTGATAACCCGAACAATATCAGCAATGCCCTTGCCCTCAATCATACCTGATTGTATTGCCCGATTGACATTGAAGGTAGTATCTCTTGCCAACTTATCAAACCATTCTTTCACCAAGGCCCCCTCCATCGGTTGCTTAGTCACAATGGCCTTTAGAATATTTGAACTTGGTGCTACAAAATCAACAGCTATCGGCGTGATATTTTCAAGAGTTTTTATCAGCCAGGAAGATTCGACTTTAGCAAAATCCCTCAACTGCTCGTACAGCTTTGCTTCCATCACCTTGTATTCCTCTTTTACCAGCTCGCCGTTGTACTTAAAAAGTATCTGCATCTTTTTGGATTTTAACGTTATTCTTTCAAGGCTTTGCTCTATCTTTGCGATAAGCTCCGGCGCCAGCGTCCTGTTGAATTCCGTCAAAATGTCGTTGACCATCTGCGTCTTGTAGCGCTCCAGGTACAGAGCGTGACGTATGGCCCGGTCTGCGATTAGCTCGTTGACGGACGTTGGAAGTTCGGGAAGTTTTGGCAGATTCTTAGCCATTTACTCAACTCCCATCCCAATCATCCCAAAAGCCGGCCCTTCCGCCTCGATAGCAGCAACTTCATCGTCTATGTCCAGCGTCTCGGACAGCAGGGCACGCCTCTTGATTTCTCTCAGGAACGTCTGCCTTGAAAGTTCGCCTGCCTGCCGTATTTTAATCAGCTCCGGTACATCCAGCATCGCCCTGACCCAGATAGAAAAGTTATTGAAAACATCTACCTTGAAATCTTCCGGCAGTGTAGCCTTGATCCATTCAGCCGCTATCTCATAAGCCTGCCTCAACAATCTCTCAAGTGACATTACCCACGCCTGTATATCGCAGTTGGCCCTGGACTCATCTATGTTCTGGCCGGTCGCTGTCTGGTTGCCGGCGTTGCGTAAGAAAGGCTGTAAGCCTAACATGACCATAGTTTCTTTTATGTCTTGCAAATTCTCACGCGCCACCTTAATAGAGTTTCCGTTTATTTCTACGAACTTTACATCTGATTCCGGATTGCCCGTTGAGAGAATTTGATTTGGGCCTAATGCTACTTTTCCAGCTTCTTCTTCCGTAAAACCTTTAACAAAAAGTGTGGCAGTGCTTGCCATGTGAATTAAATTCTGTAAGTCACTATCACATCGATAGTGTTTTTTATTAATTTCGGCCAGTTCCCTGAGCGGCGGCTCGGCAGTCATAAAGCCCGTCTGGTTAGCGTACCCGGTTACAAGCGGAACCTTGCCGAGACTGTTAGGCCCTTCACCGGCGATTGAATATTCATCCTTTTCTCCTTCGACATAAAGACGCCAATTATCGCGTTCATACACCCTGATATACTTGACCTGCTTTTCTCCCCAGTCACCAACCTGCTCGGTCTGCGTTTCTGCGATCCTGATTTGTGTCAATACGTTATTGCCGCTTGCATCTTTCTCCGTCCGCCATCCTATGAGCTGCTCGGGCTTAATATGTATAAACCTGGGCATTATCCCCGCGGACCTTTCCTGTGCGAGATTTGGCGTAGTCCCGTCCTTAGCAACCGTGCTCGGATAATCCACGAGAATATGACCGAGCCCGCGATTGACGAACTGGAAGAATATATCTTTTGCCAGTTGCGACAGCGACTTGCCCTGGCCATCAACGTCGCCCTCTATTTCATCCAGCGGCGCAGGCGGATCTCCGTATAACTTCACCGGCTTGCTGAACGGCTTACTGCAAATGCTCTTGACCGTATCGCCGTAAGCACTGAAAAGGATCGAGTTGGTAACCCGTGCGCTGTAGTGCTTCGTTTCTTCCTTGTCGAACTTCGGAAGGTATTTAGCCGACCCCGCCTGCATAGCGGCAGTGCCGGCAATCAAATCGTCAATCAAAGTCCACTCCGAAGCCATCGCATTGTAAGCACTGCACGGGGTATTTGCCTTTGCTTCATTCGTCTTAGCCATAGTATTTTTTCTCACACCAAAAGTTTCTCTGCGTCCTTGTCGCTTCTAACTTCGGCAATCACGCCTTTGTTTAACAAATCCAGCAGCTTGCCGTCCTGCCTCTGGGCCAGTTGTGTCTCAAGATCTTTCTTGATGTTGTGAAACAACTGCCTGCTGCCGACTTGTAATTGCAGCTCCCTTGTCCTGTTTTTGTTTGCCTGGCCCATATTCAGTTTTTTACCTCCCTGAGAATTTCACGCTGCATCGTAATCATCTGCTGTTGTGCAACATCAATTCGGTCTATCTTCTCATCAAGTCTTTCAATGTCCTTACCGATGCTCGTTACCGCTATGGTATTTGAGTCAATTTTCGGCACGAACTTTGATATTGTCCCCGTATTCATTTCAACGCTTTTGCAGATCCCCGCCGCGTTCCATATCCAAACCAATGAGGCAAGAAGCAAAGCCGCCAACGAGCCTATTATAACCTTCAAGAAAGTACCGTTCTTTGTTTTGTCCATTTTGTTTTCCCCTTCGTTTTAGCTCGCTTGCCTCACATTAAGGCTGTAAGTTTTCGACAGACATCTATATCTGACCTCGTCCGCGCAGTTATGAACAATGACCCCGTTGACTAAGACAAAGCAGTGGGTTAGATGTGCATCCAGGCAGTAAACGTCTGAAAAACCTGCTTGTTCAACTCGCTTGACGGCCAAGCTTCCCACCGCAACGGCAGGAGCAGGTTTTGTTTGTATAATATTTACTAACGACAAAGATTTTTCCGCATACAATACATTTGCGCTCGATGTTATCTGCCCCTGTTTTTCTGCGATATGCAGACTTGCAATTATTCGAGCAGTAAAGCGAGCGAATGCCGCCGATAAACTCTTTGCCACAATTCCGGCAGTTTTTATCGACTTTTCTATGCAAAGCCTCATGGCAGTGCTTTTGATATTGCTGTTTGTGCCAGTCAATACCTTCTTTGCTCCCGTGCCATATCCGGGCCGCTTCGCGAGCTTTTGATACATCCTCGTTGCAATCGCCCTGAGCATGATGCTTTTGAATATGTTTACTCTGTTGAATAATTTCGAGATTGTCGATGTCGTTATTTGTTCTGTCGCCGTCGATATGGTGGACGCTAAAACCTTTTGGGATTGTTCCGTGATGATATTCCCATACTTTGCGATGAAGTCTGACACCTTTGTTCTGGTAATAGTATCCGCACAAATAATATGGCTTACCTTGAAATTCTTGTCGTCTGGCTGATATGATTTCGACTTCCATTCCTTAGCCTCTTTCCATTGGTTATTGGCTGTCAATATTTTATGATCACCAGTGCATATTATAAACGAATCATCCTCAAAAGTAATGCGAAATACTTCTATATTTTTCCTCGTTAATTTGCAGTTTTTGTATTCAGTCCAATAGCCACCCGCTGTCAAAACTAAACCTTCAGTTCCTACTAATTCTCGTATTGGAAAATTTCCTTTTGAGGTTACAATGAGTGTGTCACCGTGCAAACAGTGATCCTCGGCGGCGCTATCGACATCGTCAGCCTGGCGTTTGTCTCTCGGAAGGACCGGAACCGTTCTTATGAATTGCCGGCATGTGTCGAACACATAAAACCCGGGACCTTCCCTGCTGATAGAGTTTTTTAAACGCACCCTGAGAATTTCCCAGCCGTTGATCCTGCTGCCTGGCGACTTGTTTGCCCGCGTCCACCTGATGCCCATTCTCTCCATATCGCTTGCGATACAATTTCCGTTCTCAACTGTGAATATCTCGGTATCAGCCGGGCCGGGATTAACATTTCTGCCGAGTGCTCTTTCGTATTCACGTATTTTTCTCGCAATTTCGGTAGGAATTTCGCGAGTGCCCTCGTTTGGCTTACCAGTCCAGCCGTAAATCTCCGCTATGCGAAATAGGTCTCCCCGCTGCGTTGCTCTAAGTGAACCATCATTCAACTTGACATCGCAGCCATCAGACTCCGCCCAAAACCCGACAGAATAGGGTCTGCTGCTGCCCCTATCGAAAGACCTGTCAATCTTCCACGTCGCCGGTATCTCGAAGGGCGCAACGATATGAACCTTGCTGTCCCAAACATCGTCGAACATTCCTCCGGCTACGATATCCCAGTCACCTTCGAGCCATGCGGCGCGCCTTGCCCCTGTCTGAGATCTCAGCATGTTCACGTAAGCCGGATCGTTTTGCAGGACAATCAAATTCTCCCAAATCGTTCCATGTATCGCAACCCTCTCCGTGCCATCTTCGTCCAATATGACAACTTCCCTCGGGGCCGGATCTACAAACCGAGCTTTCACCCAGTTGTGACCGACGCCATAAGGATTGCAACTGGCCCTGTAATGGTGAGGAACGTTGGGATCCGACGACCTGCAGACCGTTCGCATTGTCATGTAAAGCTCATCGTCGGGCCACAAAGTCAATTCATCCCATCCGATCCAGGGGTATTCGTGGCCGTGATAATTCCAGTAGTCGTCTATGTTCCTGGCGTAGCGAAACAGGAGCTGCTCGCCGTCCGGGAATATCCACCTGTGACTTGACCCGTTGTATATAGCTCCCGGAAAGATTTGATAAAAAAACCGCTTGGATTTGATCTCAATTTCTTCCAGGTCCGGATACTGCAAGCGAAACAGGATCCCACGCCAGGCAGGGCCGTAACCCCTGCCCACGAACTGAGCATAATCCATCAATAGCGCATCGGTCTTGCCCGGCCCTCTCGTACCTTCGTAAAGGCACTCGAAAATCGGGCATGAAAGAACTCTTTGCTGGCTTCCTGGGAGCGGAGACCAGACAACGTTTAATTTTTCTTTTCCTGCCCGCCCGGCTCTTCTACTTTTACGTTTTGACTTTGTTTTAACCATTCTTCCTTGCTCATCGGAGGCGCCACCACTAACACGCCGGCGTTCTTTATCTCGCCGCTGTGCTTGATATTTTGAGTGTTCTTCCAGTTGTCCGGATCGCGGTTTGTAGTCCAGAATATACACGCTGCCGTGTCCGGCGGTACCTGCTTTGTGGTTTTCCTTATCACCCTTCTTTGAGTTAGCGGCTGCCCAGTCTGATTCTTCTGTTGTGCCCCGGTGTCTGTTATCTCCGTATGAATCTCGTCGTATTCGTAGCCGGTAGCCCGTTTATGCAGGGCATTTACTACCAAAGCAGTGGCGTCCAGGGCTCCTTTTTTTATCATGTCCCGAAATACCCGAAATTCCTTCTTGTACCTATCCCATGCTGATCTACCTACGCCCAAGCTTTTTGCTATACTTTTCTCTGTATGCCCACTCCGCAGGAACCCTTTTATGACCTCAAAATTAGGCTCGACGTGGGTATGATATTTTGACTTCCTGCCTGCCATTACTCGAACGCCCTCCGCAGACCGAACAGCCTTGTCGTTTGCCATTCATCGAGACTGTCTGCACTCTTTTTCAGTTGCTTTTTCTGAGCGTTCGTCTTAGGTTCGATTTGCAGAATAAGCCCCATCGCCTGGCCCGCCAGGTTCTCTACCTGCTCGACCAAACAGATGTTGACATTCGGATTGTTGCCGTTCTCTGCCATACAGCACAGAATAACGGCTAATGAAGTGATTTTACTTGAATTGCGGGATTGTTATTGGCATTTTCTCAAACATGAAAAAGTAATTCGCAAGCCATTTTCGACTTGGTCGCAACTTAGACCCAAGCTACCGAGAACACGAGCAAACTCTGTCATCCCGGCATGAATCTCATCGTCGGACAAGTCGGATGTGTCTACGCCCCAAAACAAAAGCTCTCTGCGTATTCGATTGAGAGCCCTTCGTGTTCTCCAGTTGACAAAAGCTTGTTTGATTCTGTTCATGGCTCACCTTCACCTTCTCTTTCTATCCCAATGCAGCCCCCGATTTAAGCTCATATACCCGGCAAGTATTATAATCGGCCGTCGAGACAAAAGCCAGGGTGATAATTTTTTATCCGCTGCCGGCCAGTATTTCAAACATATACCCCAGCCGCCATATTTCGAAAAGCACCAACCGTAAACCCCGCCGAGTATTTCAAAGAGTTCGTTCATTCTTTATTTTTATCCATTTTTCCCTTGAAGGGCAGTTGGCCAAAGCCCAGTTACGCAATTCAACCACCGAGAATCGGACGCATTTACTACTCAGACGAATCAGCCGCGGGCCGATCCTGCCAGCAGATAGCAGCCGATAGAACATGGCAACTGATATATCCAGCATCGCGGCAGCTTTTTTAGCATCGACGAGAACAGCCTCGATGTCACTTTGTGCTTTCACTTTTGCTTTGCTTGGTATTTTAAATCTTTCATCCATATTCGAGAGTCCTAAAAATGGAGAGCCGGATTAACCGACTCCCCAAATTGAAAAAACTGTTCTGTCTTGTCGGGTCGCGTCAAGTCCCGTCCTGTCACGTCCAATCGGGTCTCGTCAGGTCAAGTCTCTTCTTGTCATGTTTATTTCGTTTTCTACGCCCTCAATAAAATAGTCTTGTCTTGTCTGGTCCCGTCTGGTCCCGTCGAGTCGCGTCGAGTCGCGTCGAGTCGCGTCGAGTCGAGTCGCATCGGGTCCCGTCAAGTCGCGTCCAGTCGCGTTATGTTGCGTCAGGTCGGGTCGCGTCAATCTACTTTATTCCAAGTCACTTCGACCACTTCGAATCGGCCAAAAAATCCATTGTTTCTTGGTCTGGAAAATCCTATACCGATGAATTTTCCCGCCTGCTCCAGGACATACTTGAAAACATCTTCTGTGATAGTTTCGTCAAAAACGTAGAATGTTACAGTAGCTTCCCATTGCTGCGTGATAGGAAAGTGCTTTTCTACCCGCCTAGACCCGCCACGCTTTCCGTCGGCAGGAACAAACAGAGACAATTTTTGCATTTTATCTATGTGAATTCCAAGCGGCACTATCTCGGAAACCATAACTCCGGCCTCAAAATGCTTTGTGTACGTGGCCTTGCCTTTGCCCGGTATCTGCATTGAGAGGTATTTTGCCGCCTCCGATAAGCAGTTCTTGAACGCCGTCGGCGGGATAAAGACCATCCCTTTATCATCGGTATGGCAACGGTTACGCCATGTGCGATTTTCGTAATCCGCCGAGCCTTCCTTCTCAATCTTTTCCGTGTTATGATACCGACTTTGCCCATACGGGCTTGCTGATTTGAGTTTTGTTTTTACTGTAATCATCTTTCTTTCCTTTCTTAAATAAAAGTGTGTTGTCTTGAATAAAAAATTCTTGTCTTGTCGCGTCCTGTCCTGTCGAGTCCCGTCGAGTGTAGTCATGTCGCGTCCAGTCGTGTCAAGTCCGGTCAAGTCTAATCATGTTTATTTTGTTTTCACCTCCAAAAAAAGCCTGTCTTGTCGCATCATATCACGTCCCATCCCGTCCGGTCGAATCCCGTCGTGTCCAGTCGCGTCATGTCGAGTCAGGTCATGTCGAGCTAATTTCGTTTTCTGCGCCCTCCAAAAAAAGGCTCGTCTTGTCTTGTCGAGTCCAGTCTTGTCACGTCCCGTTGAGTTGGGTCCGGTCCGGTCGCGTCGAGTCATGTCAAGTTGTCTTATGTCCGTTTTGAAACAATTTAAGTGTCTGCTGGGTTGGCAATTCCAGTATATTATGCTCCTGGATATACGCTGTTAATTGTTTTGGTGTCTGGCGTCTCGTAAACAGGGCCGTCGCTCCAAGCTTGCTAAGTTCCACGGCCAAGGGAAGTATTTGTTCCGGCGACAGTTCCTTTCCTGTAATTGCATTGAGAATTCTCTTTCTATGTTTTTGAGAGTGACGATGCAGGTGAGCATTTGTTTTTCCACCAATACCAGCGTAATCGGTAGTCACTCGAAGCCCTTCATTCATTACAGGCTCAATCACAATCTGAAAATCCTTCTCAATTCTTTTGCGGGCTGTGCTTAATAATCCGCGGGCATTCATTTGAACATTCCGCCCGATGCTTGATGATAATTCCTCGTAGCTGATTTCAGCTTGCTTGTTCTTTATAAATTTACTTTCCATAACATTGTAAAGAATTCTTGTGTCCGTGTGCATTTCAGCGATTGTAATTCGTCTCGTTTCCATAATTGATTCCTTTCTTAAATACCATTTTCGTTATTATCCAACGCGACTAATACTTTTCTCATATCAACGTCGCCGAAAACCTGCCGGTCACTCCTTCGCATATAGTATTGGATCATCTTGGCGTGCCAGTCCTTTCTGTTCCTTTTCCGCAGCTTATCTATAACCATTTGCGCGAACTTATACGGCACAGACACGGCTACGACGGGCTCGTTTAAGTCAAGCCTGAATATCTCAGTAAGGAGCTGGTGGTGAGTTTTGCTTATATTGTTTATCCGTAACTGCAAATACTCCTCAGCCTCTTTCCTGCCCTGGAGCCTTGCAGCCAGCACATCTTCCACCGTGTACGTTTTTTGAGGCTTAGCATTTTCCATGAAGCACTTCCCTGTTAACGCCGCCCTTCGCACTCATTGCCATATCGACGGCCTTCTTGATCGCTTTATGAATCCAGATGAATGAATTCCTGTTGTCGTCGAGCACCAAAATCGAATTGAGCATAAATATCTGCTCCCAGGTCAGGTCCAGCAAGGCCATTGTTTTGCCTGTCCAGTCGATAGCCCAATGACAAGAAAGATGCAGCTCGGTTGCTATTTCTTCGACGCAACCCTGCCCCCTCAGCCTGGCAAAGCTTACGAACTCGGCAAACTGCATAAACTGCCCAAAGCTGAACCCGATAAAAGAAATAAGCTCGGGCTCTTGTTCGTTGTCAACTTTCACCTGCATGATTTTCACCGCCTTTCAGGGCTTGCTCGTCGGGATAAAACTCACTGACATCGTGAGAACCTTTTAATAGTGGGCATGAATCATAATGTTCTTTCAGCGTGGCATTCTCGGCAGTCAGGCGGTCGATGATGTCGCAGGCTTTGATGTCCCACTCGTACTTTATTTTGATATTTGTTTTTCTCATCTCAGCTATATCTTTATCATAAAGCCTGTCTACATTTTCGATTTCTACATCATATCTGCTTCGACGTATTTTCGTAAACTCCGTCGGATCAGGCTTCTTTTGAAGCTGGTCGATGTAATCGCAGCAATCTATCAACATCAAAGCAAGAGAGCCAACCCGGGTGCCCTGCCCGTCTTTGACGCTTCGGGCATCTCTACGCATACCGTCAGTGTCTATGTATAGCACCGTCGGCTCAGGCTCGGACTCAAGAAGTTCAAAGATTTCATTGAAGCCATCTTCCATTATTTTGCCCCAACCAAGCGGCTGCATCCGGTGTGTTTTTCTCATATCATGCAGTAATTTAATTGCTTTATTTATTCTACTCATTTGTCACTTCCTTTCTCAAAACAAGCGGGTAAACGGATTCGAACCGCCTCTCTCAACTGGAAGCTGAGCGTGTCGCCTGTGTCACTTCAATACTTTCTCCAGTCTGACTACAACAGCTTCCCATTCTTCATCGAGATCGGCGGTCTCAATGTAGCGGCAACTGCCCAACCATCTAAGACGATTAGTTAGAAGGTGCAATACTTCATGTCTTGCGTTAGACTCCGGCCCCCTGTCACACTTGACATCGTCCTTACTTAATTTCGTACATAGTTTAACACAAGCAACCTTACCTAACTCATTGACAGTAACTTGGGCAAAACTATCTTCGAGATTCTCATGGAAGAAGTCTATGCGGTACTGCGTCAGCCCAAGTTCCTTCTGCCACTTAAGGAACTCCGCCTTGAACTTCTCGAAATACGCTTTAGATGTTTTCATTTATCTCTAATCTCTCACAAATTGACTCTGTCGATGTTGTGGAAAAACGCCAGCAGCCCGGCTATATCGTTCCGATGGCACTTGCTGTAATCGGCTTCCATGCACATTATTGCAACAGTGTAACTTTCAGACAGTTCCACAAGCCGCTTGCAACCTTCGAGCCACTGATCTTTTGTGCATGTGAAGCCGCCCAGGATCTGCCCCAGCCACAAGTATTGTATCTCTTGCTTGTTTAATGCCAGGCTGAAACGCTTCTGATTGAAACCCGCTATCCGGCTGAATGGCCTTTCTCGCAGGTCCACAAGAAGCGTTACGCCTGCCTTTTTGAGTATTGCGATGAGTCCTTCTGGCGTCTTTCCCTGATAGCCAACATTGTAAATTGTTTTTCGTTTTTTAGTTTTCATAGTATTGTAAGTCTAACATATTTTTTTATGATTATTTTGGTAACAAATCATGGTTTCTATGATTGTGAAGTTCATTCAAATAGCGCTCCCTGTCCGGCTCTGGCCTCTTTTACCGGCACTCCGGTATCAACTGCCCTCAGACGGTCTCTGGCGATTTGACAGTTCACGTTGATTCCTGATAATATTTTTGTAGTACCTTCCAGACTTTACATATTTCTCTTTTTATTTCTTTGTTTTTTGAGTCTGGAATGTTGTGTATTATGTCTATTATTATTCTGATATCTTTCTTGTAATTTTCACATTTAACGATGTTTTCTCGGAATCTTTTTGATAAGTCACTGGTTTCTATTAACACAGCTTTTCTTAGTTGTTTCATCGCTTCTTCAATTGGGCTTTCCATGATTAGTCTGCCTTTTTTGCATTTTTTAAGTTTTTTGTTTGAGCTATGATGCACATTTTATTAAGTACAAGGTCGGCATGGTCTGGAGCATGCAAAGTGCCCTTGCCTATGATGTATTGGCCTTTTGTACAACATAATCCTTTAATCCAATGCCGAGTGCCATATAAGTGATTATTAAAGTATGTATCTCTTCTTGGTTCGTCCCAAGTTTGTTCGTCAAGCTCTTCGTCCAATGTTACTCTTAGTATGCTGTTTATCTTCTCTATATTTTGAATTGGAAAGGGAAAACAAAACATGTCACCCTGCCTAAGAGTAGATTCTTTGCCATATATATTCTCGTATTCTTTAATTATATCTGGTTTTATTGATTCGTAAAATGTTCCATCGTCCCATCTTTTCTTCCAGTTTCCGTCTTCAAGCTCTACTAAAAATGGCTGTTCATCCGTACCACCAAACCACGCCTTGTACCCTGTAAAATTATGATTTAAGTCTGCGAGTGGCTTTTCTGATAACAAAAGAAACTGGGACATATCATGTGTTAATTGAAAGAGTTCGTATCCTCTTTTTGGCATTGTTATGACACTTTTTCTTCTCATGGGACGTTCAATGTTAGCATACCTCAATTCAGCTAATCCAGCTTTTTGTAATTCATCTGTATATTTATAATTGATTTTCATATTTGATTCCTTTCTTTTTATAGTTCATTTATTTTACCAAGTCCACGCACCCATCAGGCCAGTCTTTCATAACCTCAAGGCAGTCACCGCAGATTATTTCGTTCTCAACTTTCATTCAATTATTCCAAATATGGCCCGCCCGCGAAAGAGCTTGAAAAGCGGGCGGGCCAACGCTTAAGATCATTCATTGCTACTCAGCTGCTCAGGCTGTTCGGCTGCTAAGTCCTCTTTTCCACCGGCAGCAGCGTCCCACTTGGCTACAGAATCCGCAACCTGTGCCTGAGCCAGTTCTATCTCGGCATTGGTTATTTCCTCACCGGCTTGAACGCGCTTGGCAAGGTCGGCTATTTCTTTAGTCACACCAACGCCCTCGGAAACTAATTTCAAAACGAGTAAGATTGATGCCGTGCTCATCTTTTTATCCTTTCAAAAATTGGTTAATGCAAATTTGCCAAAATATTTGAATGCTGCTGCGTCATAGACTTTTGCCGCTTCGATTTCGTTATCAAATAGACCGAGATAAATATTGTGACCATCAATTTGAATATATGCCTGCCATTTATGCCCGCCTTTGTGCCAGGAAACGCCTTTGAATGTGGACGAACCACCCCTGTATGGATTCCCATTCTGATGGTTTTGTGAGCAGGTGCAAATTCTAAGTTTATTCCGTCGGTTATCAAGACCGTTATGATTCTTGTGGTCGCCTTGTCGTGGGTCGCTATGCTTCAGGCCCAGTATCTCTCGGTGCATATATATCATTCGCCATTTTCCATTTGGTAAGAGAGTGCTTCTTCCGGCATAAAATGTTTGAGGCCTTTTATAAGCACACCATTTATGTTTGTTAAGTCTCTCGAAATCGGCGTCATCGACCATGGCAAACATTCCTCGCGTAAGGGGTATTTGTTTCATGGTATCTCCAAAATATTAAAGATTTAATATTTTAAGCCCTTAGTAGTTCTGTTTTATCCTTACCCCTCTTTCGCGAGGTTGTAATCAATTAACTGTGTAAGGACTGCCTGGAACAACTCGATCACATCCGGGCTGTCCCTGCCGGCCTTAATTGCCGCTTCCCATTCGATCAAACTTTGCTGACCCTGGT
Source organism: Sedimentisphaerales bacterium (assembly GCA_035527155.1). Lineage (GTDB taxonomy): Bacteria > Planctomycetota > Phycisphaerae > Sedimentisphaerales > Anaerobacaceae > CS2-K091. The sequence continues at coordinate 21,554 of DATLBB010000373.1, forward strand.
GAATCAGTATCGTCAACTGCCCGGTCTCTTCCGGGCTGAACTTTCCCGATATCTGCAATGCAGTCAATGAATCAACTGTTGCTGAAAACGTTTTCTGCGAAGCTAGTAAATCTGCCTTCGGATTCTCCGCCCACATACAGCCGGCAGCCAGCAGTAGAAAACAGAGCAATAAGACTAAAGAAGTGGCCGCGGTTCCGTTCGGTACTTTCTTTTTAACAATGCCCCCCATGTTCTTCGTAAGTTCGTAACTCCCAGTAGCCGTAAGTCCAATTATAATCCCACCCACAAGCCAGTCCGTCATAGCCATTACATAGAACATCAAGACCGCTGTGCCGATTCCAACGAGCATAAACAATGGCTTCTTGATTCCATCCGGACCCACAGGCCAGAAGTATTCCATTACGGCCCTGAATAACTGGACTACGATCATCGGCACTACACCCAACAAAATCATCGTCTGGGTCAGGGTGACGTCTTTTATGTCGATTGTTTGTAATTCTGCAAGCATTTTTGATTCTCCTTAAACGTTTCGTTTCAAAAAAATGGTGGCAGGAACAATCCGGCGACAAGCCGACCTATGGGATTAACTCTACCAAGTAAAACTTTTTATAGCAGTGTCCCTGCCACTGAGGTCCCTAGTCCATAAGCATATCACCTCCTTTCGTTCTAAAGCTGTCTATTCTGCATCACTGTCTTCTGTAATTTTCACCTTATCGTCTTGTGGCGTAATTAAAACTTCGACGCCATCACAATGACACTTGATTGTGCCGTCATCAAGTCTCTGCAGATGCTCCTCTTTAATTAGTTCCAGAAGTTTTCTCTTTAATGTGACTTCATTCGCCAGGGCTTGCCGCCTTAGCCTTACAGACTTTTTGTACTCCCTTCCTATCTGAGCGATCTCTTTCGAGTGTTCCGGCGATACATCTATCAGGGGTATCTGCTCTCCAACTTCAACCCCGGCCTTATTCAAAGAGGCTTGTTTGGAGTTCTCGTTTTCCTTCTTCGACTTCTTCATAGTGACATCCTTTCATTTGATTTAGCTTATTGATATATATTTCCGTTCTCGGGATTTCCGAGTATTGTTTAATAACCGGCCCGGCACACACCCTCGAATCATCCTTCCAGAACATTCCTTTGAGTGCATCGAGAATGATTTTGTCCGCGTTGTCCCGGTCCGGAGTCGTGATTTTCCAGTATGGGGCAGAGTCTTTGAGTTTGCGAGCGTTGCGGCCGGTCCTGTAATGATTCTTCGGCCGGGCGTAGTATAAGAATATAGTGACTTCGAGCGGCTCGTCAAACGGTACGTCGGGAGCAAGCGTTCGCACCATCCGCCTGATTTCCTCTTTGTCTTTGTATGATGGGTCGTAATTGTGGATGAAAAAATCTTCTTTACGGTAGAGTTTTTCTATCTTGCCGTTTCCGAGCTTGACCTCAACGCCGCGGCATCCACCCCTGTGCCGTATGGCTGACCTGTGCCGCTGCTGCGACTTTGGCTCACCGGGAATTACGAGCTTGTAGTCGTAGGGATGATCCATCATTCACCTTTCACCCTGTCAATAGTTTTGGCATTTCTGATTTTTGAAGTCTTGCAATATTCTCCGGCATTCGCATGAAGTCGCCCACCGTCGATCCGTCAGGTAGTACCATCATCGCAAGGAATTGATCTTCAAACGTTATTCCGCCGGACTGTATTTCTTCCAGCTTCATTTTGAGGCTCATATAGAATATCCGCCATCGCTGCCGAACGGCCTGTTTGTACTGAGTGTCGTGTCGGTAATCGTCCGGTTTGGGCATTGGGACGTTATGCTTAAAAACCTTACCCTTATATTTAAAGCCTATGCCGTCACCCCTTGGGCTTGTGCCGAAGAAGAATTCCTCGATCCCATAGTTTATCAATAACTCCTGGACCTGAACCTTACTCCTACTTACTGCCACCGTTGTATTTTTGGCGTATTTAGCCATCAGTCACCGCCTTCCTGGGATTGCTCAAATTCATCAATGAGCTTGTTATATTCTTCCCACGTGCGCAAACAAGTTGAGCGTATATCCTTTTCACTTACTACACAATTAAGGTGGTGTGCCGCCATAAACGCGAGGAGTCCATGCTTGCCGTAATGCTCGGGATTTTCTTTTGCTGCCTGTAAAAATTCTCCAGGCTTATCTGTTTGCAATAGGACGCCGCCGCGAGGGTCGCAAGGTAAACCTGATTCTGGTTTTTGGCATAGATGCCGCTCGTTGTGAGTCCACCAACAAGTCGCTGCGCTATAATAAATTATTGGAAAACCACCACTCATTATGTCACTTAAAACACGATTGAAATCTATTCTTTCAATATATTTAGCCATCAGTCACTTCTTTTCATTAAACAATCATACATTTGCTTACAAAACCTCTTCCATCATAGTTGAATGGCAGCTTATACATTCCAAGGGTTTGGTTGGGTGTTTGACATCGATGCCGCACTTCTTACAAATCCAGATCTTCAATTCAGATTTAGTCGGCCGGTCCGGGTTATTCTCTTTCTGCTCGGCGATAATCGGTCGGGCTAAAATGTTTCGGTCCGATATCGAGAGCATCTTCATTATGCTCGTTGGAATCGGCACAGCGGTCTTGCGCGCTTTGGCGGATATTCGATCCAGTTGTCCGAACGGCATCCAAGCTGCGATACTCAGCAGCTTTGGCCTTATTGCCGATATGATCCTGATACACCGCCGCCGCCTCGATATCGCTGTCGTAAGTGCCTAAATGGATAGTCTTTTTCTTTTTGCCGTCCCAATACGTGGCACGGTATCGAATCTTTCCTGATTTCGTAGGCTTGTAGGGAAATACGCCTATATATTTCGACTTTTTTCGTTTGCCCAATTTTCTGGGCTTGCGGACCGGCTTTGCCAGCGCTTTTTTTGTCACTTTCTGTTTTTGTGTGAACGGCTCAAATGAAGCTTCTGCCGGCTCGAAACGTGAGCATATATCGTCGCCGAGCAAGAGGTCTGATTCCGATCCATCCCTGGTGCAGATTAGCGTGACCAACTTAACAGTCCGCACATCCTTGACTAAATAAAACTTACCATCCTCTCCTATGAAAAACTTGGTCTGTTCAATCGTATCTTCTGTTATTCCCATAATAATTTCCTTCCTTAAAAGCGTTTTAACACCACCTTGTGAATCTTTCTGTGACAGTTTTTGCAAACAGGTAAAACGTGAAGTCGATGTTCAGGCTCATAGCCGAGGTGATGGTGATAACCATACGCTTTATTACCGCAGCCACATGAACAAACATAATTACTGGCTTTTGGAAATTGACCGGTATGAATAGCATTATTCACGGTACTATGAGCGATTTTTCTATCTGGTTTATTTTTTCGGTAACGTTTCATTCTACGTAAGTTACTTCGTTTGCCTTTTTCGCTTTGTGAGAAGCGATTCTGGGCTTGCTTGCCTTTATCGCTTTTTTGGTAAGCCGACGTAGCTGTTTTAGCGCAGTTTTTACACCAAGATTGAAGTCTATCTTTGGATGAGGATTGCTTGTGAAATTCCGAAAACAGTTTGGTTTGCCTGCATTTCGTACACGTTTTCATGTTCTTATTTCTCCTTACTCCTTAGCCTTAACTACTCTCGCCCTATACCCGATTTCTTCATCCAGCCTTGAGAAGAACAACGCCATCGGATTGCGTCCATTTTTCGACTCCTTCGCCATATCAGCCACCCGCCGGAATATGCTTTCATCGAACCTTTTCGCCAACACCTGTAGATTGAGCCAGTTGCCTAGATTTCTGATTGCCGATCTGTCAGACTTCGAGCGAGCGTTGAGAATTTGCCCTAGTGCCGAATCGAACCGAAGCGAAAACGAATTAGATTTAAAATCTCCGAAATTCACTTCATCGCCATTATTACCTGTCTGTGAGTTTTGCAGTCCCCCGGGATTTTCCAGGAGTGTTTCGTTTCGTTCTGTTTCGTTCTGTTCGGTTTCGTTTCGTTTCGTTTCGTTATATAAGGCTCCTGATTTTCCTGGAATTTCTGGAAAACCTTGACTTTCACTCGCTGTTTTTGGCTGTTTTTTACTTTCCTGATTTTCCTGGAATTTCTGGAATTCATCATTTGGAACTTCTTTAACCCACGCAACTTGTTCATCTAAAAGGACTTGTAATGCAAAGTCGATACTCTCAATAGACATGCTAAGAATAAAAGCCAGATCTTCAATTGTTGCCGGCTTGCCGCGTGCATTGAGCAATTGGCCTTTTCTTATCTCGCTTGACTCACTTCCCGCAATTTCCAGGAATTTCTGGAAAATACCAAAGACCTCGTATGTTTTATCACCCGCCCGATGCTGCATCGCTTTGAAACCGGCGCCTTGAGCGCGGCCATGCCTCTTTGAACGGATATACTCAAGCGGCCTGACGCGGAGCTTGTCGCCTATCCTTGCCGGTTGGCCTTTGTCGTTGACCTCGTATCGCTCAAGCCATTCAGTGATTACATACATTATCGCATCCCTGCTTAAATAATTTCCGGTACAGCCCCGGCTTAGCCCAGAGATGACATAAGTCGTGCCATTCTCCCCTTGACGGTCCTGCGGTTTCGCCGCGGTAAAGCTGTGCGAACGGCAGAAACCCCTTGCGATAAACCGCCACGCACCTTTCCTGGGCCTGAGCCTGCGTTTCACCATCCTTACCAACCAAGACATAGCAGCGTTTCTTCTCTATTGAATAATCACTTAGAAGATCCACCGCCTTATCAAGCCTGGGTAAATCCTCTTTACAATCACAGGCAACCCATAGCTCGGCCACTTTGATTTTCTTGAACAGTTCTACGTGCCATGGTTTAAGATAATCGATATCCAAGCCACCCTTGAACTCGATGGGTTTCGGTTGCAATTTCAACATTTCAAATACGGTTTCGATATGCTTGACCGAGCACGCCAGCAGGTTATTGTCCTGTACGATATACCCAGGCTGAATTTTCAATTCTCGCAGTTTCCCTTCTCGCTGATGAACCAGGCACCATGCACATCGTTTTGGGCAGCCGCGAGAAGTGAACGTCACACCTTCCTTGACGAATCGGCCTGGCACGAACTCGCCGCCGGGATCGCCGAAGGCCGGGCCGCCAACCCGAACATTATCGAAATGCAGCGACCAGGCCCTCGCCAAGGCGTAAGCCTTCTCTATATCCCATGTAAAAGTTGCAGATACTAAAACCGGCTCACTGGACTTCCAGTTTCGTACAAACAAAGGGGGACTCGTATAGAACGCCAACTCATCTGTTGGCGGCGGCGTCCATTTCGTTTTTCTCGCGAATACCCGAATCATTATCGCTTCCCTGCTTATTCGTTCAATGCCGCATGACGTCTCGCGTACTCTATGGGCTGCTCTATTTCCTCAAAAACCAGATGCCCACACTTGGGGCAGGGCGGCCTGGGCGGCGACATTTCATAACCGCAACCCTTACACTCATGCCATTTCACTAATGGGCCCCTGAGTTTGATTATCCCCGCCTCGGCAATATCACGGTGCCCGCGGTCCTCGGCCTCCTGTTTTTCGATTCTCTTTTGAAGTTTAAGCTGAAATCGCTGCTTTTTCGTCCGCTCTGCTCGGCGTCGCCGGCAGGTCTTTTTGAGATTGCGGATTGCTTTTTTCCTTTGGCCCGGATTGTTCTTTCGCATCAGGTTAATGAGGCCGCCGCGGTCGACCATGACCAGGTTCTCCGGACCATCATCCATCGAATCGCCGTTGATGTGAGCCACCAGCTTGCCTTTGGGAATGGGGCCGTTTTCTTTTTCCCAGAGATATTGAGCGTATGAAATCCATCGATGCTTTCCCTGGTCCTTGCCGGATATTTTGATGCGGCGATATTGTTTGCCGTTTTTGCTTTTGACAAGGACGGCCCCGACTTCCTGATGGTTTGCCGGCAAGTGGCCTTTTTTGAACTCTGTTGCCGGCGAGTAGTGCATACCTTTGACGTTCTTGTTCCAGGTCTTATGGCCCTTCTTGAAACAGGTATGCTCGTTGCCGCGTGACATGTGTCGTATGGCGATTTGTCTATATTGCTCCTTCGACAATCGCGTATAGATGGCCCTCATTAAAGTTTTGTAGGAGCAATGATATTCACGCATCAGGTTGTCTATGATCACAGGGGTTGTTTTGAGGCGATTGACTATCACGTCCGCATCATCCATGACTTTATCGGCGGTTCCTCTATATCCTTTGTAAGTTCCCATGCTTCCTTGCTCTTTTAACGCCTTATTATTTCAGAGAATCCTGAAACCGTTTTTCTTACCAAGTATTCTGCTGGGCTCATTGGTTTCGGGTATACCCGCAACTTGCCATCCTCAATAGCTACCATGTAAAAGTCATCATCGCGTTCGACGGGAGCCGGTAACGGACAAAACCAGAACCTATCGAAGCATTCCGAGCAGTACCAGTAGCCGCAACTGTTGCCTTCATCATCTGACAAGGCCGTAATGATTTCACCGATAACAAACCGCTTACCGCAATGGATGCACGGCTGCCATTCGTGCCCGTTAGCGATGGTTTGCTTAAATATCTTCATCCCTTTTCCGCATAGCATTCAATAACAAGGCTTCCGCCTTCTTGTAGTTATCATCCGATATTTCTTCTTCGGAGCGTGGATCCTTTAACCGCTCGTCAATGAATTTGCGACGGCGGATTTCCTCTTGCGGTGCCCGGTCCAGTTCGGCCTGATCTACCGGATTAATCACCGAGCGTTTGAGCTTATGCGGGAACGGCAGGTCCCAGTTGTCGATTATAGCCTGCCAGCCGATCTCATCCGGCACAGCATCGCTGCACCTCGAACGCATAATCCTGGCAAACAGCTCCTGGATATGGGGAAAGGCCAAACTCTTCGGCCCCGACAGGGCCAAAATAAGGTTCACCGGGTACGTATTGCGAAGGAAGTCATGCACAGCACAATTTACGCACAGTCCTTTCGGCGATTCGCCCCGCTTAAGCATTTTAGCCTTCGACCCGGCCAGTGGATCAACTTTACACCTGACCCCGCATCGCGGGCAGCAGCATTCAAGTTCCATCTCAAAAAGGTTAGGCTGATTCATATTTACCCCTGAATATTTTAAGCCCTCTTTTGCGCTGAATGTCCCATCACGCCCTCAAGCAGTATTTCACGGGCGGCCTGCTCGACTTGTTCGGCGGCCGTTTTTTTATTCATCAGGATGTCGAGCTTCTTATTCCACCAGACGTCGGCAACCTGCTCTTTAGTAAACCCGTGCTCGGAAAAACATTTGATTGCGACCAGGCTTTTTGGCGGAAAGGCCGTGTCATTATCCAGATCGAAATGCGTAGGCCGCGGGAATGCAGGCAGTATCTTCAAGTCATTTCTCGCACCGTATATGAACACCCTTATTCTTCGCTGAGGAACGCCATAGCCGCAAGCGTCGAGTTCGTTGAACCGGACCGTATAGCCTTTGCCTTCGAGCGATTCCAATAGCGTGACAAAAAAGTCTTTGAAGGCCAGCAGTCCAGGCACGTTTTCAATTACGAAATAACGGGGCTTCATTTCGCCTATCAGCCTGACAAAATGCCACATCAGCTTAGATCTCGGATCGTCTATCGAGCGAGCGTTATTTGAAAAAGAGAAACCCCGGCACGGCGGCCCGCCACTCAATATATCGAGCCGGCCTTTTTTGATCCCAGTCCGTATGAGAAGCTGCCTGCCGGATATCTTCGATATGTCCGCCTTGATGATTTCCGCTTTGGGGAATGCTTTTTTGTGATTTGCCGCCAGGGTTTGAAGGCATTGATCGTTAATCTCGACAAGCCCGACCACGTCGATACCCGCTTGCTGGAGTCCTAGTGCCATCCCACCGGCCCCGGCAAACAATTCTATAGCTTTGAGTTTTTTTCTTTTAGTGTGCATTCGTGATTAAAATTAAATTTCCATGGCAATTCGAGCATAGATCAGGTTCTACCCAGTGACAGGGCTCGCCATCATCACCAATGCAGGCCTTATCGTCTGTGCATTTGCATATTCGGCAGCTTTGAACTTTGTCTTTTTTGCCGGACTTTTTGGGCTTCGCTTTCTCTGTTTTTGCCTTCTTTGCAGGCTTTACCTTCTTCGGCGTGCCGTCCGCGTTAAGCCCGGCCCAGGACTTCGGCTCAGTAAAGCCTTTGCGACCCGAAACGTCCTTGAGCATCGCCTTGACGTCCGCCTTGATAAGCGAGGCAATCCGCTCAGCTTCCTCTACCATATTTATCGGCGTCTGTGTGATCGGCCCTGACCAAACAAGATGCCTTATAAGAGTAGGCTTGAAGCTTTCCCATAACAGCTCCAGTGCCTTGCCGGGACCCTCCTTAATTGCGGACTTGATTGTTTTCAGTTCATCCGCATCACACAGCGGTAATCGATCATTCCCATAGACGGCAACCAGCACCATCAAAGCGGTTATGGGGTCTTTGTGATTGATATCCTTGACCCCGGAAGCCTCAACTTTTTCCTGCAAATCAAGCAAGACCTGTGCCCACCTTTTCGCGCCGAGCATTTTCCGCCTCACCGTCAACGTTGTAGGCTTGCCTATAATCGCCTTCGTGGACGAACCCGACTTTTTCGTCTTTACATAAGTGAGATTGCCCATACCCTTTCCGTACAGACAAAGCGCCGGCAGAGCACCTTTCGCACCTTTGGATGCAGAGGTATGATCCCACTTTGACAAGTAAGTTCCGAAGCTGCCCTGTAACCATTGAGCATCGATCTGGTTTGGGTAGTCGTTTACTATCAAGACGAGATTTGGATGCTTTTCCTTGAGTGACGCAAACGTGCGCTTCAGCCATTCACTCAGCTTGTTTTTCCAGCAGGCCGAATCGATGCACTTGTCGCCCGCGGCCGTCTGTGTCTTTGCATCTTCCCACAGCATCGGCTGCGAGCCTGTCCGCTTGTTACATTTCGAGCAGGCCCCCGCCTTCGGAACAAGCGTCTGATCGTCGAGATCCCACTTTGCCTTACTGAGCAGCTTGAGGTATTCTGCAATCAGCTCGTTAAGCTGGCTTATAGGCATAAACTCGGGCTCGAAAATGTTATCCATGATCTCATCTTGTACGGCCTCCGGAAGCCTCGCAATAATAGACAAGTGCGCTATCGTCCAAGAACGATATTCTTCGTTTTTGTCGATGTCCTTGAAAATCGCCTTCCATATTTTAGACAAGTTGGACCAGACGTTCGCCCTTTGCCTGACCCACCCTTCCTCCTTTCCGATCCTCTTTGCGATTGCGGCCGCATTCCCGCCGAGCCGCTCGATGCAGTTTGCGATTTCCTCCGCTTCTTCCATAGGCGACAGGTCTTTGCGGAACTTGTTGCCGATGAACGTCATATCGAGAGCATCTTCATCGTCCATTTTGTCGTGAACGATAGCCGGTATCGTTTTGACCTTTGCCGCTATCGATGCCCGGTACCGCCTTTCCCCGTCCCTCAGCTCGAACTTGCCCGGCTGATCGGGATGGACTCTGACGTGAATAGGGTCACGCACGCCGCCGGCCATGATACTGGCTACCAGCTCGGGGAAGTCCTCATCCTTCTCGATATTCTTTCGCATGTTGTCTTTCGTCGGGACGATCTGATCGAGCGGGATCAACTTGAAATTTGTGTTGTTTGCCTGGTTTGTGTTACTCATGATTTTCTCCTTTTAATATGTGTTTTTCCTTAAAAACCAGCTTGGGGCGGGCGGGATTTTTACCCGACTTGCCGCAACGTATGACCCCGTATCAATCACTTCGATTGAATCCTATATTGTCGGCTAAGTAATCAACTCAAGCGGCTATCTTGCCTACGACAGGTGTTTTCAGTCCTGTATACGTTTTTGCGTTTCACACACGCCGCCGCCCCTTACTGGCTCTATTCAGTTTTCAAACAGCATTTCTTAAACTTCTTGCCACTACCACATCCGCACGGTTCGTTTTGGCCTACCCTGCCGCGCTTCAATTGTGCTGGCTAAGCCATGCGTAATCTTTGTCGTCTACAATTGCGACCTTGCCTTGTGTGAGTGGGATTCGTTTCATGCTATTATTGTCCTTTCAAAAATGCAGGCGGCTCAGGACAGAAAGGAAACCTTCGCCGCCTGCTTCAAAGCTCGGTTAAGCCCATCCATGAGCAAATCCGGAACTATCAACTTGTTAAATAATGCCGGCCTTCCAGCCGGCGGGGAGTATATTTTTGAATGGGTACCCTGACAGAAAAACACTCTCAAAAACCGTCGGATTGTGAACCACCATTTTATTGATACCAGTAAAATGGTGGACATTCTTAACTTGTAAAAATCTTATCAATCGCAGCTCGCAAATGCTTGTCCAACAGCAACCTTTCGTCGCTGCGCAGCTTTACTTCCCAAAGTATGTCACGCACCACTTTATTCTCGAATATCAGGACATCTTGATTTTGTAGTGCTCCGTCAACATCGACTGCTTTCTCATTAAGCTTGTCACGGATTTCCCGCAGGATCGCTTCAAAGCCGCGGGCGACAAGAGCATCAAACACGATAAGGCCTATGAACAAAACAATTAGAATTACATCTATCGCGCTCATTTTTCCCTTTCTGCTAACTTTTCAAAAATAAAGGCGGAGCGGCCATAAGCTGACAAAAAAGACCGCCCGCCTATAGAGAGAATCATGACGTCCTCGTGACTTTCCCCTTAATTACCTGGAATACCTGCAACCAGTCTGGAATATCGACCTGCGAATAATCTTTGTCGCTACTCGCGAAAACCAGCACGTTCTTTATGTGGCACTCATTCACCGCCTGAAAGAATGCATTTGCATTGTCTGAAACCAGAATCTCGAAGCCGTCCAGTGCCGCGATACCGACGCCGGAAACCTCCGCCAGGGCCATAGCCATAACGCAACCTGCCCGGTACTGCTCGGATGCACTTGCGTATTCGATAGAGACATGGTTTGAAACACCCTCTGGAATTAAGGAAATCTCGCCATTGTCACTCCAAGTCAGTGTCGGCATATTCCACAACTGTAGCAGGTTTTCGTTAATCGGCAGATGGCATCCGCCGGCGGCTATTGCCGATTTGACAGGCCCGCCGTCTTTAAGTGCCTCGTCGATCCGGTCGCATTCTGCAATCAGGGCATCGAGCTTCACCGCATTCTTTTCGGCCTGCCCGTACTCGGCTTCGGCTTCTTTGAACCTTCGGCAGTTTGCGATATTGGCCTGCAGGACGTCCCGTTGCTCTGTGAGATTCTTTAGCAGGTTTTCGGAGCCTTCTTTGTAATCAACCCCCTTAAACTTCTCATTCAATTGCTTGCGTTTTTCTTCGAGTCTATCCAACTCCGACTCGCAGGCCGCGTTCTGTTTTACGATTTCATCGCGGTCAATCAGCCTGCCGTGATAAAGTTTGAGCCATTCTTCCATCTTCTTTTGTTTGTATATTAGCGAGTCTCGTTTTCGCACCCCATCACATAACGGGCACTTGATATTAGCTGCCTTGCATTCCTTTAGAAGCGATTCGATAAGGTTGCAATACACGCTCGTCATCGTGATCTCGTCGGCCGATATCCCCGGGGGCAGGCTCGGTACCTTCTTGATCTCGCCTTTGAATTCCTCGATGCTCTTTTCCGTAACCATTAAGTCGGCTTTGATTTCGAGTTGACGCCTGGCCTCGGCTATGATCTCGCCGCCCTTTGCGATTCTGTCGCCGAGTTTTTTGACTCCCTTTTCGTCAACCGATACATCGTAACCATCCTCAAGCTCATAGTCACCGAGAAGTGGTGACTTGTCGGGCAGCTCCTTCTTTGTCCTTTTGAGCGCCCGTCTGATCTCGACAATCTCATTCCTGAATGCGTCCACATCGAGAACGTCAACGCCACTCGCCTTGATCTCAGTGAGCAGTGAATTGTCGATATTTCCGATCTGCTCTGCGATTGCCGCCTTAATAACATCATTCAAACCGCCGCCAAGGACCTCGGCGAGGACTTTACCCCTTTCCCTGGCCGGCAATGCGATGAATTCGTGAGGATTCAGGCAGAAATGAAGTAGTGAGCTTTCAAGAACGTTCTTGCCGGCCGTGCTTGGTGTTCGATGTATCGAGCACTCATCACCATCTTGATCCAGATAATCAATGCCCACCGCCATGCCGTTGTTACCGTGTGATAGGTTGCCGACGTCTTTGAACTTAGTCATTGCCCTGGCCTTGCCTGTAAATCCAAATTCCAAAGAGTCCTTGATAGTTGATTTTCCCTGATTGTTTTTCCCAACAAACAGGCTTACCGGCCTGTCGAATTCGATGTCGGCTGATGGGACGCCAACAAAGTGGTTGATTTTAAGTCGTTTCAACTGCATGATTTTCTCCTTTCAATTATTCTTCGTTTGCTTTTTCCAAAACTCTCAGTCAATTCTCATCATTGCTTCAAGTTCATCTACTTCCTCTTGCGATAGTCCATCGTTCTCTGAGGCCTTCCGTAAAAACTCTATCAGCTTAACTCGGTAATCATCCGGCCTGTCCGTCCAGTCGATGAATAGCTTGAGACATTCAAAGGGCCGTAGCCAGTAACCCTTGCGGGAATATTTCATACACCGAAGCGTAGAACTTACAGGACAGTGAATATTTTTTAAGCGAAGAAGTGTATGCTTCTCGTCGTGCATAAAATCTGCGTCCACCATAACTTCTTCCGGACTAAGAATTGCGGCCCGTATCACAGTAAAGTCAAAGTTCTCAAGAATCGTCTTTTTATCCCCGAACGAAACGATACGAGCTTCCTGCATAGGTTTAATGAGTTGAATTGGTGGCATGTATGCGTACACGCCATCTTCTGGGCCTTCGTATGTCAGGGAGATATTGTTTTCATGTCGGACTTCCAGGCCCGACGCTACTAACGCTTTCTGGAGGGCATTAAAGGCATCTTCTGTCTCACAGTAAACATCGACATCTATTGCCTCTATTGGTTTTTTCCTCGGCGAAGCGCAGAATCGAGCATATCCCCCGCAAACGAAACAATCCTGCTTAGTTTCTTCCTTCACTTCATTAAGTATTTTCCACAAGGGTCGTATAACATCAAAGCCTCGTCGCAAGGGTACGTTCTCGAAGCCTTCCTTCGATATGTACATTTTCTTTGACGCATTTTCGTCTTGTTTGTGTTCATCTTTTTCGGCCATTATCTGATTTCCTTTCTTTTGAAAACTTAGTGCGTTTGGATAGGTTGCCTCTGCTGTGTAGTTTTGATAATCGCCCCAGTTGTCGTCGCATTTATACACAACAAAAACAAACTTGTTATTCCAAGATTTTATGCGGCCCTTTTCACGTTTTCCGACAGGCGGATCATAATCAACCCAACGGCCAACATCGCTTTCGTTTAGAGCTTTGATTTCAATCATTAGTCCTCGTCCGGTTCATCTTGTTCTGATTCTGGCTTGGGCCGAACTGCTGGCGACACCGCTTGCGGTTCTGGTACTTTTTCTTTCACTGGCCCAAACTTGACTTCAAGTCCATTGTAATCAAAACCCATAGCAGTGACTTCAAGTGGCATCTTAAACATATCGCTCACATTTTGAGACATCATGAGCATTGCCGCTTCCTCCGAAAACGTGATTGTAGTTTTACCTTCAAACATTTTGTTCCTCACTTTCTTTTAGTAACAATCAATGCCAGGCAAGGCGGGTCGCTATCCCGCACGTTCCATATTGGCCAGCGCAGTTCTTTATTGCCTGGCACTTTATCCAAACAGGTTCGATTTTGAAGCGCCGGCAGTTTGGAGCCTTTGCTTCTGCTCGGCGACTTTATTGTTTGTCTCGGGATCACGCAGCTCAGGATCGACCGGCTCGGGATCGTCCTGTCCTTCCGGCTTGGTCGTCTCGGGCTCAGTCTCACCTTCGCCGTTGCCGCCGTTTTCGGCCTTCTCTCTGTTGGCCAGGCGTTCTTTAAGTGCGGTGACGCCGGATTTTGTGTCTGTCTCGACTTCCCTGGACTCAATTTCTCTGCTCAAATGCGCTTCTGCGTCGATATAATCATTGCCTACTTCTTCCGGGAATGCCGAACGCAATGAAGAAGCCTCTGCGCATTTGTCAATTTGACCGATAGGCCGTTTCTGCCACATACTGTTCGGAGTGCCATTGCGGTCATCGCCATAAGTTTCAAGCCAAAAAACCTGCGGACCGGCATAAGCCACCCTTTGACCTTTGAGCATCCGATAGACGGTCACTTGCGCCCATTCGGGGAATGTCACTGTTTTCTTATAGGCACCCTTCTTTTCGTCCACCCCCTCCCATGTTTGCGTTTTCATCGGGCCAAATTCTGTTTTGTCCCGACCTGCATAGTCTTTCGTCCGGTGGGCTGTGGTCCGAACCTCGCCGATACCCGGCCAAATAGTATCAATATAACATCGTCTTTGTTTGTCCCAAATAGGAACGATATGGATGCAACGTTTGAAGGGGTCCAGCTTACGAGCCTTGCAGTAACTCAACGCCAGAATCACCGACTCGGTGGTCTGTGCGTTTGGGAAGATTGCCTCGACCAATGCTTTCCATCCAGAGCGGTCAATGCCGAACCTTTCCTGGATCGCCGGATGATAGGGTAAGCGAGGGCCTGCGATAATAGGCAGATTCTCCTGCTCTTTTTCAGGAACATTGTTTGCTTGCTGTGACTGTTTCTTTACCATGATTTTCCCTTTCATTTCAATCTGATTGACGAAAAAGCGTACTCTGTTTTAACTTTTTTCAGCCGCGTAACGCGACATTTTGAAATCTTTGTATATTTAGCTGCGATTTCCGGCAGTTCCTTCCGAAGTCTCTCTACATCAATGAGACGTGAGCATTGCTCGAAATAGGTGAGCATCATAGACTTGCCATCCAAAGCGAACTTTCCGGCCTCGGCATCGCCCATGGCCGTGAGCATTGCGGACTTGGCGTCCTCAAAGACGGCCTCTGCCCACTTGACCTTGTCTCTGCCGTCCAGAAAATCCTTGACCAGCTTGGCGTCAAGATCGACGATCTTTTTCGGGACGCGCTTGATTCGTTTTATAAACTCAAGGCTCGGCGTGATGTTTTCGGGCGGCGTGTCGTTCTCGACGTATTCCCAAAAGTCCAAAGCCGCCTCCAGTACCGCATCATTGATAACCGGATCACGTTTGACCTCGTACATATTGAAGCCTTTGCCCCCCAGAAATGCGGGGACGTAACAAATGCCGCGATCGGAACAAATCATGTGGACGTGGCATTGAATGAGTATCCCGTCGGGTAAATGGTCCGAGCCAGCCTCGCCCCATCCGTCGGCAAGCGGCCCGAACAGGCCCGACGTTTTAGCTTCGACCGGATCCCCTGTACTGATGATCTGGGCGTCCAGGTGATCTATCAGGTGGAACTCTTCAAGAAACAGTTCAACGTTTCTTCGCAATGGGCCGAGCTGCACTTCTGCCCAATCCACTACTCCAGACTCAAAAAGTGTTCCGGCCAGCATTGCTTCGTTCGGCTCGAAATCGTTCGTCCGGTTTGTCTTGTCTAACCAAACGTCATAGGCGTTCTTGTATTTGTCAAATCCGAGTATCGCAGCCATATCGGAAGAACCGATATAGCCTTTACGCCTCAGCCGTTCTTCTTCTGTAATTGGCATGATCTTCTTCCTATGACAGTTTCTCCGTAGCAGCTCTCCCAACGTCAACCAACGTCGCCGGACGGTCATTCTCCGGCTCGGGCCTGCACGCTTCGCATTTCAGCAGCCCGTCGTCATCCGGATCTTCCTTTATGCAGCACTTGCAGCCTGGGGATGAGCAGACGTCACAAAATTCAACGCAGCCCTTATGAATCCGAGTATCGCAAGACTCGCATTTTTCAAGTTCGTAATCGTAAATTACTCCGCCGCAAGCCTCACAACTTCCGACTTCAACGGGGATTTTGGGAGTATATCCACAGGCAAAACGATCTAAGTTTGACATGATTTTCTCTCTTTCTGTAATTGTTATCCCCAACCAATACTTTTTGATGCAGCTACCGCACCGGCGGGGTCGGCGTCTCTTTTCTCTGCCATCACTTTTTTGTAATACCCTCCAGTCTCTCCTTGAAACAGAGAGTCTCCCGTCTCGCCTAATCTCCATTGGCGCAAAAGTGTTTCGTAGTCAGCATCGTCAATCCATTTCTTTTGTTCATCTGTCATTTTGATTTACTCCGTTTTCTCCGATTTCCTCCATGCCTTTGCCGGGCATAAAATAAGTAATTATCATCCAAACCACCGCCCAAAACACTGCAACGATTATTCGTTTCACGATTTACTCCATAAAAAAAACAGTGCTAAAACGATGGAAATGCTGCATAAAGACATAATTATTGTCATAAAAGATATAGTTGTACTTATATGTTCAATGGCCGTAATAAGATTAGGATCGTTCATTGTCATACTCCTTTCAAAAAAAGCTCCAGGCTTCCGTGATCGTGAAGTTTTGAAATTAGTTTCCCAACTTTATTTTTATGGATACAGCAACATTTCGAACGCCCCATTTCAGAGCGGCTTTGTGAGTAGAAAAATAAACATCAAGACGGCCGGCAGTAATCGCCCCGCCCCTGTCAAACACCTTGACCGGCTTTCCATCGTTGTAGCCCGGAACAATAAGCAAAGTGCCGAAGGGAATATTTTTAGGAGCCGCAACAAACGCATCGCCCGGACAGATAACATGACCTGATGCCGTGATTTTTTGCCCCTTACTATTAACGCCTTTTTTGGCCCAGCTTGCACAGCATTTTTGGCAGGGACAATAAGCCGAACATCTGTAGGTTGTCTCAATAAAAGACTCCGGCGATTTGACCACGCTGGCCAACGGAATTGACTCGCCGGAATCCTGGGTATGAATGTTCTCGATATACCAGACATGAGACGTGAAACCGATTACTGTGCTGGCAATAACTGTTAGGGTGAATTCGATTATATCTCTCATCTTTCGTTCCTTTCAAGAATTGCAGGGGCGGGACTCGAACCCGCAACCTTCTGGTTATGAGCCAGACAAGCTACCAATTGCTCCACCCTGCGATATGTAAAAAAAACAGTGGGCGGAAAGGGTAAATGAATAAGGTGCCGGGGGCCTCCCTTGCCCCTTCCGTCCGCAGCATCCAACTCATCCATGATGTTGCCCTTCGGCACCTAAACTATGCAGTTCGTCAAGATGATTGCTCGGAACCGGGGCCACCGTCGAGACTCCGGCTATCGATTTGAGGAGAGTTGAACAGATGTAATATTCCAGCCGGGACATGTCGGTAGGAGGAGGGGGGTATCAAATCCGGCAAGCCCGGCAAAAAACAAGCTGGCTACAGCTTGACTTTTATGTTATAGTTTACCGTATGACCCTACCGTATGACTGGGGGTATTATGTCCCGTTTGAAAAGTTAATGTTCGGGGCGTAGCTCAGTTTGGCAGAGCGCTGGTCTGGGGGACCAGAGGTCGCAGGGTCGTAGCCTGTCGCCCCGACTGTTGTTTGTGCTCGCCGGCACACGTCGGTTCGGACGGCGGCGTAATACTCCATCGTCGTCTTGATATCGGCGTGGCCGGCGAGTTCCCTTACTTCCTGCGGTGACAAGTCCCTGTTTTGCGTCCAGAAAGTTATGCAAGTCCTTCTAAGGTCGTGGAACGTCCGATTCCTTATTCTGTTCAGGGCAGGTAGTAAAGTGTTTGCTCGCTCTATTATTCGCTTAAACGGTTTTGTGAAATTCTCGTCCGGGTTTATTCTTTGTCTGTAGCCTAACGGTCGCTGCCGTTGCAATGTCCAATGGCGTTTCTCAGAGAGAGTCAGATATTGTTGGCCTGCCGGCAGAGAGGGAATGATTCTACTAACTATCAGATTATATAACATCGGCACTAAAGGTACTGCTCGATGTTTTTTGTTCTTCGGCCAATATTCCCAGGTCTCTGCGGTGTCGCGTTTCGGCTGGATTGCTATTTCGCAATCATCAAAGTTAATGTCATCGAGGGTCAGATTCAAGGCTTCCGAACGTCTCATGCCTGCCGTTACCGCCGCCAATATTCTTGCCTGCCAAATATCATTGGACACCGCAAGTAAGGCTTCGATTTGACATGGCTTGTAGACGTGAATCCGCTCCAGCGGTACCCGAAACTTCCGCACACCTTCAAACGGATCGCCTGCAATCCAGCCCTGCCGGACAGCCCACTTATATAATGGGCGCGTCATTTTGACGTAACTGTTCACCGACACCTTCTTTCGGCCTGTTTCGAGAAGATATAACCGGTATTTATTTACATCAAATTCATCGACATATCTAAACAACCTGCCAATCTCCTCGAATAACCTGACTTTTTGCTCTCTCGTCGATTCGGCCAAATCCATTGATTCGGCAGTCTGCATGTACTCCAAGACGAGTTCTTCTGTGCTTGGTCTCATATTGCACTCCTTCCTCGGTGGAGGCCAAGCTGTAGCCGCCACCATTGTATATGAGTCAAGCACGCTGTCAAGCTGCGTCAGCTAAAAAATTTTAACTTGTAAAAGAGCAATATATTAATCCGAATCCGCCGGGCCGCCGCTATCGCGTGCAGCCACTACACCAGGGCCATCATAGATTTCCCCTTCCTTATCGAGGAGTTGTGCCACGAATGCGGGCAAATACAAAGTTTTCCTGACCTTTTTTAACATTATCGCTGCCCCAACAGTTGGCCGCCATTACCTCTAAGCCGATTTATCTCAGTGGGCAAATTACGCAACACCCAATTCTTAAAAGCACTTTTCGGCCCGATGCCCGGCATTACACTCGCCAATTCGTTGATTAGCCGTAAAACCGGCCTATCGTCAGGAATCTTCTCTGTAAGCATCAAATTCTGAATCTGCTTAGGCATCGTTCTTTTCTTGTCTTTGCTCATTTCCGTACTTCCTTGTCAAAATCAGCATCCATCATTACTCTTATATTATCGTCATAAAATAATTATCTGTCAAGTAAAATATTGATAAATAATGTAAAATACTATTAAATATTTATTGCATTGCTTGTAAATACTTTAATATTATGGAGTTATAAAGATAAAAATTTTTGAAAAAGAGGTTATTAAATGGGAAAAGTTCCGCTGAGTAATGCAATAGATTCCGAAGTTTATGATTTGCTCGAACGTTTAACGAATAAGCTTGGACCGCCGAAAAACAGGATTATTGAATCGGCGATTGAAGTCTTTGGCAAGTTAGATATTAATGTTCAGCAAACTTTGAAATCTAACCGGCATGAGGAAAGGAAGCTGATTCTTGATCTGATTGGTGCATTAACAGCACCTTCTTTACAAGAAAAATACGATAAAGGGAGAAAGAACTCAAAATCCGGCTGATTTCCTGTATTTCCAGTTCTTTTTGAAAGTCAATAATCTGTGTGTTATGCGTTCTTTTCATCATGCTGCCTCCTGTATCTGTTGATATTGATACGTCCTACATATAAGGAGGCGTTTGAAAAGAGGAAATGTTGATAGTAAAATTGATTAAGGAGAGGCAAAATGGAGGCATTAATTCCCTATGCCCTTGTAATATTGATGATTCTGGTCGTTCAAATGGTTATTATCAGGTGGATATTCCGGATCGATACGCAGATTCGACTGCTGACGGAGATCCGCGACCAACTTCTGCATCATAATAAAGCAAATGCCGCGGCAAGAACCCAGGAATACTATGAGAAAGAAGCACAAAAATAATCAATAGACAATAGTAAATAAAAAGGCCCAACTCGCCAGCCAGAGCGGGTTGGGCAAAAACGGAATTAAGATAATGAAGAAAATAAACGGAATTAAGAAAAGTGTCAAGGAAGAAATCGAAGAAAATTGTGCTTGGGACGAAACTGTAAAAAGAGGCCCGACTCTCTCTCAAAAAAATCGGACCTTAAATTTGGAAAGGACTCCAAACGATGGCTAAATTACGCAAAAACGTTTTGAACGTCAAGAAAGAAATTGAAGAATTTGACGAAAAATTACGCAAGCAGAAACGCAGGAGAGGGCCGTGGAAGGATTCAATCAAAGACCTGCCGCCGGAAGAGCAGGGCAAGCTGTTTGCTAAGCGGCTATTAGGGAAGGTCTTTAAGGCTAAGCCAAAGAAGAAAAAGAAATAACCCTCGTCAATTGATCGAGCGACAATTGAAAGGATAGAAAAATGCGATGGATATTGTTTCTCTTGGCCGGCCTGGCCTTTCTTGGAGGTGCCACCACTTATTTGGTTGCAGGACCGAGTAGCTTTGTTATATTTGCGATACTTTTCTCGGGAGCTGCGATCGTGGATGCAATAGTGAGCTTACAACAAGAGATTCGCAAGATAACCGGCCCCGCCGAAGAACTTGAAAAGATGAAGGATAAAATCAGAACGGGGTCAAGCCAAACAATATTCAATGGAGGTTAAAATGAAAGCGATAATCCTATCAACGCTGTTATTAGGAGCCATACTTGTTGCAGGCTGCTCATCAGTACAATCGAGGGTGATTTTTCGCGACAAAACAATATCCGTAGGGCAATCGAATGACTCGGTCGAAAGTCTTCTCGGCCAGCCTGACTGGGCGGTAAATGCACGGCTCGATAGTTCGTCTTTGAAGGTTAACAAGATAGATCCATGGATTTATCCCGGCCGTTTTACTATTGAATGGGTCTATTGGGATAACCCTAAGTCTCTTTTGTTATGGCTGGAAGGTAACGCCGTGCAAGGCATTTGGTTAGCAGAGACTTCTCGTATTAAATAGTTGACCCAAGCGCCAGAATCAAATCCTACGCACGTAGCCGCCTCGTGGCTGGCCGATCTCGGTTTGGGCATAGGATGAGGGGTGGGCAGTGCCTCAAGCCGTCCACCCCTGCCAGAATGAAAGAAAAATCAGTCCTGTGAAATGTTACTACGGCTTAATTGCCTGCAGCTCGCAATCCTCAAGGGTAATCGAATGGGTATCCGTGCACGATCTGTTCGTTACCAGGTCCCACGCGGCTATTACCTGCCGGTTTGCCACCGTCCCGTTGTCATCGGTCAATATGGCGTACCTTGCCCCGTCACCGGAATCCGGTATCGGCCCGCCGGCCGCCGGCCAGACGATATCCTTAACCTGAACAAACGCCTTATCGCCGGTATCGTCCTCAGTCATTGTGTCGAAATCCGTAGCCCCCGGCGTTAATTGGTAGCCTCCCGTGGCGTACCCGTTGCCGACTGCGATCTCCGTCAGCTCGCCGAGCGTATTCGTATCAACTGTCGGAGCTATGGCGGCAGTTACCAGGGCCACGTAAAAATTGGTAGGCATCGCCTGTGCGTGAAACACCCAGTCCAGCAACAAAAACTTACCCCTATTAGTCCAGAGCATGTTATCTCCTTTTTGTTATGAAGTTATAACCACCGTCGGATCTGCCCCGCTCAAAGCCACCTTCGCTACAAGATACTCATCATCGTACTCGGGATCGTCAACGGTATCGTCCCACCCTGTCGCCGGCGGCACACCGTAAAGCGAATCTTTCATACCGAATATGTCCTCAACGCAGTCGAACGAAACCTCGCCGTCCGCCAGCGTTCCGTAATGAGCCGTGACTACGCGAACAACCATAGACACAATGCCAAGAGGCGGCCAGGTCAATTTGAATACATCACCCGACATTAAATGTGCCATCGTCCGCTTGGCCTTGATTTTCATTACCGCCGGGAAGGCTGATATTTGATGCTGGTCCCGGGCAGCAAGCCGGCCGGCCAGGTCATCGTTAACGACGCCCGTGTAATCGACGTTATTGGGAATCAACATTTCGTTCTGCGCACTGACCAGCGCCGTATCATGGCTCGCAATTGTCACCGGCAGGTTGTCGATCATATTCCAGTATTTAACATAAGTCACATCGGCGACCTTGTGTATGGTCCCGCGTGAAAAATCCTCAACGGTATTGATGTCCGTTGCGTTGAATATTTCGAGATCATCCAAAACGTAATCGTCCCGAATAAGCTTTATCTCTGACTGTCCGGTCGAATGGTCCTCTCGGATTACGGCGTTGATATACCGCAGAATGTCATTGACGTGGTCCTCAAGCGACTGGTCCGCCTCCCACTTTATGCACAGACCGAATCCTTCGTCATAAAGAGCATCCGCGGCCGCCTTCAATTTCGTATCGTCAAAAATTGTGGCCGAATTACCCAGGCACGATTCAGTATCGGTATAAAGTTCCCTCAGCCAGTGAATCGGGTTTATCTCGTAACTGCGAATAGTCGCCTTTGCCGGGTACCACTGCGTTTCGCCGCTCGCAAGATGTGCCGTCCGCTTGATTAGGTATTTCCACTGCTTTAATTGAGTCGATATCCCAATATATGGCCGCCGCAATATCGCCGTAGTTAGTCCTCGGTTGGCTGAAATGTAATTACCTAACTGCGAAGTGAGATAGTCATTCCGAGCCTGGTCTGCTGGACCGTACTCGAAATCCACCGTCCCTACAATCCCGCCCTGGCCTGTGATATTCGCATTGTGCTCTTTAATACCGCCGTATAAGTCCGGCAGGTTGATTATCGCCGAGGCGGCGGCATCGGCATTAAGAACCGTCTTGTCCGTACTGTCCGGCCACACAACCAGGTCGCCGACCTTGGTCTGCACGACACCGTCATTAAAGCCCTGCGTAAGGATATGAAGTGCGCCGTATGAATATTTATTTATATACACATACTGGCCGCCGGAATCACTCAGTCTGACTCCTAAGCTCTCGGTATTTATATCACCAAACCACCCAATGACAGGAGCCTCTATCCAGCACGTACCGGCAATAATTGCAAATTTCGTTCCTTCTTTTATTTCAGGAACATCAAAAGTGTCGGGGTCGTATCTGGCGTCCTTTGGATTTTTTTTGGAGAGATAGGCAATGCCGAGGGATATGCCTATTGATATTGCAGTCCAAATCAGCCACGCAGTAAATGGATCAAGAACAGCCACAATTGGAAACGTTACAATCATAATTTTCTCAGTAAATCAAATCGCCCGCGTAAGGATTTTTCGTCGGCAGGCCCTCCTGGCCGCCGCCATTGATTCCATTGGCGTATTTGTCTCGGCAAGTAAATGGTGTATGATCACAACCTGGGTATGCTGAAAACGCACTGCCTGCTATCACATCTGTCCCGAATGGGCGGTTGATTGTAATCGTATTGCCATTGTGAGCCGTAATTGTTCTGCGTGCCGTACCTATTGCAATTTCGCCTCCGGCACCGAAATAATAGGCGGCCATCGCGCTGTCGGCTTCGATCATCTCGATTTCCTGACAAAAGACCGTAGTTCCGCCCCAGTTATTATAAATATAAATTCTGTAGTATGTGTACGTGGCCGCGTTGTCTAATGTGATTGTTATCCACCCGAAATTGTTAGAGTTAAGAATTTCTGTATCGCTTCCACCCTCGCCCGCATAAAACTGGCAATCACCGGACCACGAAGAAGCATCTATCGCAGTCCATGATGTGCCGTTATTGCTGCCCTCAACCCGAAAATAACGAATGTTGTAATCCGACAAACTTCCCTTGTATATATTCACTTTTTTTATTGTCTGCGCTGCTGTCCACTTACAATATATCCATTGGTCGGTTCCTGGGCTTGCAGACTCCCAATGGTAGGAACTGGAGAGCGAATCATCAAATGCCCTGTCCGCGGTATGAATAGCATCCACTGATGTTTTAGCAACATAAGTACACCCTGGCAGGCCGGTTATATCACCGTAAAAAGCTGGTGGTTCTACATATACATCACCGAATTCTGTCGCCGTAATAGTGATCCCGCTTATGGTGTCGATTGTCCCCGTGATTTTGTAAGCCTCTTTATTCAGTCCGCAGCGGTATCCGAACAGCCTGTGCCCGCAGAGTCTCATGCAGCGACGCCGGCCGCCGACGAATGGCAGGTCCGAACTTCGCGGCTCGAAATAGCATATCGGGATGGCCTTATCGTTAAATTTGAGACTGGTCAGAAAACCCCGCCAGTACGTGACGAAAAACGTTCCGTGCCCGCGGTATGTCGTCAGCGTAACTTCTTCTTCCGGAACGCCGGCTGTGCATATCATGCCGAGCGCGTGACCTCTCGGCAGTTCCAGATCGACGCCGTCCTTGGGGATCTCGCCGGTTTGCTCGATCTCGCTTCGCTTGCACGGAGCCGATTCGTAGGTATGGCCGAGAAATTCAACGTCCTCGGGACCGCTGGTGATTCGCCAATGAGTAAGTCCCATTGCGATATCATGCATCTCTATCGGCTGGCCGGATGCAACTGATATTTCCGATGATTCGTATGTCATGCCTTCGTCGCCTGGAGCTGCGTATCGCAGACCAGCTCATGCGCTCCATTCCAAACAAACTCTATCTCGTCTCCCGCCAGTCTCAGCTTGTCCAGCCAGGATATCACGCAATCGCCAGGCTCCACCGCTATATCAAGATCGCTGTCGATCGATATGATTTCCACGACCCCCGATTTGACTATCCCCGTGACCTCCCTGTAAAGCTGCGTGCCGTCCGGGAATATGAAAGCGATATCGGTCCGCAAATCATTGACGCCCATATTGTCGGCAAGGCCAATGTTCTCAATATTGAAGCTCGTATCGGCCGCCCCGAACCCTTCCGAAAGAACCATATCTTCCTTGTGAGTCGGAATGTAAAACGTGCCCTGCTGACCGAGCAGTGAGTGTATGAACTTGCGGAACTCCCAGCAATCGGCCTTCGTGTCTTTGTGAAACAAATGAGACTGGATATTGATATTGAAATCGCTGTCCGAAAAGAAATCAAAATCGCCCGTCTCGTAGTCCTGCAGAGAGGCATCGGCGTCGGACGATTTGCTTTGAGTCGGATTTATCGCCGTCGCTTCCGTAAGAACCGGCAGGCCCTTGTAGGTAGTCGCCGGCGTGAAGCCCGTCAATAGTACATTGTCCTTAACCGCGAACGAAAAATCGGAGACGGCAAGCCCCGTTGAATGCCCCTTGCGTTTGCTCGAAGCGTCTATCTGTGTGGTCCGCACCGGCATTATGAGCTTGCTGCCCGTAAACGTATTCTGTACCGGATTTGCCAGAGTAAGGCTTCCCGCGGCAACCGTATCGACCTGGACCGTTTCGCAACTGTCCTCGGACTGCCAGATAACAGCCAGGCTTTCGTCTCGGAAGTCGGCGTTTGTCGTATCGACCGTGATAGCCATATCGGTAGCATTTATCGCCCCGGCATGCGCAACCAGCTCCGGCCACACAGGAAGCCCGAAAGAACGTTTCTGCCACGAGAACAGCATGGCATCGAGCCTCGCCTGTTGCTTTTCGCTATCCATCATAACGGAGAACTTGAAGCCCTGACGCGGTACTGGCCTTGTAGAAATACGCTGCTCTGACCTGTCCCCGCCGACAATAATGTCCGTAAGAGTGGCCAGCGTTTCTTTTACCGGCTGCTGAGGCCTCCACGGAAACAATATCACCCTGGTCCCGGACAGCAAAACAATACAATCGTTCGCATCCGTAAACTCGAACGTGATCGAGCCCTCGAACGTCGGGCTGCCCTCGAACGGAACCTCTATCGTGAATGTAGTGTATTCGAGCGCGGCAAGATTGAATGGCGTCGCCAGTCCGGTCAAGTCCCATTCGGCGCCATTGACCTCAACGATATCCGAGCAGGTCTTTTGCAAAAAGTAAGCGTTCCACACAATAATCTCGTCGGTTATCAGGGTAACTATCGCTCCGAAGTGCAGGGTCGACGGCATGACATGGATTCGGTAATAGTAATCATCGAGAAACGTATCGACCTTCGTGCCCGTCCGGGAACGCTCGATCTGCTCGATGGGAAAGTAACTGTGCCACGCCCCGGAGCCAAGCGGAATGACCGATTCCAGCATACACACATCCACAGGGCTGACTACGGTATTGTCGATAATCGTCGCCGAACAGCGAAGCGTATCCTCGACAAAAATGCTCGGCTCTAATATTCCTGTAAAAGCTGGCATTAGACTACTTTCTTGAAAGCAAAACCGCAGTACATATTCAATGGAGTGACTTGCTGACTGTCGGCGTGAAAGACCGTCCAAGTCTCGGCTCCATAGGTTATTTCCTCGGCAGGGTCGTAATTGGTGACATTAAGAAAACGAACACCCGAAGGCCAACCTATCAACGAGTAATTGGCATCGGCCCGTTTTAGCAGCGTGTATATCGGGCACATCGCCGCCATTGCGTTATAAGAGTTCGGCGCGTGCGACCAGAAGAATGAAGCTAAACCGCTTTTTGAATAAGAGGCATTAGCCTGTTGACCAACTACGCAAGGCCATATTATTTCCGGATAGGTTTCGCCTGTTGACATCCTCCAGCTTGCCGTACCATCGACATCGACATATACCGCCCCGTGTTTATTTCCAGCCCGGCAACCGGAAAAATAATTCGGTGCGTACCAAGAGTCTCCGTAAACACCAAACCATTCGTAGTATGGCGCATAACTTGAAAATGACGCCGAGAAAAACTGGCCGCCGGTAAAAATTCCCTGTTTTACAAGCATCCCAAACGACATGAACTGGAATTTACCAGCCGTAACCTCTACGGCGATATGAACGGTATCGGAATCGGAATCTGGCGTAAAGAAATAGTACGCTGGAATCGCTGTAGTTGACATCTGAGTCATGCACATACCCATAGATTTGGCTGCCGCATCTATCGATTTGCCCGGCTGATGGTGCCAAATCTCCGCGACATTATACCCGGTCGAACCATTTATAAGAAGTCCCGTTACCGTTCCGGTGGAACCGCCCGCATTATCTTCGGTAATTAAAGTTGTGCCGGTTTCGGCAATAGCTGAACGGAAATTGAAGTACATCACAGTCGCATCGGCCGCCGTCTTTTGAACGTGAAGCCTGTACCCGGCGCCGATAGCAGCGAACAAATTGACCGTCCACCCTTCGGCTAATAAGAATATTCTCAGTTTATCGATTAAATCGTTCGGACCAGTTGAAACACCCGCTTGATAAGACATAATATTACTCCAGTTTCAAAGCCCAGAAGTCGTTTGCATCGGCATTCGGATATATCGGGAATGCAACATAAGTATCGCCGCCGATCGCAAATGTGTCCTCGGCGGCTATCCCACCGAACCCGTTAACAGCAAAGACGCCCTGCATCTCGCCGAATATATGTTTGTTTGGTGAATTGCACATTATCACCGTTGGGAATATCGGGTATGTCCCATCGACGTTCTCACGCAGTACCGAGCTGAAATAATCAACACCACCTCGATAGTAATCCGATGTATAAGGCCATACTATATTTGTATAGACCATCCTGGATATTCTTATCCAGCTCGTTCCCTGCAATATTTTCAAGGTTCCGGAATCGTATGTGGTGTCAAAAGTCAAATACGTACATACACCGGCTGTGCCGTATGGACTGGGAAATCCTCTGTGACTGGCATCAACGGAGCTATATCTATTGTATGCTGCCGTCCCGGACGGACTTGCCGCTCCGCCCACTATCAACGGGTATGGAAACTGTGTCGGCAGGCCGTAAGGCAGTGCGAATCCGAGATACGAAGCCTCGTAAACGCTTGACACCTTCGCCACTACGATAAACCGCCTGCCATTGGCGACACACCAATATTGAATCTTCTGCTGCCACAAAAGCAATCGGGCCATCCTGCCCTGCGTCAGGCCCGGCATATACTGCAAATCGGTAGCCGTATAGCTTGTCATTCCGGCTATCCGCCAGTTATACCAGTCGTTTGCGCCGTCCTCGACCGTCTGAATGGCCGAGAAAATCTCATCGGAACCTGCCGTGCCGGGCCCCATTAGAATCAGCTCGTAGCCGCCTGAGCCGTCGTAATCCGTATCGTAACGCATGGCCGTGTACGCCTCGGTCGCTCCCAGGCCATCGGCAACGGTGAACGTGAACGAATCAGTAGCGATGAACGCCGTATCGCCGGCTATGATTGTGAATGCCACAATCGCGTTATCGTAAGGCGTAGCGACCGTCGCTGCCGCCTGCGCTCCGGAAACCGAGCCGGAAACCGTGAAATTCGTCGCACTCGTCGCAGTCAGCGTCCACGTCTCGTCGATAGGCGTAGTACTGCCCCGCTCCGCCGAAACGTAGCCGTCCCCCGTATTGGCACCCGCTGCGATGTTATAAGCTTTCTTGGCATTGCACAGGAAGCCCTTGACCGCTACCAGCAACTGCTTATGACCGTTGGCGTATCCGATTTTGAAAGCCATATCAATTTCACCTTAACTTATAACAAATTCCGGTTGCGGATTGCGTGCTGGATGAAAGCCTTCTCGCCCTCTTTGCCTTTAAGCAACTCGATCTGCGCTTCTCTGTCGTTTTTGACGAACACGATCTTGACCGGCGTAGGACTGACCGTAATGTTCGGCTGGCCTCCGGAAGCTTCCACGCCCAGGCGTCCGCCCCTCATTCTTCTTACTGGCATGGCGGCCTCAAGCCCGCCTTCACCTATGAGCCCGGTTTTTCCATCGGCCATCGGGAAATATGTTGGTCTGTCGAATATGTCACCGTTTGCCATAGGAACTACACGGCCCATGTTGAACACATTGCCCATCGCATGAGGCACATAAGTCGGGGCCTTAGCAGATCCAACACCAACGGGATAACCAGGAGGTCCGCCGCCCATAATAATACCCATTGTTTTCATCATTATCGCCCGGGCCATCATTTCAGAAGCCATCCGGCCGAACGCTTCACCGACGTTAACGAAAAAGCCAGTCATGGCATCCTTCCAGCTCGCACCCTGGGAAATCATGCTGAAAAATGAATTACCCATAGAGCTTTCAATCGAGTGGGCGGCATCTGCGAACCTTTCAGAAATATACAAAGATGAATCCTCGAAATCCTCTTGCAACTCAGCGTTATATACTTTCATCGCATCGAGACGCGAACGCTTCAAGCTGAGTATTTCTTCGTTGAGAATTATTTCAGCCTTGAAGACTTGACTTAAAACATTGGTATGCGCATCCCTGTATGCTTCCAGGTTTTTGATCCTCTCCATCCGCGTCAAGTAATCCATATTGCGGACACTTTCAATGCCCTGCTGCGTATCCTCTATAACCCGCCTTTCAAACTCCTGCCGCTTTTTAATATCTTCCTCTGTTTTCTGGAGCGGCGATGTTTGGGAGACTGCCGGGCCTGCATAAACTTCCTGGAGCCGCCTGTTCAATGCCGCTTCCTCCGATTCTGCCGGAAGTTGTCCCTGCTTTTGTGATGCAGTCATATAGGTATGGCGGGCGACATCGTCGTCTTTTTCTGCCTGCGTCATCATTGAAGGGTGCGTAAGGGCATTGCCCTGCCGGCGAGCTAATTCGAGTTGTGTATTTGTTACGCCCATAGCCCTCTGCAGGCGCCCGCCCATTTCTTTGGCCACTATGCCTATACTGTCAAAGCCTGAAAATATTTCAGCCCATCCCTCACTCTGAATCCTGAAAAATTCCTTCCACGCGGGGCTATGCTTATTGACTTCAGTGAGAACATCTGACAGAGCAACCATTAACGGCCCGCCCAACTCCGTGCGTAATTCTGTGAAATTTGCATTGAGGCGTTTGACCTGGTTGGCGTAATCGTTCATCGACCTGATAGCGTCGCCCTGGGCGTCAAGAGTGCCTTTTTGAATCAGCGACATGCGAAGCTGGACCTTTTCCAGGTCCGTCAAGTCTTTGTATTCCTTCTTGAGTCCCCGGCTAAATGCTTCCTGGGCAAGGGCCGTCTCGCTGATGATAATTCCGTACTTGCGCACGGTTTCATGGTTGCCCACAAGCGCCGATGTGAAGTCCCGAATTACTTCGTCATCAGCCTTGTTGCTGAAACTTGCCACATCAACTGCAAGCGTTGTGAGATCCATCGAAAGCCCCATAGCCTCTTTTCTCGCAAAGCCCAGGGGCACAAACAGGTCCTGCAGGCCGGCCATCCATTTTTGAACATCCTGCGTTGCCCGTCCAACAGAATCGCCAAATTGCTCGGACCATGCAGCCGCCTCTTTTGAATTGTCCTTGAAAACAACGTTGAATTTGTTCATTGTTTCCTGGGCGTCGGAGGCCGAGTCGATGAATTTCTTGAGCGTGTATATCGCACCGCCCGCACCGCCGAACATCAGAATGCGCCTCATGGCACTGGCAAATCCGCTCTCGATGGACTTGGTTGCGGTCCCCGCGCTGCGCTTCATCTTCCCTGTAGCCCTGTCGAACTCCGCAGCTCCCCGCGTCGCTCCTCTTGCATCAATCGCCGCTCTTAGTGTCGCCATATCTCAAAAACTCATTATCCATTGCCGATATATATTCGAAAAAATCTCTCGGTTTCCTCACTTCGTAGAGCCTGGCATATTCCATAATGTCGCCGATGCTTAACTGACAAGGTCCGTAGCCGTACTGCCTGCGTCCATGCAATGACCAGAATGCGTTCCATACCCAGGCAAGGTCATCGTAAAGCTCCGGCATGTTTTCCCACGCCGCCGTATGCTTGCCCGCTTTTGCTCTTGATTCAAGGAATTTGACATTCTTGCCCCATTCGAGCTGCCACTTTAGGCAGCTAATTAGTTTTTTGCCGATTCCTTTTTTTGCTCTTCGAAGAACAAATTGGCGGACGCGGAAACATCTATCACGAAGTCATAGAAAATCACGTTGGCCGGGTCGCTGATAATCTCCAGTGCCTTTTCCGGTGTGTACTTGATCGTCTTGCCGTCGTCATCCTCCATGCCCTTCCAGTCGCGGATCAAACAGTGCGCCACGGTCTGCTTCATCAGAGCTCTAAGCGTTTCCCCGTCAACCATCTTTCGCCTTAACTGGCCCAGGATCGGCTCGCTGATTTTTTCGTAGTATTTATTGAATTCGGGATTGTGCATCCGCGCTATCTTAACCTCGATCCCGCCGCCGAACTTATGCCATACCCCCTCAACTGACTTTTCGTTATCAAGCCTGAATTGACTGAGACTTCCCATGACCAAAAATCCTTTCCTTTATGCTAATTTCTTTCAATGAACAGAAAGATGTTGCCATAAGACATAATAAGCCCAACAACCAATCGGAATCAGCAAGACAATTGAAATATGAATGATTATTGTCACAATCTTTCTTTGCCTTGTTGTCATTATCCTGCCTCCTTAATTGGCCTTAATTTCAGGCTGCGAACCGAACGATCCTGATCGTAATTTCTTCCGTGCCGTCCATGAACGCCTGGAACGTGCAGGGCACCTTGAAATCGTCGCCAATGCCGGCCCCGGAATGCCTCTGGCCGTCCGTTATCTTCAAGCCCGGCATATCGAAAACGTAACCGTTGCCGTCTGCATCCTGAAATACCTTGGCAAGCGAAGTGTCATCGAAATTCAGATACTTGTCGTAAAGCGTTTTGCCCTCGTAATAGGCCGTAAAAGAACCCGAGACATTGATACTGTTCGCTCCGAAGCTGAACGGCCCAAGTGTCCCAACTTTCGACCGTTCTCTCAGGTTGTTATTGATCGTCAAAGAGCAATCGAGTACGTCGATAGCGATAACGTTTTCGTAGATTCCCTGAACGTGGTCGATGGAGTTCATAACGTCGTTATCGTTCGGCTCTTCGTACCCGTCCCCGCCGCTTACCGTCTCGGATGTCTCTATCTGGCCCATCATGCCGAAGCTGCCGGTGATAATCCCATTCGTCCCGACAGTTAGTGTCATCTGATTCAGCATACAGCCTTTGAACAATGCAAGCTCGGTTGTCAGGTCTGAATATGTACGCTCGAAGTTGAATGAATTCTTTACCACGCCGTTGACAATAGAGCTGCCCTGTTTGATTGTGCGTGAAGTTCCGGCGGCTTCCGTCACGAGAGTCCCGTAAACGATTATCTTGGAAGCCGTGGCCGATGCGACCTTGAAGTAGCCGTTATCTGCTGTGGCTGTAAAGCTGGATGCCCTGATCCATTCATTCGCAACTACGCTTCCGAATCCATTGGCTGAGTCATTGAAAGAACTGTCACCGCTTGCCACGCTGATCGTAATGGCAGTGACCGTAACCGGGACCGTCCAGCCTGCCCCTGCCGTAGTCGTCCCGAGTGTCCCTCCGTTAAAGATATTGGTTACGGCTGCAAACGTCTCGGTAGTTGCAATGGCATTGCCGGCCAGGCCGGGCAACATAGCCGTCAATACGGCAATATTTGTGGCAAAGGCGGCAATTGAGACGGTCGGATGTAATGTCATGTTTGCAGCGTATCCGGTTCCGGGAGTTCCGCCCAGTGTGATAGCGTTTACTATATTGGCCTGAGTATTCGCAACTGCCGCCCCGACCTCAATATGACCGTCGATGTTATCCAGCGCACCGTTAAGATCGAAGTAATAAACCTTCGTATCAATTGTCATCGTATCGCCATTGGCCCCGGCCGCCGTTGTCCCAAGCGTGACAGCATCGAAAATGTTCAATCCAGAATCGAAGGTCTCTGTTGTTGCTATCGTATCGCCGGCTACGCCTGTGGCTATCGCGGTAATAATAGAATCGTTCGCAGCAAATGTCCCCATTCGTACAAGAGGGTGTGGAGTTACGGTTGCCACGTAATATTCCATTCCCGCGGTCCCGGTACCATTGATCGTGGCGACCAGGTTCGCTTGCGTAATCAATGCAGTTGAACCGATTTGAATATCATTGGCTTGGGTCATAATGGTTTTGAATCGATACGCAGTTGTGCCGATTGTCATAGTATCGCCATCGATGGGATTTACATCCAACGAGAGTAAACCCTGCGATGAATTTCCGCCCGTGCAGTTCGTATCGATTGTCAGCGTTCCCTGGGCCTTGACGTTCGCAGACATCAAAACGCACGCCAGAAAATCGTCAAAGCTTCCGTAGCTGAATTCGAAATCCAGGCCGCCCGATACCGCCACCCTTGTTCTCGACACGCCGACAATCTGCCTGTCCGGGCGGATCTCGTTACTGTTGGCAATGTCCGTATCCTGTTTGAGGCTTTCCCCGGTAAGCCTCACTTTCTGCAAATTGCAGCCAGTCACCTGCTGGCCGAACGTGGATTCCTGAGCGTATGCCAGCAATACTCTTGAAATGTCACTTATGGTCATAATCATTCCCTTTCAAAGGATTTCTTTTTACCCGATATCATCGGCATAGAACGGGCATTCGACGTTAATCTGCCATTCATCGCCGCTCCTGCCGCGAGGGTATGTTGATGGAGTCCTAAATGTGACCCCGGTGTCCGTAACTCGCTTAAAAGCCGTTTCGACCGCATCGGCCACCTCTAATAATGCTCCATCCCCCTTGCCGACAGGACCAAATAACTGTGCTATCATAACCCCCGGCGTCCGGCCCCTGTTTCCCGTCGGGCTTCCTACCGACTTTTGAAGAGTTTCCCCAAACTTAACAGTCAGCCTGCACCATTTCGCATTGTCCGGATTGTCGTATTTTTGATTGTCGTATTGAGTGCCCAAAGACAGGGCGTCCGCTACCTGAGCCTTGAACCTGCTGCGTATCGCGTTGGCTATTGCTGTCTTTGTCATTCAATCACCGTGAACATATTCCTGAGCTCTTCGATTGTTATTGCAAGCATACCTTCCGGGGCCTGCTTACTGCTTCCGTGTTCAAGCTCCTCGATGTAATCGAGATTGTTTGAAATCCAAACGACTTGGAACGGGGGAAGTCCAACCAAGGCGGCAAGCCCTTTAGCGATTACTTGATTATCTTCCGGTCTGAGTGGCGGCCTTTCTGTCTTTGGCGGGCCTCCTGTTTTAGGCCAATTACCCCCTACCTGCCCTTCGGCCGGGCTGCCTATAGTCGCCTGCCAGTTTCCCCGAGCGCGGCCGGTATCAACGGGAGTTTTCTCCACAAGCCTTCGAAGAGCCTCAAGCACAACCTTCTTTTGCATGACCGTGACCTTGCCCGGAATGCTTTTGGCAAAGTGTGTTATCTCTGAATTGAATTGTGCCAGATTGTCCGTTTCCACTTTTTCAACGCCTTAACTGGAACAAATACAGGCATATCCATTCGCCGCTGTATACCGGGGAGACCTGTACTATTGTCCAAATATCACTTCCGACCGTAACGCTCATTCCCTTGGCCGGGGTAAATTCGAGGTCCTTTGCCGGAACGCCGGAAAGCATGTCACCGACCTTGATTAAATCGCCGTCAACGTACTTCAAGTCAATCGAGTACGGCGGAATGACTTTGAGATTGTATTGCGTAGCATCGCCGAGCGTGCTTGTTCCGGTTGCCGGGTCGTAGGTCTCGCCGGGGTAAACCCAAAAAGTGACAGTCTTGCCCACCTCGGCGATGATTTCGAATACGTCTTCAAGCAGCTCTGTATCCAGCTCCGTAGCTGTGCCGGATACTGTTGGCGCGATCGGCGAATCTATCGCCTCCAGAAAACCGCCTGAGAAAACGGCAACTAAATCCGCACCTTGAATTGTCATAATACTGTCACTTGCCTATAAGGCGTTGTTTTGCTCATTGTCACCTCGGCGATAACGGTAACGCCATCATCCGGATCGAGAATTTCCTGGACGCCGGGAAAGCCGACTTTATCACGCGCCAAACCAAGCGACCACGCGGCAAGCACTTTTGTCAGTGCGCTCTTGCATAAGATGTCCTTACTTACCGGGATGTGAAGATCGCCCGATTCTTTAGCGTATGCAAAATACTGAACGTCCTTAGTCCAGACGGCGGTTGCTAAAGATAGTCCCCAATGCCCGTCCCCCGTGAGCGCCGAATCCCCGGCGATAGACTCCGCCGCCTGCCATGTCTGATCTGACCCGCGATACCACTTGCCGGCGTTATCGCCGTTCGTAGCCTGCAAATAAAAATTGACCGTACCGGCGACGATAGGATTGCCGCTTGCCTTGGCGACAAGCGGCAGCTTGATAACATTAGCCTGGTCCGTGTAAACGATTTGCATTTTACGCTCCCTTACGCCACCAATATCCATCTCATCAGAAAATAGTTAGACCAATACTCCCTGTTCTTGTTCACTTTGGAGTTGCAACTTCTACAGAGAGCAGTAAGATTATTCGTCGCGAGGTTTTCTTTGTCATAGTCGATATGATGGATACTGAGACTTTGGCCGTTTTCTTCTTTCGTTTTTCCGCATAGCTGGCAGATAGAATCT
Organism: Sedimentisphaerales bacterium; assembly: GCA_035527155.1. Lineage (GTDB taxonomy): Bacteria > Planctomycetota > Phycisphaerae > Sedimentisphaerales > Anaerobacaceae > CS2-K091. Next base: position 56,510 of record DATLBB010000373.1, read on the forward strand.
CTTTCCCTGACAAACTTTTTTATGTCATTATTGAAAAGCAAAGGATAGGGGAAACGAGAAAGGCCGCCGGCCCAGTTGCAATTGCGCTCGCCGCTACGTTTTGCCTTAATTTCCCTGGCCTTTTCTTCCCCATAAAGATCATCATATGTTCTGCCTTTTAATGCAGCACTTACTTTGGGCTTAGGCTTTCCCAATTGGGCCCTGCGGCTTTTTATTTTTGATTCTTCAGATTGCTTTTTGCCCAAGTGTGCCCGTCGATTCTTCTCGTTTGATTCTGCGGAGTGATGACTACCCAATTTGGCGACTCTAATTCTTTCGCGGGTTTCATCAGAGACAAGATGTCCCTTCGTTTCACCTCGCCGGGTTTTACAAATGCAACATCTACAATCGGGCTTATGCCCCATTTCAGACAGAGGCTTTCCCAAATGAACTTCGCTGTTTCGTCGGTTCATTTCTTCTGTGCATTTGAATCCAAATTTTCTGCCAAGAACTTTTACGGCGTCGGTGTTCATAAGTCCTTGTCAACTCCCCAAATATGTTACATTCCACGTCACCGTTAGCGTATCGTCCGCACCCTTGGCAATCTGGGCAGTGAATACAGCAATCGCGTAGGTATGGGTAGCATCGGCTTCGCCCGCGTCGGTTGTGTTATCGACAATAGCAACGCGATTGATTGTGGCGTCCGTGCCTTCACCTGCCGCCCACAGTCTGCGGAACTGTGCTATATCAGCAGTTGCTCCTGCCTTTGGAGTGGTGTCATCCAGCGCTTTGGCCGAGCCAGCTACGAAATCGGCGACAGCAATGAAGCTGCCTGCTCCAGTCTTGCTTGCTACCGTCGTTGCCGTTCCGAGCTTCATGCCCCAGGTCGCATAAGCAGCCGTATACATAGCACCGGCAGCGAAGAAGTCGCCCTGCCCCGTGACTATATTGTGTGTCACCTGCCTTTGCTTGAGTTCGCCGTCCGGACCTCTGAGTTCGGCAATGACCTCACCTCTGAGTCTTAAACCATCTTTTTTCGTTTGTTGTGCTTGCATTACAAATTTCCTTTCAATGAGTTTTTTTGCCAAAAGAAAAAGGGGGCCTCAATGACTTTCGTCATCAAAGCCCCCGTAAAAGGCTGCGATGTTTACGGCATCTCAGCGGCAGCAACTCCGCCTATGCCTGATTTTCTTTTGGCTTAGTTGCTAATTTTTATTCCAAACCATATTAAATTGACCTTTTTCTATAGTAACGGTATCTTTTTTTCCTACATTCCTAATTTCACAATCGGAAGTACGCCAGTTTTTCCCGTTCAAAAAGATACGAATACGTAAATCAGAAGTTGCTTGAATATGCTTAAACTTAACCTCAGTGATATTTCTCATTCCACAAGGTGTCGCTTCAATCGCAAAAGGATAACATTCACTTGCAATGTTTCCTTTGTCGTCAACCAGTGATATTGTAAAATCCCCTTGTATTGTAGTAATCTTTTCCTCTTTTTTGGCCATGACCATGCTGGCAGGAATAACACCAGTCAGCAAGATACTCGATTTCAATATTTCTCTGCGGTTCATTTGATTTTACTCCTTTGGCTCTATATTCATTTCGCCGACAAACCAATTGTCATCCCAATTACCAGATTCTTCATCATCCAAATCGTGGACAAGATTGAGAAAATGCTTTTCCAATAAATCAAAGGCAACGTCGATGTTCTCGGCCTCAAACTCTATGTCGGCTGTGAATTTGAATTTTTTCATTGCGTTTGCCTCATTACCATAGAGCAGTCTTCGTATTTTACTGGTGCAATGACTACGCCTTCTGCGTGCCTTAGTTTAGGATTGCCATCTTTGTCTTTTAGCTCAACGACGATTTCGCCCCTCAAACTTGTATTGTCTGTTTTTGTTTTACCCATGCGTTTGCCTCATTACCATAAATGCCCACGCGGCCTTCATTAGGGCCGTCAACTCGTGCTCTTCTGCATCCGAAATATTCATGCTGTCGTTTATCGACCGAATGGCCACAGATACTCTAATCATGGCGTCGAGAGTTCCGATAGCATCGCTCTGTGTCCGCAGATAATCGATGAGCTTTGTTACCGAATCGGTTATGCCGAGCGTGTCAGTCAAGGCTATGAGCCTGCCCAAAACAATGCCGTCGGTCAATCCCTCGGAATCGCTGATTATCCTGCTTATTGTAAAGAGGCTCGCCAGGGCGTCCGTCAAGCCAAGATTCTCCGAAAGAACTCTGAGAGCCACAAACACCCTCTCGGTACTGTCGCTCATGCCCAGGGCATTATTGATTGTCCTGAAGTAATTACCGACACCGTCGGTATCTAACACATCCGTTATACCGAGCGAATCCGCAACCGTTCGCAGCACGGTCCAGATACGGCCCATATCGTCGGCAAGGCCCAGTGAGTCCGTTATCGTCTTGACGGCAACATAAACGCGGGACGCCGAGTCGGTTATCCCGATTGAGTCGGCAAGCGACTTGCCCTCACCTTTGGATTGTGCGTCCGCGATACCTATATTATCGAGAATCGCCCGAAGTATCACGAACAATGAAGCCAGCGCATCGGTCAGTCCTATCTCATCGTTTTGCGTTTTCACAATAGCCAGTTGCTTCGCGAAATCATCGGTCAGGCCCAAGGCGTCCGTTACGGACAATGCCCTCTTTAAGGTCAGGCCATCCGTCAAGCCCTCGCTGTCACTTATGAGCTTACTGATTGCAAAGAGGCTTGTTATCGAATCGCCCAAGCCGAGGTTTTCGGAAAGCACGCGAAGGACAATGAAATTTCTCGATGTAATATCGCTCAGATTCAGGGCGTCGTTTATTGTTCTGAAATAATTCCCTACGCCATCGGTATCTATTGCATCTTTAATGCCGAGCGAATCGATAACGGTTCTCAGTACCGTCCACACGCGGCCGATGTCGTCAGCCATCCCGAGAGAATCGGCTATCGTTTTTAGTATTGCGTAAACATGGGTCGCTGAATCGGTCATGCCAATAGAGTCCGCGACCGTCCGCAAGATAGCCAACAAAGAGGTCAGGGAATCGCTTAGGCCAACAGGATCGTTCTGTGTCCTGAGAACAGCCAGCAGCTTCGTTAAATCGTCGGTCAGTCCGAGATTGTCCGTCACCTTCAAAGCTCTGCCGAGCATGACGCCGTCCGTAATGCCTTCGTTATCGCTAACCAGGCGGCTCATTGCAAAAAGGGCGACAACGGCATCGCCGAGCCCGAGGTTTTCGGAAAGATCCCTGAGAACAACGCAGACTTTAGATGTGCTGTCAGTAAGGCCTATGGCGTTGTTGATAACTTTGACAATGTTTCCAACGCCTTCGTACTCCATTACGTCCGTAATGCCCAGCTCGTCGGCGACAGTTCTAAGCACCGTCCATACACGGCTTAGATTGTCGGTCAAGCCCAAAGAATCAGCTATTGTCCTAAAAGCTGTATTGACGTTGGTCACTGAATCCGTCAAACCGAGCAAATCGGCAAGGGATTTGTGCTCGCCTTTCGAGACGGCATCGGATATGCCCATCGTATCAAGAACGATCCGCAGAATTGAAAGCAAAGATGTCAGGGAATCGGTTAAGCCCAGTGTATCGTTTTGTGTTCGTAAAACGGTCAGCAGCCTTGTGAAGCTATCAGTCAGGCCCAGGCCGTCCGTCACCAACAATACTCTGCTTAAAACAACGCCGTCCGTTATGCCTTCACTGTCACTGATAAGTCGGCTAACGATGAATAGTTTTACAACAGAGTCAGTCAAGCCGAGATTTTCCGATAAGGTCCGCAGGGCAATATGAATTTTGGAGCTGCTGTCTGTGAGCCCCAGGGCATCGTTCACCGTTCGCACAAATGCTTCACCGCCGCCGGGAACGAAATCCTCGGACATAATGTCCGTGATACCGAGATCGTCAGCAACTAATCTGATTGCCGCCCATACACTTGACATGCTGTCGGTCAGGCCAAGTGACTCGGCAAGAACTCTTATAGTGATCTGCGTTTTCGTTACATCGTCCGTCATGCCAATCGTTTCGGCAAGTACGTGCCATTGGCCTTTCACGGAAGAGGCCAAATCAATCAAGCCTAACGACTCGGCTATTCTTGCGGCAATACCGGAAATAATGCCGGCGTCTGTCAGTCCGATCGTATCGGCTACTACCCTGTCGAGAACGCTAATGCTCGACGGCAAATCGGTTATGCCAAGTGACTCGGACAGAATCCTCAAGATGACAGTGCTGCGAACTGCATCATCCGTTAAGCCGAGCGTATCGGCGACAGTACGAAACTGGCCCTTGGTCCCGGCCATCGAATCGGTCAGCCCCAAAGATTCGGCTAATGTTTTGATGAATACTGCCGAAGCGACTTGAGCATCCGTCAAACCAAGCGACTCAGCCAATGTCTTTACGAATCCCGCCGAAGCAATCTGAGCATCTGTAATTCCCAGAGAATCCGCAAGCGACTTGCTTTCGCCCTTGTTCTGTGCATCAACAAGACCAAGAGTATCGGCCAGAATTCGCGGAATACCCTTTGTTGAAATATTCGCATCAGTGATACCAAGCGTTTCCGCCAGCGATCGCAATGCCGCGATGTCCCGGCTCTTGTCATCTGCAACGCCCATCGACTCATCGAATCCGCGAACTATTGTTTTTGTAGGTGTGCTTGCGTCGGTTACGCCGAGAGAATCGTTGATTGTACTGATAAATTCATTGAAGAAAGTCTGCCAACTGAGATACGGATAACCGTCATTTTTGCCAGAGTCAATATTCCAATAGTCATTATTTGCAACATCATCGTGGGGATTGCCAACGAAGTCCCAAGGATTTGTAAGGCCAACAGTATCGGTTTCCGTGAAGGTGGCATCATCCTTCATCTCGGCAGTTGTCTTGCCTGTGCCACCTTGACTTGTGGCCTGGTAGGAAGTTTGTGTATCCCAGAAAGAGTCACTTATATTTGGAGTAATATTGCCACCAATCAACCCTCCACCTTTTGTTGGTGTTGAAACATCTCCCGTCGAATAACATCGCCTTATAATAGCAGATGTATAGGTCGACCCTATTAAACCACCGGCTGTATCTGTTGAAGCCGTAACCGCTCCCGTAGCATAACAGTCGTGCATTTCAAATGAAACGGTGCCTGTAGATCCTGCAATTCCACCAATAATCTGGGGGCCTGTGACTGACCCACTCGCATAGCAACGATACAACTTGCTGTTATTCGCCTCACCAACTATTCCTCCTGCATATCCTTCAGAAACTGCTGTAACATCACACGTTGAATAACACTCAGTAAGAACAGGAGTACCGCCATAACCATATATTCCTCCAACATCATAATTTCCATTGACAACTCCTGACGTGAAACAATTTTCTATGCTCCCCGTAGCTACAACACCGGCAATAACACCGACCCAGTCATCACCAGTAATATCAGCGTCCTCGATCGTAAGGTCGTAAACGTGTTTAACTCCAGTGCCTATTATTGAACCAAACAAACCTACAGCGGTTGTTGATGGACGGTTGATGTAAAGACCTGTAATTTTTTTTTCATTTCCGTCCAACACACCTGTAAAATCAATACTGTATGGGGTATGTCCTACCGGCCTGAATCCCGTCGTCCCAGGCCATTCATCCGAGTCCCAGTTGCCGGAATTCGGGTCGGCAGGTGTGGCATCTATG
>DATLBB010000374.1:0-3876 GCA_035527155.1 Sedimentisphaerales bacterium
CTTAGTTTTCGCATTGCATGCTTCATTTTACATACTCCTCTATTATTCCTGTTCATTCGCAACTTACCTAAACTGAGGAAAAGGTCATCTTATTCTTGCTGCACTATTATCAGTGTTAATGGCTTCATTTGTCAATGCCCGATGTGTTATTTTATTTCCGAAGGCGTATAGGTGTTTACATGAACCGAGAGAAATGCCGAAAAAAATAATATAATTGAAATTTCTCTTCTCGTTTTTTTGCCCTTAACAACTAAGAATATGCTTGATTTGGTTTAAGTAACTCGTATTTTTGCGCCCGGACTTAGAAAATGTCACTACTGAGTGACTCCAGTAATGCCCAACAAGTCAAGACAGAGGCTGACAAAGCAAGCACCAAAAGCGTTAGAACTACTTTAACCTTTATATTTCTAAGTGGACATAAAATCATTATTATGATCCAAATAACATCGAACCCTAAAACTGTAAGAACACCTCGCCAAGTAAAAAACCAGTCATCCATGAAATAATTTATTGGTTCGTATAACAATATAACGCCGATCGCGTAGACAATAGGGATTAGTACTACGATTGAAACGACCTTCCAGTGGCGTTGTAGTTTTTTCCTTTTATGGTCACGCATACCTGTTCTCCTGAATTCTGCACCAAGCATCCAGAAACCAATAAGTTAGAACCTGCTGATTTTCCAGCAGCTCAAAAAGAATTATTTCTTTCATCAAATATACTTTACTACACATTGAGAGCGTCTATAACAAGCAAGTCGATTAAAACGGCAGCAGACAAGGCAAGTACGAAAAGCGTCAAAACAATCTTGACATGTATTTTTTTAAGTGGCCATAACATCATTAGGATGACCCAAATAACATCAAAAACCAATACTATAGCAAATACCCGCGGAATAGAAATCCTTTCATATATATAAAATTCTATATGCCACAATAATGATTTAGAAGCGACTAAAAAGATTAAAGGTGTTAATAGCACGCCTCCCACATACCATAGTAGAATGTTTCTTTTTTTCACCTGCATCACTTTTTCTCCGAAATCTATACCTGATACATACATATTATTGACAAAGGCAACGTCCAAACAGACGAGCAAGCCTTTGCCTCTACGCTAATTGTACATAAAGTATACCGTCGCCTTACAGTCGGTGTCTACGGTCACGCGGACCCAGTGCGCCGAGAAGCCATCGGGGAATTCGTGGTGCACATATCCCTGGCTTTCAGCAGGAAGGCCAAGCACGCCTCTTGGCGTCTGGGGATTTCCTGACACGTCGAAACTCTTGTACGTTCTCCACGAGCCATTGCCCAGGAAGTCCACCTCGATAACAAACGTGACGCTTTTCTGTTGGTCGTGCACCAAGTGTACGACCTTCTTGTCAAAGCCGGTCATCAGAAACGGGTCGGACGGCGTACCTGCTTTTACGGGCGTCTGCCACCAGGGTCCTCCCCAGCCGGACGGTTTGCCCATATTCCAGAGGTCGTCGATGTTGCCGAACCACAATCCAGACTGCGGCTGGCCCTGGTCGTGGTCGAGCTGATTGCCGGCCATTACGAACAGGCCCCGCCAGTAGCAGAAGTCGGGAATGATGCGAAGATGGGTGCAGATGGGGCGAATCCCCCAGACCTTGCCTTCGTACACAAGCGCAGGCAGGTCGTAGAACATGCCGTGAATATCCATCAGCAGGCGCTCGGTTTGAGCGTGGCGAATCCGCATCCATTCTGTGTTCCATGCGTGGTCCCAGGAATGGCCGGCTTTGGGCAAAAGATAGCGCAGCCATTTGCCTTTGGCGAAAACGCGGAGCACGACGCTGGACTTTGTCCAGCCGGTGGCGTAAATCGCGTGGCCTCCATAGGTGCTGCCCTGTGCGCTGCCGTGGACTTCGACAAAAGGATTTCGCTCGATGATGGTCCATTTTTTGCCGTCCCACTCTGCCAGACGGCCGGCATCTCGTTGGCCGAGGAATTCCTTTTCATCATAACTATTGTTGGCGACGACAACCCGCCCCTGCCTGGTGTAGGCCCCTTTGAAGTGCGCCCCGGCGTTTTTGATTTCGAGCTCCTTGACGAGATTGAACAGCAGCTTTGCTTTGAGCGTTTTGACATCGACCTCCCAGAAACGACCTTCCATACCAAGGAAATATACCTTGTTCTTTGGGTCTGTCAGGTGTCGTATAGTTGCCGTCAGTCGGAATCTTTTTAGTGCCTCGATAGTGCGGACGTTACCATCGGCGTCGATGGCGTGCGGTCCTATGAATGCCTGGCCCGACGGCCAATGCGCCATACGGTTTGCAAACGTACCTGTAACCGACGCCGGGTGCTTCCGCATCGTCATATCATCGTTTATCTCATAAAGCCCCAAATCCTCGCCTTTGATGTGCGAGACATACCCGATTGCCCACAGCTTCTCTGCCCATGGTATCAGCGCACCTATTCCTGCCTCGGAGTCACTGCCGACGCCTTTGGCCATGACCGTCATCTTTGGAAACACGCCCTTTACCTGAACCGGCGGCTGTTTAGTACCTAACTTCTCTGCCGGCAAATTCTCCTTTGCATCTGCGCGGCTGAGAATTACACAGCAGACTATTATTAGAGCAATCACGTGCAAGAATGCGTTTTGCTTCATCGTTATCTCCTTCCAGATAAGTACTGCGTTTGCTTTGCGGGAGACGCTTTATGCTGACGGCAGCGGCCAGTTCTTCGACTGCGTGCGTGCCGTCTTCATATATTTTGCTATTTGAGCGACGATTTCCGGGTGTTGGTCAGCAACGTTGTGCTTCTCCCCGATGTCGGTCTTCATATTATAAAGCTCAATCGGTCCGTTTGGGTTCCTGGCCACGTTGAGCCGAACGCCCTTCCAGTCGCCCATCCGCACGGCCTGTTTCTTACCCTGCTCGTGAAATTCCCAGTAAAGGAACTTATGCTTCTTTTGCCTTTCAGGTTTACCTAAGAGTGTCGGAAGCATTGATATTCCGTCGATATCTTTCGGAGTCTTGAAGCCGGCCAGCTCGGCACAAGTCGGAAGAAGGTCCCAGAAGGCGGAGATGTGGTCCGTGACAGAGCCTGCCTTTATTTTGCCGGGCCAGCGGGCGAGCGTGGGGACACGAATGCCGCCTTCGTACAAGTCACGTTTGATGCCGCGTAATGGGCCGTTGCTGTTGTTGAAGTCCGGGTTGTTTCCACCCTCGCGGTGGGGGCCGTTGTCACTGGAGAACATCACAAGAGTATTCTTATCGAGACCAAGTTCCCTGAGCTTTGCAAACAATTTGCCGATGTCACCATCCATCCTTGTAATCATCGCGGCGTGGCCCTTCTGCGGCTCGGGCCAGTCCTTGTCCCTGTAGATGCCGTAGTCGGGTACCTCCATGCCTTTTTGGCGGGCTTCATTGTTGGCGTGTGGGATAGTGAAGGCCAGGTACAGGAAGAAGGGATTATCTTTGTTTCGCTCAACGAAGGACAAAGCTTCTTTGGCACATAAATCGTGCGAATACTCGACTTTCTTCGTAGCCACGCCGCCGGGCGGATTTGCCGACTTTACTTCGTTCTTGAGTTGGACTTTATCCTCGTTGCGCCACAAGTATTGGGGGTAATAATTGTGAGCGTGCCTTTGATTGAGATACCCGAACCAATAGTCGAATCCCTTTTTGTTGGGGATGCCGGTGCTTCCGGGCTCACCGAGGCCCCACTTGCCGACGATTCCGGTTGCGTACCCACTCCTTTTCAACAGCTCGGCGACAGTAACGTCCGAAGGCCGCAGCGGTACGCGGGCATTGCCGCGGACCAGGCAGTGCCCTGTGTGCAGGCCGGTCATCAACACGCACCTCGACGGCGCACAGACTGTGCTGCCGGCATAGTGCTGCGTGAAGCGCATCCCCTC
>DATLBB010000375.1:0-4434 GCA_035527155.1 Sedimentisphaerales bacterium
TTTTACTGGAGCACGTCGAAGGCTGACGGAAAGAACCAGGATTATGTGCTGCAATCCTATGTGGATGCGGAGTACTTCATCAATCTGGCCTCCTTCAAGGGCCATTACAACCAGGCGGGAATCACCGTTTGTGCAAAGAACCATTATGGCTCCCTCAGAGGGCCCGCTGCCGGCGGATATTATGATATGCACTCGGATACCGCTTTTAGTGTCCCCCAGAGCGGAAGCTACAGGAATATGGTCGATCTGATGGGGCATCGCCATGTAGGCGGCAAAACGTTTCTTTGTCTGATTGACGGGTTGTATACCGGTAAGCACGCCATAAACTATCCCCAGAATTTGCCTCGGAAATGGCAGATGGAACCGTTCAATAATGACTGGTGTTCGAGCATTTTCGCCTCCCAGGACCAGGTGGCGATTGACTCAGTGGCCTTTGACTTTCTCATCACCGAATGGCCCGAAGCAACCGGTCCCGCTCATGAAGGAACCGATGATTACCTCCACGAAGCGGCTCAGGCGGATAATCCTCCCTCCGGAACGTTTTACGACCCTGAAAGGGATGGAACGCGAGTGGCCGGTCTGGGCGTGCACGAGCACTGGAACAATCCGATCGATAAACAGTATTCGCGCAATTTGGGGACCGGCAATGGTATCCAGTTGTGGCAGGGGCCGCCGGCCCCGGATGTTGACTTCACCGGCGACGGAAGAGTGAATTTTAAAGATTATTCGATACTTGCTCAATACTTCTCTCAGGATGAATCATCAGTTGACGTGGCGCCGCCGCCTTTTGGCGACGGTGTGGTAGATTCTAAAGACCTCGGCGTTTTTGTCGAGTACTGGCTGACAGCTACGACGATACCGCCTTTGCCGGAGCAGGCCGGCAGTCCGGACCCTCCCGACGGCGCAACAGACGTAAATTCAACCGCTCTTTTGAGCTGGACGCCGGGTGCTCGTGCCATATCACACGATGTCTACATTGGCATGAGCAATCCGCCTGCATTCCAGGCAAACCAGACTGCTGTAACATTTGATCCCGGCACAATGCTTTTTGGTACCAGGTACTACTGGCGTATCGATGCGGTCAATGGCTGGGGCAAAACCACCGGCCAAGTCTGGAGCTTCAATATTAAGCTGCCACCTCCACCCCCGCCACCACCATAATCGGTGCTGGTATTCGTTAAGCATCATCTGCCAAAAGCGAATTTGCATTAGTGTCTGGTACGCGTACTTCAGTTCAGTACAAACAAAGTCTTCATTTGGGATAGTGATATTTGGCAGCCCTTGCCGCAAACCGCCCAGTCGCCTTACACAGCCTTACTGCAAATCTAATCTCAAACAGAGGCGCTCTGATAATCGACCTAATAGGCTCTTGAGGCCATTTTTCTCGCCTTTAACTAACTGAATTTTGGGACATTTATTAGCGGCCTTTTTTGTCCTTTCGCCTGAGTATTGCTAAAAATCTGGGAAAATTCACATTTTTTTTGTAACGTCTTCGATTCTCATGTGTCTTTATAGTGTAGTGGCACCGGATTCAGGAGCTTCTTTTGAACGATTTTTCGGATGAAAACCTGGTTTTTGCCTGCCAGGCGGGAGATAGAAGTGCTTGTGAGCTTATTGTCAAAAGGCATTACAAGCACGTTTTCTTGGTATGTTTGGGCATTTTTACTGATTTTATTTATACGAAAATAGGAGGTTCAATTGTCTTATAGGTAGTGAACGTTCCCACATAGACCAAATGTTGAAGTCGTTTGGACAAAAACAACTGCTTCTGTTATGAAAAAACGATAGTTTTACGAAGGGCAAGAAAATGAAACTTTTCCATAGTTCGAAATTCAGCTTTCTGTTTTTTATATTTCTCGCTACCTTCATAGCTGGCAGTGGAACACGAAACGCAGAATCCAATGCTGCTGCGTCTGATTATGTGCCGTGTGCCCCGGGAAGTGGTGGAGACCTGCGTACGTCGAGTCCGGGCACGCTTACGGTGACCGTCAACACCAATGAGACAAAGCAAACCATTCATAACTTCGGCGCATCTGATGCCTGGTCTACCCAGTTTGTCGGCCGGTGGTGGCCAAGCGCAAAACGAAATGCTATTGCTGACCTGCTGTTTGAAACCGGCCTTGATGCCGACAATGATCCCAAGGGTATCGGGCTGTCCGGGTGGCGCTTCAATGTAGGTGCCGGCAGTAACAGGCAAAGCTATATCTGGGAACCCTGGAACAGGGCTGATACCTTCCTTTCCGCCGACTACACTTCATACGACTGGTCGGCCCACATCGGACAGCGCTGGTTCCTGCAGGTTGCCAAGGCGCACGGCGTTGAAAAATTCATCGCCTTTGTTGGCAGCCCCCCTATAAATATGACCAAAAACGGCAGGGCCTATTGCGATCCTACCGTCGGCACAACAAACCTGGCAGATGATAAAGTCGATGATTTTGCCGTATATCTGGCGACAATTATCAAGCATTTCAGGGACGTGAAAGGGATAGACTTCAGCCACATCAGTCCCTTTAATGAGCCGTACTGGGATTGGAATAGCAATTCAGGAGAGTGCAACAGGTACAACAACAGTGACATCAAAAGGGTCGTTGATGCCCTGCATAGCGAGCTTGGGAACCAGGGACTTACCACCAAGATTTTAGTTCCCGAAGCAGGTTGTTACGCACATCTGTACGAACCACCGACCGAACGTAAAGGTTATATCGACGCATTCTTCGAACCAAGCAGCGACTATTATATCGGCAACAAAATTGCACATGAGGTGGCAGGGCATGGCTATTTTTGCGGCTGGCCTGAGTGGGATGACAGGCTTGTGGGCTGGCGTGAAACGCTGCGCAACAAGCTAAACGCCTATTCACTTGAGTACTGGATGACAGAATACTGTATATTGATTCCAGATGAAGGTTGGGTTCCGCCGGAACACCGTGATTACGGCCTGGGCCGTGATTTGGGAATAGACCCGGCTTTGTGGATAACTCGAATTATTCATCACGATATGACGGTTGGAAGTGCTACCGGATGGCAGTGGTGGCTGGCAGTTTCTCAATGTGATTACAAGGACGGACTGGTATACATAGATAAGAGCCAAACGGACGGCAACTATTATGAATCGAAGATGTTGTGGGGGATGGGCAACTTCAGCCGTTTTATCAGGCCGGGAATGCAGCGAGTGGCAGTTCATCGCTCGGATAACGCAACTCCACGTGACACCGTCAAAGACCTGATGGTCTCTGCCTACTATAAAAGCTACGATGACGATGACATCGTAGTGGTTGTATTTGTAAATTGGGCATACGAAGATAAGCCGGTACAACTCAATTTTTTAGGCGCAGAAATTAGCAGTTTGATTCCCTACGTCACTAAAGGATATTTTTATAACCAAGACAATCTAACTGCGTACAATTTGCTTGCCCCGGACAGCACTATTGCTATCCCTGCTCGATCCATTGTAACAATAGTTGGAGGAGTGCCTGGTCTTGGCGACTGCAATAAAGATGGGAAAGTGGACTTCAAGGACCTTGCCATTTTAGCTTCACAGTGGTCGCAAACCAACTGCGGTAAATGCGGCGGCGCTGACCTCACCGGCAATAAGAATGTCGATATTAGAGACCTGGCTGTTTTGGAAGAGGGCTGGCTGGCTGGTGCGACATCACTGCCGGAGCAGGCGAGAAATCCTGAACCCGATGATGGTAAAACAGTCGTCAGCAGGACCGCTGATTTGAGTTGGATCCCTGGCCTATATACCACATCGCACGATGTATACTTCGGCACAAGCAGTCCACCCCCATTCGTATGCAATCAGACTTCTACAACATTTGACACCGGCACGATGGATTATTACACGGCGTATTACTGGCGTATCGATGAGGCCAATAGATGGGGCAAAACCACTGGTGTTGTGTGGAGCTTCACGACAATGACGAAACCACCAGATCCACCCTAAATAGTTTGTTACAATCCGGTGCCTACAATAAGAATCAGGACGTTGCATATTTTGTGATGTCATTAAAGCGACAAACATTGTACAATTCGCTGAGGTGGCAAAACAATGGTAAGACGAAATGTCCTGATATTTGATCTGATTCTTCTGGCACTGATTTGTCCTTGTTGCCGTTCCGCTCAAGATGGCAGGAGTAGGAGTTTAGGCAGCTCTCTTCTTGACGTAGAGCACTCTCATAACACAAACACTGTGCCGAAGTACGAAGTGTTTGAGCTTACCTTCAAACACGAAAACAAATACCAGAAACCTTTCTTTGACGTTAACGTTGAGGTCATCTTCACTTCTCCCTCAAAAAAACAGATACGTGTTGGCGGATTCCATTATGGGTCTTCATCGGGAGCGGACATCCACACACGCAAGATCGAGACCGATAGAGGACAACGACAGCAGGTAACTTATGACTTCGACAAGCAGGATTTGTGGAAGGCCCGATT
>DATLBB010000376.1:0-6944 GCA_035527155.1 Sedimentisphaerales bacterium
GACCCGCTTGCAGCAGGAATTGTTGATACATTCGAAGCGGCAGGTATAAAGGCGTTCGGGCCCAGCGCCGGGGCGGCACAGCTCGAAGCGGACAAGGCATTTGCAAAACAATTGATGCGCTCCAGCTCAATCTCGACCGCAGAGGGCAGAATCTTCGAGAGATTCAGCGACGCTAAAACATATATCGCAAGCAGAGACGAAGCAGTAGTGGTAAAGGCGGCAGGGCTCGCAAAGGGCAAAGGCGTGTATGTCTGTGACGACCCTGCCGACGGCATTCTGGCGGCTGAAAAGATAATGCGCGACAAAATATTCGGAGCGGCGGGCGACAAACTCATCGTCGAAGATAAGCTCTTAGGCGAAGAGGCGTCAATACTGGCTTTTGTGGACGGTCGAAATATCTACGTTATGGAATCGTCGCAGGACCACAAGCCCATCGGTGATGGTGACACGGGGCCTAACACCGGCGGAATGGGCGCCTATAGTCCCGCGCCTGTGGTCACCGAGCGTATAATGGACCAGATTACACGCGAGATTCTGGTGCCGACGGTGGATGGTATGAACCGTAACGGCACGCCTTATAAAGGAGTGCTTTATGCAGGGATTATGATGACAGGCGGTGGGCCGAGAGTGCTGGAATATAACGTTCGGTTCGGCGACCCTGAGACACAGCCGATTCTAATGCGGCTAAAAAGCGATTTGCTTCAAGTCTGCCTGGCGGTTTGTGACGGCAGGCTGGATGAGGTTACACTCGAATGGGACCCGCGACCGGCGGTTTGCGTGGTGATGGCATCAGGCGGTTACCCCGGCAGTTATGAAAAGGGCAAAAAAATAACCGGACTGGATGAGGCCAACGAAATAGAAGATGTTGTTGTCTTCCACGCAGGCACCACTGTCAGCGACGGAGATATTGTTACTAACGGCGGCAGAGTGTTGGGCGTAACCGCCCTGGCGGAGACAATCGGGGAGGCAAAAGAAAAGGCGTACAGGGCCGTCGATAAAATAAAATTCGACGGCGCTTACTGCCGTCGGGATATCGCAGACAAGGCGATAAAAAAATGATTATCGACAAATCCGCTGTGAACCGCCGACTGCAAACTAAAATCCGTATGCTTTCTGAAATCCATGGCTAAAAAAAGAACATTCAGGAAGACCAGAAGTGTCAGACGAGTTTATCTTCGCAGGCTTGTCGATGTTTTGATTCTTGCTGTAGTTGTATGGCTTGTTTTCATTCTGGCCGGCCGATTTTTGCGTCAGGTCGCTATCAAACAAATTGCTGAGCTTACGAATGCAAAAATCAAGGCCAAAACAATTGATTTCAAATTCAACGGCTCGGTCTCTATCGAAAAACTTGTAATCAGGCCTGAGCAAAGCCAGAAGTACAACGCTGCGATACTCAAAGCTGAAAAGGTATATGCTCGCTTCGACATAGGCAGCTTACTGCTGGTACGGCCGCGGTTGAAAGAAATAACCGTTAATGATTTTGTTTTCGATGCTCGATATGATTTGGATGCAGGGCAATGGAATACAGCCGGCCTTAAGCTCAAAGTTGCTAAAGGTGGGGCCGGGAAAATGCCGGTTGTTCATCTCGAAAGGGGGACACTTCAATACAGCAAGGTCTCAAACGCCCGCGTTAAAGTCGTCACACAAATACCCATTGATGCGAGATTCGGGCCTGCTGAAGAAGAACCCGGGGCTTACAGCTTCAGTATAACAACAGCCGAAATGGCAAAGGCCGTCAAAAGCACGTTGAAGGGACTGTGGAGGCCGGGCAGAATTACAATTGCCGGGGGGATTTCGTCGGCGAGTGTCCCCGCGTTTGAGAGGGCCTGGGATATAAAGGTCATAGCTGCCCAGTTAAGTTACGATCCGAACAACACTTATTCTATGGAGCTGAAGATAAAGGATTTTCTTGGCAGCCGCGGGGCCGACAGTGATACATTTGCTTTCGATAAGCCGTCGTTTTTAGAAGGATCGAGTGCATTTAGTGCCCTGCAAAGTTTTTTTACCCGATTCCGTCCCGCCGGACAAATTGATATTGACCTCGAAGCATCCGGCAATTTAGAGCGCCTGGGCGAGAGTGAATTTAGCGGCAAGGTGTATTGCAAGGATGCTTCGATTTGCGACGGCAAGTTTCCCTATCCCGTGGAGCATATTGTCGGCGAAATAGATTTCACCGAGAAAGGTGTGTCACTTAATAACCTGAGCGGCGAACATAATGACGTCAAAGTAACTTTTAACGGCTTCTCCAAAGACTTCGGGCCGAATTGGCAATACGAAATCCGGATTAAAAGTGATAATATGGCCCTGGATAACGACCTGTATGATGCGCTAAATACAAAACAGAAGGAGTTTTGGTCGGCTTTTTCTCCAAGCGGTCTTGCAGCGATAGATTATACGCTCAGCCGGCAATCGCGGACGGAGAAAAAAGGAAACCTCGAAGTTGACCTTCATGACGTGGAAGCGACCTATGGAAATTTTCCCTATCCGTTAAAAAATCTCAGCGGGAAACTGTGGTTCGACCACAACAATATAACCGTCTCGGATTTGGTTTCGCAATACAATGGGCGGAAAATAATCCTGAACGGTAAAGTTACAGAGCGAAGCACGGACCGGCCAATATACGACCTGTCAATCAGTGCGAAAGATGTCCCGTTGGATTCTGAACTAACGGCGGCACTGCCGGCTAAACAAAGGAACTTTTGCAGGCAATTCGATATGGCCGGCCTGGCCGATGCCGAGATAAAGATTTTTACGCCCGAACCGAATACCGGCCCTGCAAGCTTCGTCGGCGATATTTATTTCAAAAAAACTTCCTTAAACGTCGAGGAACTTCCCATAAGAATCTCCGACGTGTCGGCAAAAGCTGTTGTTAGCCCTGATTCGGTAATCTTTGAAAATTTCACGGGTCGATATGAACAGGGCTCGGTATCACTTACCGGGCGAATCTGGCCGACAGATGAAGCTGAAAATGGCCGCTACTGTTTGACAGTGCGTGCCGAGCAGATGGAGATAAGCGATGGTTTGATTGAGCTGCTGCCAAAGCCGCTGCAAACAATAGCTTCCGGACTTCAGGTTAAGGGAAAGATAAACCTTAGCGCCTATTTGAATAAAGACGGCGCCGACGATTGCCCCGATTATAAGCTGATAGTAGACTGTCTCGGCAACAGCGTGTACTGCCGTTTTGCGAAAGAAACACAAAAAGAGGGGCTTGTCATTTTTGTGCCGGCCGCCTACCCGCTAAAAGATGTCACCGGCAGTCTTGTAATAACAACCGACAGTATCAAGCTGGAAAATATTACAGCAGAAGCCCCTAATGACGTGCAAGAGACGGCTAATACATCGAGCATAAAGCTGAACGGCGAAATAGCGTTGGCTGATAATGCTTTCAGCAGCGGCAGTTTTGCAGTTTCAGCGAATGACATTTGGTTCGACGAGCGCCTGGGCCTGGCCTTGCCCAAAGAGCTTCGCGATTTGTACGTTAAGCTGTCGCCGACCGGCCGATTTGATTTGAACTTCAAAGATATAAAAATGTTCAACGGAGACGACGGCCAAAGACGTATTGATTTTGACGGTACTGCGAAATTGAAAATGTGTAATTTCAAGATGTGGCCTGCGGTGAGCGAGCTGGATGCGGTGTTGGAGACGAAGGTTTCATATAAAACCGGAGCCGGCTTCAGTGATGGGCAGGCGAAACTATTCGTGGACAGTTGCAGGATTGGCGGCAAATCCTTGACCTCGCTAAAGACAGATATCCATTATGACCGCCGCCGCCAGAGCTGGCTGACTGAAAATCTGGTGGCCGAATGTCACGGCGGCAGATTGACGGGTAAGTTCGAATTCAAGCAGCCGGATGAGGGGCCTTCGGAGTATCTGCTGCAAATAGGCTTCGACGGTATTGACTTGAAACGATTTCTCTCGGATGCCGGAAACGGAACGCAATCCAAAGGTGACACGAGCGGGACGATGAGCGGCTCATTGAACCTCAAGGGCACAGTTGGCGGCAGCTCTTCACGTATCGGCAGATGCAGACTGACGATAAGTAACATGCACGTGGGGAAACTCTCGCCGCTGGCGAAGGTATTGTACGTATTAAACCTGACGGAGCCGAAAGATTCCGCCTTCGAGCAGATGATTGTTGATTCATACATCAAGGACGACAGGGTGTTCTTTGAAAAGTTCGACTTGTCCGGCGAAGCGATTGCCTTCAACGGCTCAGGCTGGATGGACCTGCAAACCAGGAATGTGGATTTGGCCCTCACCGTTCGGGGCCGGCGGCTTGCGGCAGCGGAGCCTTCCATTTTGCAATCCTTAGCCGAAGGGCTCGGCGGTGCTGTTGTGCGAATGGAAGTGACCGGCAATGTTTACGACCCACAGGTGAAAATCAAAACGCTGCCGGTCATCAAGGATTCTCTCCAAATCCTCGGCACACCACGTTAGAAATCTTTTCCTTATCGTCGCTTGCGCAAGGACGGGTTTGCCTCTACGAAAGCAGGACCGTGCCGAACAAACTGTACACAAATAGGCAACAGCCGCTCCCGGAGTCCACACATGAAGCAACAACGGGTGAGTGTAAAAGTATTTGACTTCAGAAATTAAACCTGCTATATATTATAAGCAATTGCTGCTTGCCTGGGCGGCTTCGTTTGCGAAGGATTTTTCACGAAAGGAAATATCATGAACGAGCAGGAAAATAGTCAAGGGCAGGAAAGAGTTGCTCCGGAGCAAACAAGTGCCGCAGAGGGAATGACCCCTACCCTTCAACCAAAACAGAGTGTTGAAGAGGGAAAAGCGAAGGGAGTGATATTACCGGCTAAAAAGTATCGGCTGAAGATAGCACTTATTTTTTCGGATGCGTGGGCCGCCATTATTTTCGGATATTATTACATGATCCGAAATGTCGTGACCACTGTTAACGAAGGGGAGTTTTCCTGGGTTTCGCTTAGAATGCTTTCCTATTACATTGTCGTTGGTATTACTCTTGCGGCCGTCATCGCTGCCTTTACTTTAAGCAAGACAAAGAGCGTCAGGACAAGAATAGCCAGAGACAATGAGCTGCGTCAAGACCCGAACATAAGCGTTTGGTTGACTACCTTTGATTGGTCATGGCTGGTTCTGTTTCTACCTTCAATGATCATACTGGTTCTTTGCGGTATTGCCGGTTATATCATCGATTTGACAATCCCCTCGGACAGCCCGGCTAATTTAATAGTTCACCATACCCTGGGAGGATTCACTTTTGGATTTTTCTGCTTGAATGCAGCGGTTGTGATATTTAAATTGACCCCTACCAGGGTACTTGTTTTATTCCTGACCATTGGTGGTTTTTGTTTAATTCTTTTACTGATGGGTGTTGACATATTCCTGGATTTCTTTGAAAAATTCAAACATCTGGGGATTAAAGTTGATCCTTTAGGATATCTTTTAATGGCCTATGTCGGATTTTTCTTCCTTAGATTGATCTGGATAGCAGGTTTATTTGAGTATATCGCAATGTCACCGAACAGGTTGGATATCCAGAGGGGTCTCTCAGAGAGCGAAAGAGGTATTCAAAGAAAAGATTTTCGGGTCAGTATAGACACTGAGGATGTTATTCTGAGGTTGTTCAAGGTAGGCAGAATAATAATAAGTTTTCCTGTGAGTGATCGGCTGCCGATGAGTTACCTGGTTACGGGAATCGATAAGAAGTCAAGATACGCCATGGAAGCGGCGAGTGTGATTTCAATAGGTAGAGGTGAACAGGCCGGATAGTACTTTTCAGACAGCGCGCTCTGTCCATCAGCGTCATAGGCTCCCCTTCCTGGAGGTATCGCAGGGATGAATGAGTCATTATTGTAAAGGAGCAGGTGCGATGGTTGAAGAAACAGAAGCTTCAAAAATAGCCGCTAAAGATATCTATCCTGTAGTTGCTGTGGAGGCCGGCTACAACCTGTATCTCGCAGATAACTGTGAGGACCCTGAGCTGCGCAATTCTGCCCGAATTTCTGCGAAAAACTTCAACAAATTGATGAATTCCTTTCCGGAGAAAAGTGCGGAAGGGCTCTACTGTCTGAATCTGCGGATGGCAGCCAACTCACTGGCCAGGGGGATACAAACGAGAAAATACAGCCTCAACAAAAAGATGGCCGCTGCCGATCAAATGAGAAAGGATATGATAAAGAGGATTGCCGAGGCCGAAAAGTTCATTGGATTCTTGAGGGGTGGTCTTCATCTGCTGTTGCTCGGAGGCTTCGGTTACTTCCTTATAAGAGCAATCTTTAAAGGACAAACACAGGCGGCTGGAATAGACCCAAAATATGCTTCGATTGCTTTTGCCCTTGCGCTTGCACTTATAGGTGCCTGCGTCAAATCACGGATTATGGCAAAGAAAGTACAAAATGCTTTCAGCGAATACACAAAGGCAATCACGAATGCCAACGATCAATACGCCCAGAGTGTGGTTGTGGAATACAAGCTGGCCGCCGAAACCGCAAAGCTTGCCTGGAAGGAATTAACCGGCTGTGAACCTCCGATGACGTCCGGCTTCCACAGGCTTCTGATAAGCGTTATGGGCACTGAAACAAAGGCAGGCGAAACCCAAAACGGCAAAAAGCCTGTGGTTAAGAAGACAATTTAGAAACTTTTGGACTTTCCGGATGTCAAGTTATCACTGATGAAACAAAGAATTTCACATGCGGGAACGCTCATCGTCAAAAAAATCTGCGGCCTACTCATCTTAATAGCCGGTCTCTACCTCATTTACACCGCCATTTAGGCCAAATTCTCCCCTTTTTGCACAATTTTTTGAAAAATCCCTCACAATTTGCTATAATTAAAGCAGTATTTTATCGGCCCGTTGCGCGATCGCGGAGTGCAAAAATGAGATGTGTATTCTTTATTCTGATTTGCCTGTCGGCTGCAATCCCCTGCACCGCAAGAATAATCACCGTCGATGACGATGGGCTGGC